>NZ_JBSKBP010000005.1:0-215111 GCF_053714275.1 Mesorhizobium sp. Arg314 | reverse complement strand
TAAGGCAGTAAGGCAGTAAGGCAGTAAGGCAGTAAGGCAGTAAGGCAGTAAGGCAGTAAGGCAGTAAGGCAGTAAGGCAGTAAGGAGTGCTCTATTCCCTGCTGCCCTGCTGCCCTACTCCTTACTGCCCTATTCCCATATGAAAACTCTTCATCTCGAGATATTCCTCGATGCCGGCCTGCGCGCCCTCACGGCCGAGGCCGGACTGCTTGACGCCGCCGAAGGGGGCGACTTCCATCGAGACCGAGCCGGTGTTGAGCCCGACCATGCCGAACTCCAGCGCCTCTCCAACGCGCCAGGCGCGCTTCAAATTCTCGGTGTAGAAGTAAGAGGCAAGCCCGTAGGGCGTGCCGTTGGCCAGTGCGATCGCTTCCTCTTCGGTCTCGAAACGGAAGAGCGGCGCGACCGGGCCGAAGGTCTCCTCGCCGGCGAGCTGCATCTCTGCTGTGGCGCCGGTCAGCACCAGCGGCGCGACATATTGCGGGCCCTCCGGCAGCGGCGGTTTCTCAGTGACGATCGCAGCACCTTTGGCGAGCGCATCCTCGACATGGCGGTTGATCTTCTCGACCGCCGCCATGTTGATCATCGGCCCGATGGCGACGCCGGGCTGCGTGCCGGGCCCCACCGTCATGGCGTTGACGCGGGCGGTGAGCTTCGCCGCGAACGCCTCATAAATTCCAGCCTGGACGAGGATGCGGTTGGCACACACACATGTCTGGCCGCCATTGCGGAATTTCGAGACGAGCGCGCCCTCGACGGCGAGGTCGAGGTCGGCGTCGTCGAAGACGATGAAGGGGGCGTTGCCTCCGAGCTCGAGGCTGAGCCGCTTCACGCTGTCGGCTGCGCCGCGCATCAGCAGCGAGCCGACCCGCGTCGAGCCGGTGAAGGAGATCTTGCGCACCGTCTCGTTCGACATGATCTCGTTGCCGATCTCGGCCGGCATGCCGGTGACGATGTTGATGACGCCGGCCGGGATGCCGGCCCGTTCGGCGAGCACGCCAAGGGCCAGCGCCGAATAGGGCGTGAACTCGGACGGTTTGATCACCACCGTGCAGCCAGCGGCCAGCGCCGGCGCGACCTTGCGGGTGATCATCGCGTTGGGAAAATTCCACGGCGTGATGATGCCGCAGACGCCGACCGGTTCCTTCAGCACGATGATGCGGCGGTCTTGCGTGGGCGAGGGGATGGTGTGGCCGTTGATGCGGCGCGCTTCTTCCGCGAACCATTTGACGAAGGACGCGCCGTAGCGGATCTCGCCTCTAGACTCGTCCAGTGGCTTGCCCTGTTCCGTGGTCAGGATCAGCGCCAGATCGTCAAGATGCGCAAGCATTAGCCCATGCCAGGCCTCCAGCAGCGCGGCGCGCTCGGCATGGGTCTTCTTCTTCCAATCCCGATAGGCGGAGGCCGCGGCGTCAATGGCCGCGCGCGTTTCAGGGCCGGCCATATCGGGCACTGTACCGATGGCGGCCTGCGTCGCCGGATCGATGACATCGACGGTCTTGCCGGAGCCGGCAGCGACCCATTCACCGCCGATCAGGCCGGCTTCGCGGAACAGGCTTTTGTCCTTCAGGTTTTTCATTGCAGACGACCTTGCATTCAGCTGAGCGCCGCGACGACGGCGGCTGTTATGGCGTCAGTTCTGTCTTTGCCGGGACCGGTTCCAATACCGCGCGCGGTCGTCGCTTCGAGCGCCTTCATCATGCGGCCGGCAGCGGCTGTTTCGCCGAGATGATCGAGCATCATCGCGCCGGACCATATGGTGGCGATCGGATTGGCGATGCCGAGATGGGCGATGTCGGGCGCCGAGCCGTGCACCGGCTCGAACATCGACGGCGCCGAGCGGCCGGGGTTGATGTTGGCGGAAGCGGCGTAGCCGAGCCCACCCTGGATCGCCGCGCCGATGTCGGTCAGGATGTCGCCGAAGAGATTGGAGGCCACGACCACGTCGAGGCTGTCGGGCGCCATGATCATGCGCGCGGCGAGCGCGTCGACGTGGTAGCTGGTGACTGTGACATCAGGATACTCCGCCGCCAGCTCGCGCGTGATCTCGTCCCAGAAGACCATCGAGTATTTCTGGGCGTTGGACTTGGTGACGGAGGCCAACTTGCCGCGCCTCGCCCGCGCCTGCTCGAAGCCGAAGCGCAGGATGCGCTCGACGCCGGCGCGGGTGAAGATCGAGGTCTCGACGGCGACCTCGTCCAGCGTGCCTCGATGCACGCGCCCGCCGGCGCCCGAATACTCGCCTTCGGTGTTCTCGCGAATGCACAATATGTCGAAGCTCTCAGCCCGCAGCGGCCCCGTCACCCCCGGCAGCAGGCGGTGCGGGCGGATGTTGGCGTATTGCACGAATGCCTTGCGGATCGGCAGCAGCAGGCCGTGCAGCGAGACGGAATCCGGCACCTCCGCCGGCCAGCCGACCGCGCCGAGCAGGATGGCGTCGAAGCCGCGCAAGGTGTCGATGCCTTCCTCCGGCATCATGCGGCCGGTCTCCTTGTAGAATTTGCAGGACCAGGGAAATTCGGTTCCGGTTAAGGCAAAGCCGGACTGTTTGGCTACCGTTTCCAATACCGTCCAGGCGGCGGCGGTCACGTCGCGGCCGATGCCGTCACCGGGGATCAGGGCGATCGAATAGGACTTCATCGGCATCTCTCTAGAGGCTGATCAGGACGCTCTTGGTCCTGCGGTTGGCGAGATAGGCCTCGCGGCCGAGATCCTTGCCGATGCCGGAGCGCTTGTAGCCGCCGGTCGGCAGGATATGGTCGCGCGAGCGGCTGTAGCGGTTGACCCAGACGGTGCCTGCTTCGAGCTTGCGCGCAAGACGGATCGTGCGGGACAGGTCGGTCGTGAACAGGCCGGAAGCCAACCCGTAGGTCGGATGGCTGGATAGCGCCAGGGCCTCCTCCTCGGTCTCGAAGCTCTGGACGGTCAGAACAGGACCGAAGATTTCCTCCACGATCGCCGGATTTGCCTGGTCGACATTGGCAATCAGCGTCGGCTCGTAAAAATAGCCCGGATCGTCCATGGCGTTGCCGCCGGTCAGGCATTCGCCGCCGGCCGCGACCGCTGCCCGCACGATGCCGTCGACACGCGCCCGCTGCCGCTCCGAAATGATCGGCGAATACTGCGTCGTCTCATCCCAGGTCGGGCCGGGCCGCACCGCCCTCAATTTCTCCAGGATCGCAGCGGTCAGCCTGTCGGCCACCTTCTTTTCGATGATCAGGCGCGTGCCGGCCACGCAGGCTTGGCCGGCGTTGAAGGTGACACTGCCGGCGATCGCAGCCGCCGCCTTGTCGAGATCGGCATCGGCAAAGACGAGCTGCGGGCTCTTGCCGCCGAGCTCCAGCGTCATCGGCTTGACGCCGGTGCGCGCGACGTTCTCCATGATCGCCGAGCCGGCGCGGGTCGAGCCGGTGAAGCTGACCTTGGCGATCTCGGGATGACCGGTCAGCGCCGTGCCGGTGGTCGGCCCATCGCCCAAGACCACGTTGATCAGCCCGGCCGGCAGACCAGCTCTGACGGCAAGCTGCGCCAAATAGGCAGCCGAGAACGGCGTCATCTCGGAAGGTTTCAACACAACCGCATTGCCTGCGGCCAGCGCCGGGCCGAGCTTCCATCCGGCCATCGAGATGGGAAAATTCCAGGGCGTGATCGCGCCGACCACGCCATAGGGCTCGCTCATGATCATGCCGAGGCTGGCGTCGTCGGTCGGCGCCAATTCGCTGCCTTCCTTGTCGGCGAATTCGGCAAAGAAGCGAATCTGCTCGGCGGTGACGGCGATGTCGCCGGCGACGAGCTGGCCGACGGGCCGGGTCGAGCATAGCGCCTCGACCCTGGCAAGCGTTGCGGCCTCGGCCTCGATCAGGTCGGCCCAGGCCTGCAGCGCCCTGGTGCGCTCGCGCGGCCGAACGCCGCCCCAGTTGCTGGCTTTCAGCGCCGCCTTGGCGCTCTCCACAGCACGGTCCACCACGTCGGCACTGGCCACGGGGCAGGCGGCATAAGCCTTGCCGTCGGAAGGACGCCGCATCTCGATCGCACCCTCGGCCGAAATCAGCTCCCCGCCGACGAAATGGCCAACGGGGAGGGGGATCGTGTCAGGATCGAAGCTCAGGCTCATGGGAAAACCGCTCGGCAGCAACGGCCCGAGCCTAACGCGTGCCGGCACGCAGCATGCGCTGTTCGGTGATCCGCCGCCGACGAATGTTGCGTGCTGGGGGCAAGGGACAGCAAAATCTTCCGCCGAGGTCAGCGCCTGACGCGGACGCTACCCTACCGTCACGTATATCTTGCGCACCGTCTCGATGGTCTTCCAGACACCGGTGAAGCCAGGCTTCATCACGAAGCTGTCGCCGGCGCGGTAGGTCACCGCCTCGCCAGCGTCGGGCGTGATTTCGACCACGCCGGAGAGTATGTGGCAGAATTCGAACGTCTCCCCCTTGACCGAGCGCGTCTCACCCGGCGTCGCCTCCCAGACGCCGGTATGGACGAGGTCGTCCTTGGCGGCGTCCTGCGCCCAGGTCTTGAAGGCGGGGCAGCCGGCGATCAGCCGTTCGGGCAGCGCCTCGGATTCGCGCGGTGAAAAGCTTGGGTTGGTGTCGACGGACTTGAGCAGGGACAAAGGATGGCCTTTCGGGTTGGACTTCAATAACCGCGCGAGCGGTCGACGAGCCCGATGGGGTCGAGACCGGCGCGGTGGCGTCGGATGTTCTCGATGACCGACCGCGCGGCGGTCGAGGGCTGGGTGACGCTGGCGACATGCGGGGTCAGGATGATCTTCGGATGAGCCCAGAACGGGTGGCCTTCAGGCAGCGGTTCGGGATCGGTCACGTCGATGATTGCGGCCGATAGATGCCCGCTATCGAGCGCGGCGATGAGGGCTTCATGGGCGAGCTGTGGCCCCCGGCCGGTGTGGACGAGCGCCGCGCCTTCCGGCAGTTTCGCGAACAGGTCGGCATCGAGGAACCCGCGCGTCGCCTCGGTCAGAGGCAGCAGGCAGACCAGTATGTCGCTGGCAGCCAGCGTCCGCTCCAACCCGAGCTCGCCATAGTGGCAGGTCACGCCCTCGATTTGGCGTGGCGACCGACTCCAGCCGGCGAGCGGAAAGCCGAAGGGCTTCAGGCGATCGAGTACGGCCTGCCCAAGTTGCCCGAGGCCGAGCACGCCGATCCGGCGCGACCCGGCCTGCAGCTGTGGGATGTCACGCCATTCGCCGGCGCGTTGCTGTGCCAGATAGGCGGGCAGATTGCGATGCAGGGCGAGCACGGCCAGCGTCACGTATTCCTGCATCATGCGCACGATGCCTTCCTCGACCGTGCGCACGATCTTCACTTGTTCCGGTAAGGTATCGAGGCGGAACTGATCGACGCCGGCGCCAATGGAAAACAGGATCTCCAGGTTTCTGTAGCGCGCGAGGTCTTCCGGCGCGGTCCAGGTAATGAGATAGCGTACGGAGTCGGGATGAACCGTCGCGCCATCCATCGTGAAGGGGACGTCCGGCAGTTCCTTGGCGAACGCCTCGGCGAAGATCGAGCCGCGCTGCGCATCGGAATTGAAAAGGAACGTCATTCCGGTTCCCTTCAGGCCGCGCAGCGGGCGCCCAGCGCCTCGATCAATCGCTGGCAGGCGGCGAGTTCACCGGTGAGAATGTACTCATCCGGCTTATGGGCGCGGCCGATATCGCCCGGTCCGCAAATGATCGCATCGATCCCGGCGGCCTGGTAAAGGCCAGCCTCCGTACCGTAGCTGACGGCCGCTGAAGGCGCTTCGCCGGTCAGTTCGCCCAGCAATTCAGCCAGCTGCGCGTCCTGTGGCAGCGACAGCGCCGGATAGGCGCTCATCGGCGTCCACTCGACCAAGAAGCCGTCGGCGGCAAGGGCCTCAGCCCGCGCCTTGGCCGGCGCGAGCAGGCTCGCCGGGTCCACGCCGGGTATGGCGCGAGCCTCCAGGTCCAGCGTGCAAGTGCCGGGAATGATGTTGACCGACTGCCCGCCCGTCACCACGCCCGCTTGTAGCGAGGAGTAGGGCGGCTCGAAGGCAAGGTCGAATGGACCGTGCGTCAGCCGCTCGGCTTCGCCGACGGCCGCGCTCAGAGCACCGGCCATGGCGTGGATGGCGTTGAGGCCGAGATCGGGCCGCGAGGAATGGCCGGAGCGCCCGTGGATCGTCAGGCGAGCGGCCGCCTTGCCCTTGTGGCCGCGCACGGCGCGCATGCCGCTCGGCTCACCGACGATGACGCCGAGTGGCTTCGCGCAAAGTTCGGGAAGGCGGGCGATCAGGTGCGGCACGCCACGGCATCCCACCTCCTCGTCATAGGAGAAGGCAAGGTGGATTGGCCTGGCAAGGCGCAGTCTCGTCAGCGCGGGCACTGCCGCGAGCGCTGCGGCCAGAAACCCCTTCATATCAGTGGTGCCGCGTCCATGGAGCCGTTCACCCTCGCGGCGCAGCGTGAAGGGGGGCGAGCTCCATTGCGGCTCGCCGGCGGGGACGACGTCCATGTGCCCGGACAGGATATAGCCCGCGACATCGGCGGGGCCGATCGTCGCGAAAAGATTGGAACGGTCGCCTTCAGGCCCGGGCAGCAGGGTGACCTTTGCGCCATGTTCGCCGAGATAGGCCTCGATCCAGCCCGCAATGTCGCCGTTCGGCTTGCCGGCGACCGACGGAAAGGCGACGAGACGGTCGAGGATGACGAAGACGTCCATTCCAGCCCTCAAGGCATTTTCGGGTTCGCCGGGTTCGGCGCGGCCGGCCGTAACTACAGAATTGCCGCAGAGAATGTATGCATTCCTTCGCGATTGCGTGCCGAAAGCGGAAGTGTTTCAGTTGAATCTTGCGTTGGCACGCGGCATTCGAGCAAATCGTATCGGTCTGGTTGTTTAGCGTTGACAGGGGCAGGTGCGGCCATTGTGTTGTGTGTCACCCCTTCGCGATCTTTCAGAGGCAGGAAATTGAAGCCGTCCGGAAGCTTGAAAATCGATGCCTTCTCAATGCGGATCGCCGACATTGAAGGTGTCGAGCTGGACCGGTTGCATGCGCTCTCCCTGTCGGTGGGGTGGCCGCATCGGGCAGAGGATTGGCAGTTCCTGCGCGAAACAGGACAAGGCCTCGTGGCGCTCGACGAGATCGGCAGGGTTCTCGGTTCGGCCATGTGGTTCGAGCATGGCGATGGCCTGTCGACGGTGGGGATGGTCATCACCTCGCCGCGACTTCAGACGCTGGGGGCGGGGCAATGGCTGATGAAGCGGGTCTTCGACAAGGTCGTCGACCGCAACTTGCGCCTCAATGCAACCCGTGCAGCAAGGCGGCTCTATCTCTCGCTCGACTTCCAGCCGGAGAAGACCGTTTATCAATGCCAGGGGATTGTCCATGCGATTGGGTCGGCAGGCATGGAAAAGGCGGATAGCGCGGTGCGGCGATTGCGGGTGGAGCATGTGCCGGCGATCATCGCGCTCGACGCGGCCGGTTTCGGGGTTCGCAGGGAAGCACTTGTCCAAAAGCTGTTCGACCAGTCCATCGGCTACGGGCTCTTCGACGCTGGGGCACTTAAGGCCTTCGCCCTATGCCGCCCGTTCGGCCGTGGCCACGTCGTCGGCCCTGTGGTGGCGAAGGACGATGCCGATGCCATCGCGGTGGTTCGACCGCACGTGACCGAGCATTTGGGCAGCTTTGTCCGGGTGGATACGCATATGGAGAGCCGTGAGTTCGGCGCATTTCTGTCGCACAGCGGAATGCCTGTTTTCGACACCGTGCTGACCATGTCGATGGGCAAACGCCTCGCCGATTATTCCGTCGGCGATGCAACTGCCCCGATGACTTATGCCCTCGCCAGCCAAACTCTGGGGTAGTTCAGCCCCGGATGGGGGTGGTCGCAGCAGTCCACGCCTCCGCAGCCAGTTCTTCCGGCACCAGCTGCGGCACGCAAAAAAGCAGCCCTGCCGCATGATTTTATTTCGACTGCCGGGCGCAACCTTTCGCGATCCGCCCCCGGATGCTGCGAGCCGCCCCGCTGGCCGGTCGCTTCGGTTTCGGCGAAGCAAAGGACAGAAAAAGACTTCTTTTGGCGACCCGGCCCGGATGCTCTCTTGCAGGGCCTAGAACACGCTAGGCCCGCCCGGGAGGCGACGCATAACAAGAGAGCGGCTGCCGAAACACCGCTTGGCATAGGCCGTTCGAATGGGCCGATGCCAGCAACAGCCATGGGGAACCACGACAATGAAGACATTCCGAAATTGCCTGATGACCGCGGTCAGCGCAGGCCTGCTGGGCCTGGGGCTTGCCGCTCCCGCCAACGCAGGCGCCATTCGCCTCGGCATGACCACCTGGGTTGGCTACGGGCCGCTGTTTCTTGCCCGCGACCTCGGTTACTTCAAGGAGGCCGGCGTTGACGTCGACCTGAAGGTCATCGAAGAATCAGCGCTTTACATGGCGGCGGTCGCCGGTGGCGACCTCGATGGCGCCGCGTCCACCGTCGATGAGCTGATGAAGTACCGCTCGGACGAGCTCTGCTTCAAATATGTGCTGGCGCTCGACGACAGCCACGGCGGCGACGGCGTCGTCACGCAGGCCGACGTCAAGTCGCTGAAGGATTTGAAGGGCCAGCAGGTGGCCCTGAACGAGGGTTCCATATCCGAATTCTGGTTCAACGTGCTCCTGAAAAAGGAAGGCATGACCGAGGACGACGTCACCATCACCAACATGACCGCCGATGATGCGGCGACCGCGTTCATCGCCGGCCAGGTTCCCGCCGCGGTGACCTGGGAGCCGCACCTCACCGAAGTCCGCAAGGGCGGCAAGGGCAAGGTGCTGATCGATTCCACGACCACGCCTGGCCTGATCGTCGATGTGATCGCGCTTAAATGCGACCTGATCGAGAAGCATCCCGAGGACGTGAAGGCCCTGGTCAAGGGCTATTACAAGGCGGTCGAATACATCAAGACCAACCCGGACAAGGCCTACGAGATCATGGCCAAGGGCATTGGCGGTTATCTCGAAAAGCCCGAGGACTTCGCCGCCGGCGCCAAGGGCGTGCGCTACTACGATCGTGCCCGCAACCTCGATTTCTTCGGCACCCCTGAGAAGAGCGAGGCGTCCAATCTGGTGAATTTCGCGCAGGACATCTGGGGCAAGGCCGGCAAGCTCAAGATGACGATCGACGCCAAAACCATCCTCGATACCGATTTCATCAAGGAGCAGTGAGCCTTCGAGATCGCCGGGGTCGGCCCGTCCGGGCCGGCAGCGTTTTTCCGAAAGCCAGAGTTGGTCGGCCTCCCGGGGCCGGCCGCGTTTTCCAGCGCTACGCGCTTAAATCAACGGAGGCCATCTAATGGCACAGAGGCGGACGGCGTGGACACGCCTGACGACCCCATTCGCCAACATTCCCGCCACCACGGCAACCACGCTCGCGCTGGCGATGTGGGTCGTCGTGATCGGCGGCTGGGCTCTCCTGTCCTATGGCCGCATCGTGCCGAACATGTTCCTGCCGACACCCGGAACGGTGCTGCAGACGACCTATCGCATGTCTCTGGACGGCAGCCTTTTCTACCACACTTTGACCAGCGCCAAGGTGGTGCTTCTCGGCTTCATCGTGTCCTCGCTGATCGCGGTGCCGCTGGGGCTGTGGATGGGCACCTACCGGGCGGTGCAGGCGCCGCTGGAGCCGCTGGTCAACTTCATCCGCTATCTGCCTGTCACCTCCTTCGTGCCCCTGTTCATCCTTTGGATCGGCATCGGCATCGAACAGCGCATAGCGGTCATCTTCTTCGGCACCTTCTTCCAGCAACTCGTGATGATTTCCGATTGTGCGCGCAGCGTGTCCAGGGACCTGGTCAACGCCTCCTACACGTTGGGCACCAAGCGCAGCGAGGCGGTGTGGCATGTCATTTTCCCTGCAGCACTTCCCGCGATCCTCGACACGCTTCGCGTTACCATGGGCTGGGCCTGGACATATCTGGTCGTGGCGGAACTCGTCGCGGCGTCGAGCGGCCTCGGCTACATCAGCCTGAAGGCGATGCGCGGCTTCCAGGTCGATGTGATCTTCATGGCGATCGCCGCGATCGGGCTTCTCGGCCTCATCACCGACACGACATTCCGCATCATCCGAGCGAGGGTCGCGCCATGGGCACCTTGATTTTGAACGCATCCTCGCAAACCGCAGCCGGATCAAGGGCAGCAATGACCGAATCCATCAAGGCGAACAATCCGGCCGGAGCGGCCTCGGCGGTCGGCGATCCGCGGTCGGCCGGCACCACGATGGCCGTCGAAGATGTGACATTGCGCTACGGCGACGCCAATGGCGTGCTGGCGCTGGACGATGTGTCGCTGAAGGTGGCCAGGAACGAATTCTGCGTCATCGTCGGCCCTTCGGGATGTGGCAAGTCCAGCCTGCTCTATCTTGCGGCCGGCCTCAATGACGCGACTTCTGGCAGCATCAAGGTCGATGGCAGGGAAGTGGTCGAACCCGGCGCCGACAGGGGCATGGTGTTCCAGAGCTACACCTTGTTTCCCTGGCTCACGGTGCGCGCCAACATCGAGTACGGGCCCAAGCGCAAGGGTCTGCCCACAGAGCAGCGCAAGCAGATCGTCGACCAGTATCTCAACGAGGTCGGCCTTGCGCCCTTCGCGGATCATTATCCCGCGCAACTCTCAGGCGGCATGAAGCAGCGCGTGGCGATCGCGCGCGCGCTTGCGAACGACCCGGCCGTGCTGTTGATGGACGAGCCCTTCGGCGCTCTCGACAGCCAGACGCGCGGCACCATGCAGAAGCTGCTTTTGCGCGTCTGGGAGCGGCAGCAGAAGACGGTGCTTTTCGTCACCCACGATATCGACGAGGCGCTGGTGCTGGGTGATCGCGTTCTGGTGATGACGGCGCGGCCCGGCAAGATCAAGGCCGAGATCAAGGTCGACATTCCCCGGCCGCGCTCGATGGACGTGATCCTCGAACCCGACTTCATCGCGCTCAAGCGCCGCATCCTTGGCCTTTTGCATGACGAGATCGACGAGGATCACTAAACTAGTCTCTCGACACAGGGTTTCTGAAAAGGCTGCAGGCTTGTCGGCGGCAAGATTTTCACCGTTCATTTCCGTGAAATCAGCGCAGACGCTGGGGATTGGCCGAAGCCTCTCAGCTTCGTCATCCACGGGCGGAGCGGGAGCGAAGCGGACGCGGAGACCCGAGGATCCATTCCGTGACGTTGGCCGAGGGATGCAGCGGATCAGAATTCGGCACCGCGGCGACGCCTCGGCGTCATCAATTCCGGGACGTTCGCGATGACTCGCCGAAACAGCGGCGACCTACTTGCCGCCGTTGCACGCCGAGCCAAGGATCATCTCCGAAGCCCTCTGCCCGATCATCATGCTTGGCGCATTCGTGTTGCCGCCGATCAGCTTCGGCATGACCGAGGCATCCGCGACCCGAAGCCCATCCAGGCCTCGAACTTTCAGGGTTGCCGGGTCAACGACGGCCATGCCGTCCGTTCCCATCTTGCAGGTCCCCACCGGGTGGTAAACGGTCAGCGCTTCGGCGCGCAGATAGGCGAGGATTTCGTCGTCGCTGCGGACATCCTTGCCCGGAAGCATCTCCTTGCCCCGCACCTCGTCGAACTCGGATGCGGCAAGGATCTTGCGCGCGATCTTGATGCCTTCGACCAGCACCATGGCGTCCTCATCGTCCGCGAAAAAGCGGTGGTCGATCAAGACGTCCCGGCGAAAACTGTCCCGTGACAGCCTGATCTCGCCTACGCTTTTCGGCCGGAGCACGCAGGTGTGAATGGCGTAGCCATGGCCGTATTCGATCAGCCTGCCGCGATGGCTGCGATAGCCGGGCACGAAGTGGAACTGAATGTCGGGAAGGCCGTTCGCGTATCTGGTTTTGGCAAAGCCGCCGGCTTCGACATAGTTGGTGGTGAGCATGCCCTTGCGGCGCGCGAAATACTGGAAGGGCGCCGCCGCGATGCGCGGCAGGTTGGCGATCGACAGGCCGAGCGTCCTGGTGCTCCTGGAGCGCACGGTGATCATGCCGTCGACATGGTCCTGCAGGTTCTTGCCGACGCCCGGCAAATCGAGAACCGGCGTGATGCCGATCTGCTGCAGCTCGGCTGCCGGCCCGATGCCCGACGCCATCAGGATCTTGGGCGAGTTGATGGCGCCGGCCGAGAGCACAATCTCCCGGCTGGCCGAGAGCGTCTTCCGCTGGCCCTCGTGCCGCACGTGCATTCCTTTAGCGCGCCCCTCGGCAATGACTAGGTCGATCACCTCGCATTCGCTGAGCAGTGTCAGGTTCTTGCGATCGAGTACCGGACGCATGAAGGCGCTGAAGCTGCTTAAGCGCTGGCCCCGGTCCTGCGTGACATTGTAGACCCCGAGGCCGAACTGGCGCTCGGCATTGAAGTCGGTGTTGGCGGGCAGGCCGGCATTCTTCCCGGCCTTGACGAACATGCCGGAAAGCACGTTCGGATCGCGCGGATTGTCGACCAGCAGCTCGCCGTCGATGCCGTGATAGCGCGGGTCCTGGGCGATCAGATTGCGCTCCAGTTTCTTGAACACGGGCAGCACGTTGCGGTAAGCCCAGCCGGCGCAGCCGAGCCCGGCCCACTCGTCATAGTCTTCGGCGGCGCCGCGAATATAGACCATCGAGTTGATCGAGCTCGATCCGCCCAGCGCCTTGCCTCGGTTGACCGGAATCCTGCGGTTGTTGAGCCGAGGCTGCGGCACGCCGACGAAACAATAGTCGTAGGTGGGGTTGCCGTAGAGCGAGAGAATGCCTGCCGGCACTTTGACCCGCAGGCTGTTGTCGCTGCCGCCGGCCTCGATCAGGCACACTTTGACGGACGGGTCGGCGCTCAGCCGATTGGCGACCACGCAACCGGCCGAACCGGCGCCGACGACGATGTAGTCAAATTCAGCCGCTTCCATCCAACCCCCAAAGACGCGGTTTCAAGCCGTGGGTTCTTCCCAGACCGATTTGCCGCCGACGATCGTTTTCAGCACTTTGATATCCGCGAGTTTGTCCGGCTCGACCTGC
Source organism: Mesorhizobium sp. Arg314 (assembly GCF_053714275.1). Classification (NCBI taxonomy): domain Bacteria; kingdom Pseudomonadati; phylum Pseudomonadota; class Alphaproteobacteria; order Hyphomicrobiales; family Phyllobacteriaceae; genus Mesorhizobium; species Mesorhizobium sp. Arg314. The sequence continues at coordinate 202,096 of NZ_JBSKBP010000005.1, read as the reverse complement.
AGCGGATTATCGGAAAGAACGATGAAGTCGGCGAGTTTGCCCGCCGCCAGACTGCCCTCATCCCTTTCCCGGTGGCCCGCAAAGGCCGCGCCCAGCGTATAGGCGTGGAGCGCCTGCGCGACGGTGATCCTCTGCTGCGGGACCCAGCCTGCTTCCGGCTGATGATCCCGGCTTTGACGCAGCACCGCATTCCTGATGCCGACGAGGGGATTGAGATCGACGATAGGCCAATCCGTACCGAACGCGACGGCACCGGCGGCCTCGATAACGGAGCGGACGGGAAAGGCGCGCGGCAAGGACTTGGAGCCGACACGCACTTCCCAAAGGCCCTCCATCCCCAGCCATTGGTCGCGCGGATAGATCATCGCGGGCTGGAAGCTGGCTATCGCGCCTATCTGGCCAAAACGCTCGATGTCGCGCGCGGTGGGTATTTCGCAGTGCTCGACCCGTGGCCGGCGCTGCCGCGAGCGTTCTCCGTCCGATGCATATGCGTCGAGGGCCATTTCGATGGCGCCGGTGCCGATCGCGTGCGTCCAGACCTGAAAGCCTTCCTGCTGCGCACGGCTGACGGCCGCATTATAAGCCGGCGCATTCCACAGGCAGGTTCCGGTTTGATCCGGTTTGTCGGCATAGCCCTGAGGCATGAGGCCTGTGTGGGATTCCAGGACGCCGTCCAGGAAGAATTTGATGACACGTCCGTCGAGAAAGGCGGGATCAAGGTCGTTCCGCCATCCCGATACGCGCGCAATCACCTCGTCGAGGTTCGAATCCGGATTGGCAATGCTCGAAAGCGTGAAGCGCAGGCTCAGTTCACCGTTCGCGAGTATCTCAGCCAACAAGGGGACTGCTTCGTCATCCGTCCCCGCGCTTTGGACCCGCGACAGTCCCAAACGGTTTGCTTCCTTGATGGCGGAGAGCAGCGCCGATCGCATATCCGATTGCGCGGATTGAGGGACCAATGCTTCAAACTTGGACCACACTTTCTCCTTCAACCATCCGGTCGGCTCACCGCTCTCGTCTTTCACGATCTCGCCACCTTCGGGATCGGGTGTGTCCCGCGTGATGCCTGCAAGCTCCAGCGCCCTGCTGTTCACCCAGGCGGCGTGAGCCATGCCGGAGCGGAAGAAAACCGGGCGATCGGCAACAACTTGATCGAGAAGCGATTTGTGGAAGCCGCCTTCGGGGAGATCGGGGTAGCCGTAGCTGAATTCGCTGCCCACGATCCATGCGCGGTCGGGATGGGCTTGCGAATAGGCCTTCAACCGGTCGAGGACGTCGCCAAAGGTCTTGGCCTCGCGCAACCGCACTTCATCGAGATATTTGCTTCCCCAGGCGAAATGGACGTGAGAGTCAATGAAGGCCGGCATTGCGAACCGGCCCTGAAGATCGACGATTTCGGCGTCCTTGGATGCTTGCGCTTTGACGGTGGACCACGAGCCGACAGCCGCGATGCGGTCGCCGCGAACCAGCATCGCCTCGGCAACGGGATTCGCCGCATCGACCGTGTATAGCGCGCCGTTTGCGTAAAGGGTCTCTCGCGCCATTTCACTCTCAGCGATCGTCGCTCTGATGCGGGGTGACGCAGGGAACCACCAAATCCCGGGCACAAGAATTACTTTTTCCAGCACCCGTGCTTAGGGTCTGCCTAAGCTTTTCTCGATGTCCGGAGGTGGTTTTGCCGATCGTGATCGCTCGAATTGAGTGCCCCTCGGCGTTCGCATTCCAGCGTTTAGGGATAAGCTAAGCACTGACACATGAAATCATAATTTTCGCTCCTGCGGCCCGCCAGTAAACCAAGACGGACCTCCATCACAGCGGCGAAAGCCCCATCGAAAGAGACGTGGATATGTCGGTTGAGAAGGTAGACACGCTTGTCGTCGGCGGCGGCCAGGCGGGGGTGGCTATGAGCGAGCACCTGAGCAAATGCGGTGTACCGCATCTTGTTCTCGAGCGTGGCCGGATCGCCGAGCGCTGGCGCTCGCAGCGGTGGGACTCCCTGGTTGCCAATGGTCCGGCCTGGCATGACCGGTTCCCGGGCATGGAGTTTCCCGTGACCGGTCCCGATGGCTTTCCTTCCAAGGAGGAGGTCGCCGACTATTTCGTCGCCTATGCAAAGCAGATCGATGCGCCGATCCGTTGCGGCGTCGAGGTCAAGCTTGTGCAGAGAAATGTCGGTCGGCCCGGATTCCGCGTCGAGACGTCGGATGGCGTAATCGAGGCCAACAGCGTCGTCGCCGCGACCGGTCCGTTCCAGGTCCCCGTCATCCCGCCCGTCATTCCTGCCGATACTGGCATCCTGCAAATCCACTCGAGCGCCTACCGCAACCCGGCGCAGCTGCCAAAAGGCGCGGTGCTGGTGGTCGGCGCGGGATCCTCAGGCGTGCAGATTGCCGATGAGCTCCAGCGCGCCGGCAGGCGCGTCTATCTTTCGGTCGGCCCGCATGATCGTCCGCCGCGGGCCTATCGCGGGCGTGATTTCTGCTGGTGGCTGGGCGTCCTCGGCAAATGGGACCTCGAAACTCCGGGACCCGGCACGGAACATGTGACGATCGCGGTCAGCGGCGCGCGTGGCGGCGAAACGATCGATTTCCGTCGCCTGGCCGCGCAGGGACTTACGCTCGTCGGCATGACCAAGAGATACCACGACGGTGTCATGACTTTCGCGCCCGACCTTGCGAAAAACATTGCCCGCGGTGACGCCAACCTGATGTCGCTGCTGGACGAAGCCGACGCCTATGTCGCTCGCAACGGTCTCGACCTTGCGGAAGAGCCCTCGGCGCGCCGGATCGACCCCGATCCGGAATGCGTGACAAATCCGCTTGGCGAGCTCAACCTGGCCGAGGCTGGGGTAGCGGCGATCATCTGGGCGACGGGATTCGCCGTCGATTACAGCTGGCTGAAGGTCGATGCTTTCGACGAGAAGGGCCGGCCAAGGCACCATCGCGGCGTCTCGACCGAGCCAGGGATCTATTTCCTGGGGCTGCCCTGGCAGTCGCGAAGAGGGTCGAGTTTCATCTGGGGCGTCTGGCATGATGCCAAGCACGTGGCCGACCGTATTTCGACGCAGCGAAAATATCTGGCCTATCACGCCGCCGCTAAGCGCGAGCCCGTGGATGCCTGACCAGAGCCGACGACCGCTGCGAGCCCGACCCTGATGGAGACCAAGATGGCGCATACGCGAATTCGAACCTTCAACACCAAGGATACCTATCCCGAGCAGAAGCTCGACAATGATCTCTGCCAGGCGGTCGTCACGCGCGGCGGCCGGACCGTCTATCTGCGCGGGCAATGCCCGCAGGATCTCGATACGGCCAAGACCATCGACAGCCACGATCCCGTCGAGCAGACCCATAAGGTCATGCAGAACATCAGGCAGCTCATCGAGGAATGCGGCGGCACGATGGAGCATCTGGTGAAGGTGGTGGTCTACCTCACCGATGTCCGCCATCGCGAAGCCGTCTACCGGACGATGGGTGAATATATCAAAGGCGTCCACCCGGTTTCGACCGGTCTGGTCGTGTCCGCCCTGGCTCGGCCGGAATGGCTGGTCGAGATCGACGGCACCGCCGTCATCCCGGACTGAGCGCCATGACCTTTTCCATCGTCGCGCGATGCCGGCGCACGGGCATGTTCGGGGTGGCGGTGTCCTCGTCGTCCCCCGCGGTCGCGGCGCGCTGCGCCTATGCGCAGGCCGGCGTCGGCGCGGTCGCCAGCCAGAACGTCACCGACCCGACGCTCGGGCCACGGGCATTGGAGTTGATGGCGCGCGGCGCCTCCGCCGCTGAGGCCGTCGCGATCCTGAAACGCACGACCGCTTTCGCCGACTACCGGCAGGTTCTGGCTGTCGACTCGGCCGGCGGCAGCGCAATTCACTCGGGACCGAAAGCGCTCGGCATCTGGGCCGAGGCGCGCGGCGAGGACGTCGCCTGCGGCGGCAACCTGCTTGCCAACGACAAGGTTCCGCAAGCGATGGTCGACGCCTATCTCGCCTCCGAAGGCGACCTCGGTGACCGGTTGATCGCAACGATGCGCGCCGCGCTTCATGCCGGAGGCGAGGCCGGGCCTGTCCGCTCCGCCGGCATGAAGCTGGTGCGCGATGTGTCCTGGCCCGTCGCCGACCTGCGTTGCGACTGGACGGAAGCGTGTCCGATCGAGCAGCTGGCAACGCTGTGGGAGATCTACAAGCCTCAGCTCGATGCCTACGTCACCCGCGCCCTCAACCCGTCCGATGCGCCGAGCTACGGCGTTCCCGGTGACGAGTAGCCCCGACAGTCTGGAGCCAGCATGAGCGAACTCAGCCATAAGCACTGGATCGGCAAGGCGTCCGCGATCCGCTTCCGCGACAAGGCGTTCATCGACGGCAAGCCGGTGCCCGCGCGCTCCGGCCGGACTTTCGCCAGCATCAATCCCGCCACGGGAGCGACGCTTGCTGAAGTCGCCTCCTGCGGGGGAGAGGATATCGATCTTGCCGTTGCCGCGGCGCGGCGCAGTTTTGAGGCCGGCGTCTGGTCGCGAACGAGCCCCGCGCATCGCAAAGCGGTGCTGCTGCGGCTGGCGGAGTTGCTGCGCGAGAACCTGCAGGAGCTCGCGCTGCTGGAATCGCTGGATATGGGCAAGCTGGTGAGGGACGCCGCCACTATCGACGTGCCTGGCTCGGCGGCGATCTTCCAGTGGTACGCCGAGGCGATCGACAAGGTCTATGACGAGGTGGCGCCGACGGGCCAGGGTGACCTCGCTCTGGTGCGGAGGGAGCCGGTCGGGGTCGTGGGCGCCGTCGTGCCGTGGAATTTCCCCCTCGACATGGCGACCTGGAAATGCGCGCCGGCGCTGGCGGCGGGCAATTCGGTGGTGCTGAAGCCGGCCGAGCAGTCGCCTTTTTCGGCGCTCAGGCTGGCCGAGCTCGCCATGGAGGCCGGCTTGCCCGCCGGCGTGCTCAACGTTGTGCCGGGCCTCGGCGAGACGGCCGGCCAGGCGCTTGGCCGCCATATGGATGTGGACTGCCTCGCCTTCACGGGATCGACCGCCGTCGGCAAACTGTTCCTGCAATATTCCGGCCAATCGAATATGAAGCAGGTCTGGCCGGAGACGGGCGGAAAGAGCCCCAATCTGGTGTTCGCGGATTGCGGCGATCTGGATGCGGCGGCCGACATGGCTGCCTTCGGCATCTTCTTCAACCAGGGACAGGTGTGCTCGGCCAATTCCCGGCTTCTGGTGGAGCGCAGCATCAAGGATGCGCTGGTGGACAGACTGGCTGAGCGCGCGTCGGCGACGCAACCCGGCGACCCCCTCGACCCGGCATCGAGGATGGGCGCGATGGTCGACGCGCGACACGCCGCAGCGGTGATGCGTTTCATCGATGGTGGCAAGAAGTCGGCCCGGCTGGTGACCGGCGGTGGCCGGGTCGCGGTCGATGGGCGCGGCAGCTTCGTGCAGCCTACGATATTCGACAACGTTTCGCCCGACGATCCGCTTGCCCGCGATGAGATATTCGGCCCGGTCCTGTCGGTCATCGCCTTCGACAGCGAAGAGGAGGCGCTGCGGATTGCCAATGACAGCGTCTACGGCCTGGCCGCATCGCTTTGGACCGACAGCCTGTCGCGCGCCCATCGTATCGCCGAGCGATTGCGTGTGGGCACGGTTTCCGTGAACACCGTCGATGCGCTGAGCCCTATGACGCCCTTCGGCGGCTTCAAGCAGTCCGGCTTCGGGCGTGACCTGTCGCTGCACGCGCTCGACAAGTACACCGCGCTGAAGACCACCTGGATCAAGTACTGAGCAGCGGCCCGACTTGATCACAGGATGCAAACCGGCAACATAGGACCATGCCGCTCCGCTTCACGCTCAGACAACTCGAATATTTCGTCGCCGTCGGCGAAGCGGGTTCGATTGCCAAGGCGGCCGAGCAGGTCAATGTCTCGCCGCCGTCGATCTCGGCGTCGATCGCCCAGCTCGAAGCTGAGTTCGGCGTGCAGCTGTTCGTGCGCAAGCATTCGCATGCCCTTGCGCTCACCGCGGGCGGGCGCTTGTTCCTCAAGGAAGCCGCGCGCCTGCTCAACGACGCGGACGCGCTGCACGACATTGCCGGCGATATCGCGGAAAAGGTACGCGGACCGCTGGCGATCGGCTGCCTGCTCACTTTCGCGCAGATCGTCCTGCCGGCGCTGCGCAGGAAATTCGAGGACGCCTATCCGGATGTGCGCGTCAGGCAGTTCGAGCGCAACCAGGGGCAATTGTTCGAGATGCTGCAGCGTGGCGAAATAGACGCAGCACTTACCTACGATCTCGAACTGTCGCAGGACATGACGTTCGAGCCGCTGATGCAGTTGCCGGCCTATGTGATGCTGCCGGCCGCGCATCATCTGGCGGCGAAGGCGGGCATCACGCCCGAGGAACTGGTCGACGAGCCGATGGTGCTGCTCGATCTGCCCTATAGCCGCGAATATTTCCTCTCGGCATTTCAGCCCAAGGGATTGCGGCCCAAGATAGCCGAGCGCACCGGCGACATCGCCGTCATGCGTTCGATGGTGGCCAATGGTTTCGGCTACGGCATCGCCAATATGCGGCCGCTCAACACCATGTCGCCGGACGGCAAGCTGCTGGTCTTCGTGCCGCTGCTGGGCGACATCAGGCCGCTGACCATGGGAATTGCGCTGCCGAATGCCGAGCACCGCAGGCTGACGGTGCAGGCCTTCATCGACCACTGTCGCCGCTTCGTCGTCGAGCAAGGCGTCTTCGGCACCGAACGCATCGTCAAATGAGCGATATTACGGCCAGAGCAGTTCAGCGTTTGATGTAATCGCTGACCTGCTCCAATTCTTTGTTTTTCCGCAATTCCGGACGGAAGACCGCTGCGCGCTTTCCTGGAATTGCTCTAACCATCGGTGAGCCGCGTCAGCAGCCTCTCCAGCATCTCGTCGCAACGCCGCAATTGTTCGACGCTGACAAATTCGTCCGGCTTGTGCCCCTGCGCCATGGAGCCCGGTCCGCAGACTACGGCAGGCGTGCCGAGATCGCGGCTGAACAGTCCGCCTTCCGTGCCGAACGCGACTTTCATGGTGCTGTTGGCACCGGTGAGCGATTTGACGAAGGCGACCGCTTCCGAAGCGGCCGGCGTGTCGAGGCCCGGATAGGTGTTGGTGATCTCGATGTCGATTGCGGCCTCTGCCGCGATCGACGCGGCGTCTGCGGCAATACGCGCCGCGGCAATGCGCAGCCTGTCGAGAATGCCGGCGGCATCGTCGGCGGCAACGTTGCGGATCTCGAAATCGATCTTGCAAAGGTTGGGCACGATGTTGAGCGCCACGCCGGCATTGATCTTGCCGACATGCACCGTCGTATAGGGAATGTCGTAGTCGCCGTCGCGAGCGCCTTCGCGGGCCAGCCGGTCCTGCTCGTCACGCAGCGCGCGCACGAAATCGCAGCCGAGATGGATGGCGTTGAGCGCCAGCGGGGCGAGAGCGGAATGGCCTTCCCGTCCCCTGCAGACGGCGCGAGCCGCAAGCTTGCCCTTGTGCCCCGTCGCCACCTGCATGTTCGTCGGCTCGCCGACGATGCATAGCAGCGGACGTTGCAGCGCCGCGCTCAGCATTTCGATCAGGTCGCGCACGCCCAGGCAGCCGACCTCCTCGTCGTAGGAGAGCGCCAGGTGCAGCGGCATGCGAAGCTGCATCTTCGAGGCCTTGAGGCAGGCCGCGAGCGCTGAGGCCACGAAGCCCTTCATGTCCGCAGCGCCGCGACCGTAAAGCTTGCTCTCGCGCGCGGTCATCGCGAATGGCGGCAGCGTCCAGTTCTGGCCGTCGACGGGCACCACGTCGGTGTGGCCGGACAGCATGATACCGGGCTTGTCGGCCGGGCCGATGGTGGCAAAGAGGTTGGCCTTATGCCCGTCGGCGCTGTGGATGATCTTGCAGGCGGCGCCGCCCGCTTCGAGCAGGTCCGCCGCATAGCCGATGAGGTCGAGGTTCGAGTCGCGGCTCACCGTCGGGAAGGCGATCAGCCGTTCGAGAATCCTGATGCTGTCCATTTATCTTGTCCCGTTGCCGCAACCGGCTGTCTACATCGCGCGCCCGCTGTCCTGAAGTCGCATTTGGCTCAGCCCCGGTTCATCGCAGGCTAATCCACCCGACGCGCGATTAGGCGCGTCCTAATCGGCGCAGAAGAATTCCGTAGTTTTCCCGCGCCGGCGCCAACTTATGAGTAGTCTCGGCAGCGCCAAGCCGACGGGAAGGGGAGTTACATGCGCGACCCACGCTACGACATTCTGTTCGAGCCGATGAAGATCGGTCCGGTGACCGCCAAGAACCGCTTCTATCAGGTTCCCCATTGCAATGGCGGCGGCTATCGCGATCCGTCGGCGGCGGCCGAGATGCGCCGCATGAAGTCCGAAGGCGGATGGGGCGTGATCTTCACCGAGCAGACGGAGATGCATCACACTTCCGAGATCACGCCGTTCATCGAGCTCAGGCTATGGGACGACGCCGACATTCCGGCCTTGGCCAAGATGGCCAAAGCCATGCACGAATACGGGGCGCTCGCCGGTGTCCAGCTCGCCTATTCCGGCATCAACGGTCCCAATCTCTACACCAAGGAAGTCCCGCGCGGGCCGTCAGCCCTGCCGATCCGCACCTTCACCAACGATCCGGTGCAGGCGCGCGCCATGGACAGAGAGGATATCCGCGACCTGCGCCGCTGGCATCGCAATGCCTTCAAACGCGCCAAGCAGGCGGGTTTCGACCTGGTATGCCTCTACGGCGCGCATGGCTTCGGCATCATCCAGCATTTCCTGTCGACCGCCACCAACCAGCGCAACGACGAATATGGCGGCTCGCTGGAAAACCGCTCGCGGCTGATGCGCGAGCTGATCGAGGAAGGGCGCGACGCGATCGGCGACACTTGCGGCCTGACGCTCAGGCTGTCGCTGGACGAGATGATCGGCGAGCTTGGCTTCGCCAACTCGGAAGTTCGCGACATGATCGAGATGCATGCCGACCTGCCCGATCTATGGGACCTCGCCCATGGCGCCTGGGAGGATTGCTCCGGGCCGTCGCGCTTCAAGGAAGAGGCGGCGCAGGAAAGCCTGGTCTCCGGCATCAAGAAGCTGACCTCGAAGCCGGTCGTCGGTGTCGGCCGCTTCACCTCGCCGGATGTGATGGTCAGGATGATCAAGTCGGGTACGCTCGACTTCATCGGTTGCGCGCGCCCGTCGATCGCCGATCCCTTCCTGCCCAAGAAGGTCGAGGAGGGACGCATCGAGGAAATCCGCGAATGCATCGGCTGCAACATCTGCATCACCGGCGACATGACGATGTCGATCTCGCGCTGCACGCAGAACCCGACCTTCATGGAGGAATGGCGCAAGGGCTGGCATCCGGAGCGGATGCAGGCCAAGGGTGACAGCGACAGCGTGCTGATCGTCGGCGCCGGACCCGCGGGGCTGGAGGCAGCCCGCGCGCTCGGCCTGCGCGGCTACCAGGTGGCGATCGCGGAAGCCGGCACCGAGCTCGGCGGACGCGTGGCGCGCGAGAGCTTGCTTCCGGGCCTCTCGGCATGGGGCAGGGTGCGCGACTATCGCCAGTATCAGCTCAGCCAGATGTCGAACGTCGATATCTATTTCGAAAGCCGGCTGACGGCGGACGACATCCTGTCCTTCGGCTTCCAGAATGTCGCCGTCGCGACCGGATCGACCTGGCGGCGGGACGGCGTCGCCCGCGCCCATGTCGTGCCGATGCCGATCGAAGCCGCCATGCCGGTCTACACGCCCGACGATCTGATGGACGGCAAGGTCCCTTCCGGCAACGTCGTGCTGTTCGACGACGATCACTACTACATGGGCGGCGTCCTTGCGGAACTGATGGCGCGTCGGGGCGCCAAGGTGACCTTGGTGACCCCGTCGGCCTATGTCTCGGACTGGACGCGCAACACGCTGGAGCAGGGTGCCATCCACCGCCGCCTGGCGGAGCTGGGAGTCGATATCGTCCTCAACAGGGCCGTCACGACTATCGCTTCGGGCGGCGTCGTCTCGGCCTGCGTCTATACCGGCGCGCGCCACGAACTGACGGCCGACGCGGTCGTTCTGGTCACGTCGCGCAATCAGGACGACGGCGTCTGGCGCGAGCTCAAGGCGCGGAAACACGAGTGGACCGACAATGGCATCCGCTCGATCAAGGTCGTCGGCGACGCCGAAGCACCGGGGCCGATCGCCTGGGCCACCTATGCCGGCCACCGCTTCGCCCGTGAGCTGGACGAACCCGGTATCGGCGATGCCTTGCCTTTCCGTCGGGAAGTGACGGCGCTGGCGGCGGAATAGAGACCGTCCGGCCGTTGTGGTCGGGCGGCAATGGGGAAGCCGCACGATACCGGCCCGTTACGACTTGACGATCTCCGTTACGCAATGGACGTAGTCCATGCGGTGCTCTTCAGGTGTTCGCGCGACATCGGCTTCATAGGCGTTGTAAAAATCGTCGATGATTGCGGAGCGGTCGCCTGCGGGACGCGAGGTATCGAGCGCGTTCGCAAAAACGGTCTCGGACCAGGAGCGCAGCGTTGGCACATAGGCCCTGGCGAAATCCTGTGCATTGCGATGGGTGCGGAAGGCCTGTGCATAGGGGCAGGGCGTCACCATGGTAAACATCGTCTCCAGCCTTAGTCCGGCCTGCGACACCGGCGAGGCGGGATCGCGAAACGGCGCGGCGAATTCCTCCGGTGTCTTGTAGAATTGCTGGAACGTCGCGTTGACGTATTCCGTCTCGCTGATCCGCCCGGCGCGAAGCAGATCGCGCCAATGGCGCGCGAAGCTATCGAACATATCGGCGCCTGTCGTGTGGCCGAGATAGCGGCCTTCGTCGTCAACGCAGAAATTGGCCAGCGCGAGCCTGCCGCCGGACCGCAGCTCGCGCGCCCTGGCAAGCAGGATCGTCTCCCAGTCGCGCAGGGCCTGGGCGCGAAATTGCTCGCGCTCGGCATCGGTCGCGCCGACCGCCTGAACATGGTCGGCGATCATGCAGGGTCTTTTGCTGATCCAGTGCATCGCCGTGGCGGAAAAGCCGAACGACAGGGAATTGTCCGGCACGATCTGCCGGTAAAAGCTGGTACCGCTGCCGAAGATGTAGAGGGCAGGGGTGTCCGCCAGCGGCATGTCGGTGGAAGGCCCAAGAAGGCCCTGGCTGAGCCGGAACAGGGTCGAGAAATCGTTATGCGGCAGGTCGGTGTAGGTGATCGATATCGCCCGATGCGGTTCCGTCTCCCGCAAGGCGCCAACCAGCCGCCGCATCATGTCCATCGAGGTGCCCCCATCCGCCGCGCCGAAATCGGCGATCGCGAATGGCTGGCCGTCGGCCAACCGAGGCATCCTGGCGACAGCCTCGACGACGAGGTCGCCGACCTTGTCGATGACGTATTTGGCGCCGACGGTGTTGGCCGAATAATAGCCCGACCCCCGCATGGCGATTTTCTGGCCGTCGGCTGCGCTCATTTCCTTCTCCCTTTATTCATCGTCCACGCGTCCTCCACCGGCTCCGCGGACGCGCGACCTTTCGCTTTCCGGCACATAGGTTTTGGCCGCGAAAGAATTCAGCGCCGCGAGCGTGCGTTCGTCGATCGCTCCGCGGCGGCCCGTGATTGGCTGCTCTGCCCTGCTGCGGCTTTCGATAACGATATCGGTTCGAGGCGTAAGCGGCCCGACCGGCTGCGCAATGCGCATGTTCGAGCGGCGCAGCATGGCGTCGAGCCAGATCGGCAGGCCGACATTCAGGATCGACAGCGGCATCGCGGCCGCCGGAGGCGGATCGTCGAGCAGCAGGGCTGCGGTTCGGATGGGACAGAGCGGCCTTTCGGCAGGCTTGTCAGCCTCGCCGCTCCGCCAGCGCGCCGCGCGGGCAGGATCGGGCGCCGCGAAGGATTGCGCCTTTTCGACAAGGCTCAGCATGGCCTGGCCCCAGTCTTCGTCGTCGATAGCGATCCTACGTGCGGCCCGCCCGACATCCTCGGCCAGACCCCACGAAAATCCCGCGCCCCGCGCCGCCTTGGTGCTCAGTGCTTCCACCTCGTTGAGCGACAAGTCGATCACGCGGTTCCCCCAGCTGGCACCGCCGTGGCGACATCCTCGATCAGAGGCTCGCCGCTGAAGAGCGCGATCCGCAGCCAGCGATCGGAGCGAGGATCGAAACTGCGCGCACCAAAGAACGCCAGCTTGGCGCGCAATATGTCGACAGGTCTCAGATCCGCGCCGATCAGATTGTCGTGGATTTCGGCATAGGGGAATTTGGCGACGATCTGGGCGCGCCGCACCGCGTGGCGCCATTCAGGCCGGCGCAGCAGGAAGTCCGCGACGCGGCCTGAGGCCGGTTCGTTTGCTAGCGCTGCTGCCAGGCTGAGTGCATCGCGCGCGGTGGCCAGAGGCTGTTCAAGCTCGGCGCCGTCCTCCTCGAAGCGCTCGCCAAGTCGGGGCTCGAGCTTCTCCGCCGAGACGTACCAAAACCGCGCATTGGCGGCCGGATCGGCGAAGTCGGCGCTCGCCGCCCAGGAGTAGCTGCCGAGAAGCGCCTGGCGAAGCGAACCGCAAGTCACGCTGCCATCGATGCCATGGCCGGGTGTCTCGTCGGCCTTCATCGTGTCGCCGAGCTCATCAACCAAAGCGCCGTGCGGCTCGAGGATCAGGGAGAGGCAGGCCTCCTGCCCCTCAAGCGAGAAGCGGTCTTCCGCGAAGCGATAGAGCTCATCCCAGGGATGGGGCTTCGCCAGAAGCTGATCCAGGTTTTCCGCCAGCGTGTCGAGATCGTCGGCCAATAACCGGGTTGCGACGGCCTGGCGGCTGTCGTCGCTGTGCCAACGGGCGACGCGTCGGCGCAGGTCAGTGAGGGTCTGCAAAAACGCTTTTCGTTCCGCTTCGCCGGCATGCGGTTCAGCGCGAACCCGCGCCAGCGCGGTTTCGCGGGCAAGGAACCAGCTATGCGTCAAAAGCGGATGGCGAACGAGGAAGGGGGCCATGCCCAGCCCCGTCGCATTTCCCACCCCGAGCGCCCGGCGCAAATCCGGCGCAAGCCTCGCCGCGCCGATGGGATTGCGGCTGTGGGCGACGTGGTCGGCCAGGTCGAGGGTGAAGGACCGGATCAACCAGACCGTGAGCATCTCTGCCTGGAAGGATCCGGAAAGCTCCGGCCGCGAGGCGATCTCGTCGCGATCGGCGATGCCGAACTTGCCGTTGCCGTAGACCGCCGTCGTGCGCAGCAGATAGCCGACACCGAGCAGTTGCTCCTCGTCCGGCTGCTGTCCATGCGCCAGCGCTGAAGCGACTTCTTCGAACAGCCTGACGCTCTTGTTCGCGCGGGCCAGCACGAGTTCGCGGCTCGTGAAACGGCCTGCCTCCTGCAAGGGTGCATTTGCTTCCAGCCGCGCGACCTCGGCAGCGTCCGGCAAGCCGTCATAAAGCACGTAGCTCGTATCCCAGGCCTGCGCGATCACACGGTCGGAACGCCTCTCGTCGTCGAGCGGCGTCGAAAACGCCACCAGACTATAAGTCCTTGCTGGTGTCTCGACCGCATAGACCGCGCGTCCAAATCCGTGGTCGTCCAGTTCGAACCGGTCCTTGCGTACGTGCCACTGCTCCCTGGTGGCGCGGCGGATCAGCTGGCGCAGGAAGCTGAGCCGTGTCGGATGCGCCGCGCCAAGCCGTTGCAGGCGCATGACCACATCTGGCGGACGCAGCGCGATCGCCGTCATGCAGCGGTCCCTGCGAGCTTCTCGAGAGTGGCAAGCGTTTCGGCCGCCACTTCGATGCCTTCGCTTGAGTTGCGCTCGCGCGCGCCGAAGCGCTTTGTCCCGGGAAGTCTCGCCTCGCCGACGAAGGCGCCGGTCACGGTTTCCAGCTTGCCTGCGAACGCGCCTGCCGAAGTCGCGTCGGGTAAGACCGCCAGGAAGAACTGACCGGTTCCCGGCGGGCCTCCGGCGGTGCCGGAGAAGGGGCTGGCGACCAGCCCGGGATTGGCTCCCGTCAGGCATGCGGCAAAGATTTCCACCAAAAGGGCGGAGCCGACGCCCTTGTAGCCGCCAGCCGGCGCCATCGAGCCCTTCAACGCTTCGCTGGCGTCGGTGGTTGTCTCGCCGCTTTGATCGAAGGCCCAGTCGGGAGGGATCGGTTCGCCGGCGCGGGCGCGCTTGATGACCTCGCTCTTGGCGACGACGCTCGCGCTCTGATCGATGACGAGGCGCGCGCCGCCCTGTCCGTCCGGGACCGCGAGCGACCAGGGATTGGTGCCGACGGCCGCCTTGCGTCCGCCCCAGGGCGCGATCGAGGCCGGCGCGTTGGTGAACCCCAGCCCGACCAGGCCGGCCTCAGCGATGCGTTCGGTGTGATAGCCCAGCGCGCCGCAATTGTAGGAATTGCGGATCGCGAGAGCCGCGACACCTTGCGCGCGGGCCGCTTCGATCAGCGGCGCCAGGCCGGTGGCGATTGCGGCGTGGGCAAAGCCGTTGCCGGCATCGACGGCAACGACCGCCGGAGCGGGTTGCGTCAGGCGCGGCTTTGCCAGCCCCAGAACCTTGCCGCAGGTCAGATGCTCGCAATAGGTCGGCAGATACATCAGGCCGTGCGATTTCAGGCCGTCGCGTTCTGCCGCCGCGATGCCGGCAGCCAGGGCCTCGGCCTGCGCCTCGCTGGCGCCGTGACGTATCAGGGCTGTGCGCGCGAGCGTCTCGATCCGGGCTTGCGTCAGGCGTGTCATCCGGTCACCCACAAATCATGCCGCGGCATAGCCGAGCTCTCCTTCGCTCGCCCGTGTCTGCAGGCGAATGCATTCGATGAACCGCAGCGAGGCGGGCTGCAGGTTGCGGCCCTCCTTGGCGATCCAGCCGACCGTCCGGCTCGAGCGCGGATCGGCAAGCGGCAGGAAGCGCACAGCATGGCTGCATTTCCAGCGACAGAGCCGGGGCAGGATGGTGACGCCGAGCCCGGCCTCCACCATAGCCAGGTTGGAACTCACATTGGTCGCGGTGAGTTTGGAGCCGGCGGCAAGAGCCTCGGTCTCGGCAATGCCAAGCGCCGCGGCCGCGCCATTTTGGATGAAGCTCTCACCGTCGAGTTGCGCCCATTTCAACGGACGCTTCGATTTTGCCAAAGGATGATCGACCGGGCAGACGAAATCGAGCGGCTCGTGGAACAGTGGCTCGAAGCTGAGTTGCGGCCGCCGGGTTGCCAGCACGCACAGCCCGACCTCGACCATGCCGTTTTCGACCGCGTCGACGATGGCGCTGGAATCGCTGTCGCGGACGTGGATGTCGAAATTGCTGCCCTCGGCGCGAAGCTGGGCGATCGCGCGCGGCAGCAAGGTCACGGCGACCGAAGGCACGCTTGCCACGTCGCAGCGTCCCTGCATATCCGCCGCGTAGCTGGTCATCGCCAGGCAGGCGCGATCGTAATGGGCGATCATGGCGCGCGCCTCATCGAGCACGATGCGGCCGACCGGCGAAAGCGCACCCTTGCGTTCGCTCTGGAACAGCGGCGCACCAATATCGTCTTCCAGCTGTTTCAAGGTCATCGACACGGCGGACGGCGTGCGGCCGATCTGATCCGCCGCGGCACGCACGCCGCCGGTCTCGCAGACCGCGACGAAGCTGCGCATGCCGGTCAGGCTGATGGTTTTGGTCACTGTTAAGCTTGCCTGAACATTTGTGCCAAAAATTGAGCTTGATTGAAGTTCACAGCATTGGTTAGGTCGTTGTCAACCGAATTGATGCAGGTCGGACAGAATGCTGAACGGTCGGAACTTCATTGCAGGCGAGTGGCGCGACGGCGTCGACTGGGTCGAGGATATCAATCCATCCGACGTGACCGATGTTGTCGGGCGTTTCGCACAGGCGCAGCCGTCCGATAGCCATGACGCCGTGGCGGCGGCTCATGAAGCCCAGCGGGAGTGGGCAGCGGTCGGCCTCGAAGCGCGAGCCGCCGTTCTCGATGCTATCGGACGCGAGTTGATGGCGCGCTCGAAGGAGCTTGGCGAACTGCTTTCGCGCGAAGAGGGCAAGACCCTTCCCGAGGGCGTCGGCGAGGTCTATCGCGCCGGACAGTTCTTCACCTATTTCGCTGCGGAGGCGTTGCGCAATCTCGGCGCTTCGGCCGACTCGGTCAGGGCAGCCGTGGATGTCCTGATCGAACGCGAGCCGCTCGGCGTCGTCGCGATCATATCGCCCTGGAATTTTCCCATCGCCACCGCGTCCTGGAAGATCGCGCCGGCGCTGGCTTTCGGCAATGCGGTGGTCTGGAAACCGGCCAGCGTCACACCGGCCAGCGCCTGGGCGCTGACCGAGATCATCAGCCGGCAGGCGATCCCGAAAGGCCTGTTCAACCTGGTGATGGGATCGGGGTCGACGATCGGCCGCGAGCTCGCAGCCAATGCCGACATACAAGGGCTGAGCTTTACCGGCTCCGGTGCCGTCGGCTCCGGTATCGCGGCCTTGGCCGCCGCGCGGTTCGTGAAGCTGCAGCTGGAAATGGGGTCGAAGAATCCGTTCGTGGTCATGGACGACGCCGATCTCGACCGCGCGGTCGACCTCGCCGTGAACGGCGCCTTCGGCGGTTCGGGCCAGAAATGCACGGCGTCTTCTCGATTGATTGTCCACCGGCCGGTGCATGATGCCTTCGTCGAAAAGCTGTTGGCGAAAACCAAAGCGTTGAAGGTCGGCCATGCCCTGCAGGCCGGCGTCCAGATGGGGCCGGTGATCAGCGCCGGGCAGCTCGCCGCCAATCTCGACTATGTGGCGCTCGGCAAAAGCGAAGGTGCCGAGCTTGCGACAGGAGGCGAGGCGCTCGACCTGGCGCACCGTGGCCACTACATGGCGCCCGCCGTGTTTCTCAATGGGCGCTCGCGCATGCGCATCAACCAGGAAGAGATGTTTGCGCCGATCACCTGCGTCATTCCCGCCGACGATCTCGACGAGGCGATCTTCCTCGCCAACGACACCCCCTATGGGCTGACGGCGGGCATCGTCACGCGCTCGCTGGCGCGCGCCACGAAGTTCCGCCACGCGTCGCGCTCGGGCTGCGTCATGGTCAACCTTGCGACCGCCGGCACCGACTATCACGTGCCGTTCGGCGGGGTCCGCGCCTCCAGCTACGGTCCGCGCGAGCAGGGACGCGCTGCGGTCGAGTTCTACACCCAGGTGAAGACGTCCTATATCCACGCGGGCGCGGCCGAATGACCAGCCACGCGCCTCAACTGCTCATCGACGGGCTGCAATATTGCAACTGGTCGCGAGATATTTTTGAACAGATGCGCCAGGGCGGGCTGACGGCGATCCACGCCACGGTCGGCTACCATGAAGGTTTCCGCGAGACAGTGCGCCACCTCGTCGATTGGCGCACACACTTCCGCAACAATGAGGACCTCATCCTTTTGGCGCGCGACAGCGGTGACATCGAGCGCGCCCGCGCCACGAACCGCACGGCTATTTTCCTCGGGCTGCAAAACCCAATGCCGATGGAAGACGACATCGGCTTGATCGAAATGCTCTTCGATCTCGGCATCCGCTTCGTGCAGCTCACCTACAACAACCAGTCGCTGCTCGGCTGCGGCTGGATGGAGAAGGAGGACAGCGGTGTAACGCGGATGGGGCGCGAGGCGATCGCCGAAATGAACCGGCTCGGCATGATCATCGATCTGTCGCATGCAGGCGAGCGGACCGCGCTGGAAACGATCGCGCTCTCGCAGCGGCCGGTGGTCATCAGCCACGCCAATCCGCGCTGGCTGCGCGACAGCAACCGCAATGTTTCCAAGACCGTCCTGCAGGCGCTGCGCGAAGGGGAAGGATTGCTCGGCCTTTCGCTTTATCCGCTGCATCTTCCGTACGGTTCCGACACGACGCTGGGGCAATTCGGGGAAATGGCTTCGGAAGCCGCCCGGATCATGGGAGCGGAGCATCTCGGCATCGGCTCGGATCTCTGCCAGGGCCAGCCCGACAGCGTCGTGCGCTGGATGCGCGAGGGCCGCTGGACCCGCGAGACACAGGCGGCAGCAAGCTTCCCGCCTCAGCCGTCCTGGTTCGGATCGAGCCTCGATTTTCCGAGACTTTCGCAAGGCCTTCTCTCGGCAGGCTTCGACAAAGCCGAAACTTCCCTTGTGCTCGGCGGCGCCTGGCATCGCTTCCTCAAGGCCAGCCTGCCTTCGACGCCGGCCTGAGCCGGCATTGCAGCTGGCGCGGTGGAGCGGTTCAGCGTTCATAGAATCACCGAAGCGCTCTAAGGCTTTAGCTTTTGCGCAATTCCGGGCGGAAAGCTGCGGCGAAGTCGCCGAGCCTGACCGCTTCGCACTTCTCCTGGAATTGCTCTACCCTGCCGGCTTGTCGTCCGGGTGCCCCAGCTCGCAAAACCAACCGCCGAGATATTTCACCGACGGTTTCTTCGGATCGGGAACAGGGGTCTTCGCCTCGACGGCGGCGCGGAACGGCTCGGCGCTGTCCTGCGGGATAAATCCAAGGTGGTCCGCGCCACTGTTGTCGACCATCTTCAGCTTGTTGTCGGAAATGCCGAACGAGATAGTGTGGCCGACGCGCGGTGCGGTCAGCGATGCCTCGACCAGGCGCACGCAGTCGGCGAAGGAGAGGTACGACCACAGCATGCGGCGGTCGGCCGGTTCGGGGAAGGACGAGAAGATGCGCAGGCATGCGGTTTCGATGCCGAATTTGTCCCAGTAGAGCCGGCTGAGGCTCTCGACGAAATTCTTCGATACACCGTAGAGGCTGTCGGGGCGCACCGGCGCGTCGACGCCGATATGCGCCTCGATCTCGTGATAGCCGATGGCATGCACCGACGAGGCGTAGATGACACGCTTCACGCCATGTTTCCGCGCGCCTTCATAGATATGGTAGGAGCCGCGGATGCTGGAATCGAGAATGGTCTGCCATTCGCATTCGAGCGGCGCGCCGCCAAAATGCACGATCGCGTCGCAATCCTTGGTGGCCGCGATCGTCGCCTCCATGTCGGCGAGGTCGAAGACCGCTTCTTCTTCGTGAGGCGCGAGATCGTGGAACGGTTCGCGCCCCGCCAGGCGGATGGTCTTGGCCAGCGGCACCAGCCCCTTGCGCAGTTCCGAGCCGAGCCGGCCGGCTGCGCCGGTGATCAGGATACGTTCGTAGTGCGGCATTCTTTACTCCACTTGCGCGACGGCGGCGTTGATCCGCGAGATCGCCTCGGTCAGCACCTCTTCGCTGGTCGCGGTCGAGATGCGGAAATAGGGTGACAGTCCATAGGCGACGCCCGGCACCGACGCCACCCGGCCTTCGTTGAGAAGATAATTCGATACAGCCGCGTCGTCCTCCAGCACGACGCCCTTGGGTGTCTTGCGGCCGATCAGGCTGGCGCAGCCGATATAGGCGTAGAAGGCGCCATCCGGCGGCGACAACGTCAGGCCGTTGATCTTCCTGATGCCGTCGACGACCAGGTCGCGGCGCCGCTCGAAAGCCTGACGGAAACGTGCGACCTCATGCTGCGGGCCGTTGAGCGCGGCGACGGTCGCTGCCTGGGCGATCGAGCACACCGACGTGCAGGACTGGCTCTGGATCGTCGACATCGCCTTGAGGAGCGGCGTCGGCCCGGCCGCGTAGCCGACCCGCCAGCCGGTCATCGCATAGGATTTCGAGACGCCGTTGACGATCAGCGTGCGGTCCTTGAGATTTGGGCACGCCTTACCGAACGAAACGAACTCGCGGCCGTCGAAGAGAATGTGTTCGTAGATCTCGTCGGAGAGGATCAGCACCTGCGGGTGTTCTGTCAGTACAGCACCCAGCGCCTTGAGATCGGATTGCGAATAAACCGCACCGGATGGGTTGCCTGGCATGTTGAGGAAAAGCCACTTTGTCCTTGGTGTGATAGCCTTTTCCAGCAGCGCCGGCGTCAGCCGGAAGCCGGTGGTCTCCGGGCATTCGACGACGACAGGCGTACCGCCGAGCAGCTTCACCATTTCCGGATAGGAGACGAAGTAGGGCGCCGGCAGGATCGCCTCGTCGCCGGTCTCCAGCGTCGCCATCAGCGCGTTGAAGATGATCTGCTTGGCGCCGTTGGCCACCACGATGTCGTCGGCCGTGTAGTCCAGCCCGTTCTCGCGGTGGAATTTTCCCGCGATGGCTTCGCGCACTTCAGACGTGCCGGCAGCGGCCGTATAGAGCGTTTGCCCGGCCTTCGCCGCGAAATGGGCGGCATCGATGATGTGATCGGGGGTTGGAAAATCGGGCTCGCCCAAGCCGAGGTCGATCACGTCGATGCCCTTGGCGCGCAGCGCCTTTGCCGCTTGGGAGGCCGCCATAGAAGCCGACGGCTTCACCACCGACAGGCGCGAGGCAACATAGCTCATCAGTCGTTCTCCGAGACGTATCCCTTGGATCGGTCATTGGCCCGTGCGCTGGCGCTGCGCCTGGCCGGATCGCCATAGCCGCCGCCGCCCGGCAGTTCGAGGATCAGCCGGCGCCCTGCCGGCACATGCTGCCAGCCTTTCGGGCGCATCTTGGTGCCGTCGTCGAGCTTGACCACGCCGGCAACGCCCGGCTTGCCGCCGTTGCGCCCGTGGGCCGGATGATTGACGCGGTCGAACATCGCCGAGAAGTCGAACTCGTGGCCGTCGGTCGCGGCGATCTCGATGACCTGTCCAAGGCCACCGCGGAATTCGCCGTCGCCACCGGAATTCGGGCGCAGCTCCTTGCGCCAGATCACGATCGGACCGGTGTGCTCCGTGGCCTCGATCGGCATCGTATGAACGCCGGACGGAAAAGCCGTCGCCGACAAGCCGTCGAGTTCGGGGCGCGCGCCCATGCCGCCGGAGTTGAACATCAGCACCTCGGCACGGCGGCCGGACGCACCGGCGACAGGCCGCGCCGAAATATGGATGTTCCACAGTGCGCCGGCGCCTTCGGCGAGGATTTTTCCGGGCAACGCCTTGGAGAAAGCCCCCAGCACCAGATCGGGAACCATGTGGCCGAAGATATGGCGAAGCGCCACCGGCGCCGGACGCACCGCGTTCAGGATGTTGATGGGCGACGACACAGTGAAGAAGGCGAGCGAGGCGGCATTGTTGGGAATGTCGGGCGCCACCATGCATTTCAGAGCATAGCAGGCATAGGCTTTGCTGTAGATGATCGGGCAGTTGATACCCCAACGGCTCATCGGGTCGGTGCCGGTGAAATCGACTTCGACATGGTCGTCGCGGACCGAGACCGTCGCGGCGAGCTTCACCGGCTCGTCGTAGCCGTCGGTCACCAGCTCGTTCGACCAGCTTCCCTTGGGCAGCGCCTCGATGCGTTCCAACATGGCGTCGCGGGTGCGCGAGAAGATGAATTCGCCGAGCCCGTCAAGCGAGGTGAGGCCGATCTCCTTCATCATGTCGACGAGGCGCCGGTGGCCGACCTCGTTGCAGGCGGCCAAAGAATAGAAATCGCCGACGACCTGGTTCGGCTCGCGGACATTGGCGCGCAGGATGCGGACGAGGTCGAGATTGACCTTGCCCTTTTCCGCGAACTTCATGATCGGGATCTGGATGCCTTCCTCATAGACCGACTTGCCGTCGGCGCCGAAGCCGCGCCCGCCGACGTCCACGACATGCGCCGTGCAGGCGAAAAAGGCCACGAGCTGGCCGTTCAGGAAAGAGGGCGACACCATGGTGATGTCGTGCAGATGCCCGGTGCCGAGCCAGGGATCGTTGGTGACATAGGTGTCGCCCTCGAACATGTTCTCGCGCGGGATTTCGTTCATGAAATGCAGCACGGCCTCGGCCATGGTGTTGACGTGGCCGGGCGTGCCGGTGACCGCCTGCGCCAGCATCTGGCCGCGCGGGTCGAACACCCCGGCCGACAGGTCGCCGGATTCACGCACCGAGGTCGAGAAGGCGGTCCGCAGCAAAGTGAGCGCTTGTTCCTCGACCACCGAGATCAACCGGTTCCACATGACCTGCATGCGGATTTCGCCAATGCTGTTCATACCTGGGTCGCTCATGCCTGGCTGCCTTTGCGGATCAGGAGGATCGCGCCGTCGCTCTGGATGACGGCGTCGAAGCTGGTGGTGACGACGGTGGAGGTCTCACGCTCGACGATGACGACCGGACCTGAGACGCGATCGCCGGCGCAAAGCGTGTCGCGCTCGACAATGCCGTAGGTCTGCGGAGCGCCGGTCGCCGGATCGAAAACCGAACGCGTCGTTGTCGGTTCGTTCGACTTCTTGCCCGTGGTCAGTTCGTGTCTCGTAACGGCAGGACGAACATCGGTGGCTTTCACCGACCAGGTGACGATCTCGATCTCCAGCCCGTCCAGACCTTCGATGGCGCGGCCGAAGAAGCGCTGGTAGTTGGTCTCGAACAACTCCTTGAGCTTGGCGACAGCATCGTCGCCGAACCGCTCGTCCGCCAGCGGCACCGGGATTTCCCAGCCCTGGCCGGCATAGCGCATGAAGGCGTTGATCTCGCAGACGATGCTGCCGCTGGCGCCGGTGCGCACAAAACCCTCGGCGGATGCCTTGAGGTCGGCCAACAGGGCGTTGACTTCGGCCGGCTTGAACCGCGACAGGCGCGTCAGCTTCGATGCCAGCGCCTCGTAGCCGAACGGAGCCTTGAGGAAGCCGATCGCCGATCCAACGCCGGCGCCTCTCGGCACGATGCACTGGTCGATGCCGAGTTTTTCGCAGAGCCTTGCCGCGTGAAGCGGCGCCGCGCCGCCAAAGGCGATCATCAGATTGTCGGAGATGTTCTTGCCGTTCTCGACGGCATGGACGCGGGCGGCGTTCGCCATGTTCTCGTCCACCACCTCGCAGATGCCGAAGGCGGTCGACATCGCGTTGAGCGACAGGCGCTCGCCCACATCGCGCATGATGGCCTGTTCCGACGCGGCAGTGTCGAGCTTGATCGCGCCGCCGGCGAAATTGTCGGGGTCGAGCTTGCCGAGCACGAGGTCGGCGTCTGTGATTGCCGGACGCTTGCCGCCGCGGCCGTAGCAGGCGGGACCCGGCTCCGATCCGGCGCTCTCGGGTCCAGTCTGGATCCGGCCCATGGCGTCGACCCAGGCGATGGAGCCGCCACCGGCGCCGATCTCGATCATCTCGATCACCGGAATGGAGATCGGCATGCCCGAGCCCTTGGAAAAGCGGTAGGTGCGCGCCACTTCGAAGGTCCGCGCGGTGCGCGGCGCATAGTCCTCGATCAGGCAGATTTTTGCGGTGGTTCCGCCCATGTCATAGGAGACGACCTTTTCCAGGCCGAAACGACGGGCGATGTCGGCGGCGAAGATGGCGCCGCCGGCCGGGCCGGATTCGACCAGGCGCACCG
Source organism: Mesorhizobium sp. Arg314 (assembly GCF_053714275.1). Lineage (NCBI taxonomy): Bacteria > Pseudomonadati > Pseudomonadota > Alphaproteobacteria > Hyphomicrobiales > Phyllobacteriaceae > Mesorhizobium > Mesorhizobium sp. Arg314. The sequence goes on along the minus strand of NZ_JBSKBP010000005.1, from coordinate 178,808 downwards.
GGAATTCCGAAGCGGTTTCCACCGAGATCAGGCCGCCGCCCGAATGGATCATGAAAACCGGGCACTCGGCGCCCATGTCCTTCAGGCGCGTCTGCAGGCGGGCGAGATAGTCGGCCATCTGCGGCCGCACATAGGCGTTGGCGCAGACTGTGTTGAAACGCTCGAACTCGCGCATCTGCGGCGAGACTTCGGCGCTGATCGAAATCGGGATGCTAAGCGTGCGCGACAGGATCTCGCGTGCCCGGCGCTCGTGCTCCGGATTGGCGTAGGCATGGATGAAGCCGATCGCCACCGAGCCGAAACTCCCAGCCGCGATGCGCTCGGCGATCTCTTCGAGGGCGGCTTCGTCGAGCGGCTGCAGTTCCTGGCCCTCGGCGCCGATGCGGCCCTTGACCGTGAAGCGGTCCTCGCGCGGGATCAGCGGCGTCGGCAGTTGCAGGTTGAGATCATATTGCTCGAAACGGTTTTCCGTTCGCATCTCGATCACGTCGCGGAACCCATCCGTCGTGACCAGCGCGGTCTTGGCTCCCCGGCGCTCGATGAGCGCGTTGGTGGCGAGCGTCGTGCCATGGATGATGATGCCGATCTCGGCCGCCGAAATTCCGGCGTCGCCGACGACCACATCAATGCCATCGAGGATCGCCTGCTCCGGCGCCGCGTAATTGGTCAGCACCTTGGTGGAGAACATCGTTCCCCTGACATCGAGGGCGATGTCGGTGAAGGTGCCGCCGATGTCGGCGCCGAGGCGGATGTCTTCGGTTCTGGAGGTCATGCCTTGGCCTTCTGCGAAGCGAGCGCGGCGTCGCGCATCTGGGAGAGGGTCTGCCGGGGTGTGAGCGCTTCGGGCGATATGGCGATGTCGAGGACAGCGCCGGTCGCGGAGTTGAGCGCCCGCCGGAACGCCGCCGCGAAATCCTGCGTCGTCTCGACGCGCTCGGCGTGAAAGCCATAGGCCCTTGCCAGCGTCACGAAGTCCGGGTTCTCGAGCGAGGTTCCGGAAACGCGGGCCGGATAGTTGCGTTCCTGGTGCGCGCGGATCGTGCCGTAGATGCCGTTATTGATGATCAGCACGATCGGCTGCGCGCCCGCCTGCATGGCGGTGCCGAGTTCCTGGCAGTTCATCTGGAAGTCGCCGTCGCCGGCAAAGCAGACGACCGTGCGCTGCGGATAGGCGACCTTGGCGGCGATCGCCGCCGGCAGGCCATAGCCCATGGCGCCGGATTGCGGAGCAAGCAGCCGGGCCTCCGGGCCGAACTTGAAGAACTTGTTCGGCCATACCGTGAAATTGCCGGCGCCATTGGTGAGGATGACGTCGGCCGGCAGGTTCTCGCGCAGCCAGGCGCTGACCGCGACCATGTCGACAGGACCAGGCTGCACAGGCGCCGCGAACGTCCCCTCATAGGCCTTGCGCGCCGCCGCGCGCCAGCCGGCCCAGGCGCCCTTGACCGCGGTCAGCGCCTTGGCGAAGGCGTTCGGGCCGGCATGGATGCCGATCGCCGGCACATAGATCTTGCCGATCTCGCGGTCGGAACCGTGGACATGGATGAGCTTCTGGGTCGGCTCGGGCACGGAAAACAGCGTATAGCCGTCCGTAGTCATCTCGCCGAAGCGGACATTGACCGCCAGGATCACGTCGGCATCGCGGATCAGGTTCTTGACATGCGGCACCATGCCGACGCCGGCCTCGCCGGCGAAGACCTGCGAATGATTGTCGAACTGGTCCTGATAACGGAAGGCGGCGACGACCGGGATGTCGGAAGCCTCGGCAAAAGCCTGGAGCGCGGCGCGACCATCCGCCGTCCAGTTGGCGCCGCCCATGAGCAGCACCGGCCTCTCGGCCGCCGCCAGCATATCGAGGGCCGATGCGATGGCGTCCGGCGACGGAGCGGCCTCGAAAATCGACGCGGGGCCGCCGAGTGGTGCGGCCTCGGTCACCGTTGTCAGCATGTCTTCCGGCAGTGCGACCACGACTGGACCGGGCCTTCCGGTCAAGGCGGTGGTCCAGGCGCGCGCCACGATCTCGGGGAGCCGCGCGACGTCATCGACCTCGACCGCCCACTTGGCGACGGTTCCGTACACTGCGCGGTAGTCGATTTCCTGGAAGGCTTCGCGCCCCTTCATGTCGGTGCCGACCTGGCCGACGAACAGGATCATCGGCGAACTGTCCTGCATCGCGGTATGCACGCCGATGCTGGCATTGGTCACGCCGGGGCCGCGGGTGACGAAGCAGATGCCCGGCGTGCCGGTGAGCTTGCCGTAGGCGGAGGCCATGAACGACGCGCCGCCTTCGTTGCGGCAGAGCACATAGTCCAGCTTGCCATGCGTGTCGTGCAGCGCGTCGAGAACGGCGAGATAGCTCTCACCGGGAACGCCGAAGCTCTTGGTCGCGCCCAAGGCGATCAGGCACTCGACAAGAAGGCGACCGCCATTGCGGACCATGCTTCGACATCCTTACAAATGGCGGCAAGCGGACGATGCTGCCTTTCGGATTTATACCTGCACCCCAGCGGGCCGGTGCGAAATCAAGAAATACGGTTCATTCGAAAGTTTTTCTTTACTGTCGCACGCGCACCCGAACGCCGGGATTCATCGTGGCCTGCGGATCGAATGCGCGCTTCAACTGCGCCATGAGGCTTCTCAGTCGGAAAGCGGGGTCGGTTTCGGCAAGGAGATCTTGAGGTCGCTCCGCCAATCCTCCTGGGCCAGCCATCGATGCAGGGCAGCCACCGCCTTCACGCGCAGATGCCCGCGCGGGACGACGAGATAGAAACCGGGGACTTCCTCCGGCCTCATATCGGCAATGGCGTCGCGGCCGATCGGCGCGATCAGCGCGCCGGAGCGGAAATCCTCCTCGGCGTCGATGACGGAAACCAGGCCGACGCCGATGCCTTGCAGGGTCGCCCGGCGCATGGTCGCCGCGTCGTCGAAGCTGATGCTGCGGTCGCCATCCGTCAGCTCGACGCCAAGGTGTCGCAATATGTCCGGCCACAGGCGCTTCGACTTGACGGTGTCGAGCAGCGTGAAGCGCTTCAGATCATGCGCCGACTTGATCTTTTCGCCGATCGCCGGCGTGCAGCAGATGATCTTCGGGTCCGGCACCAAAAGCGTGGTCTCGTAGTCGGGCCAGTTGCCGTAGCCCCACTGCACCGTCATATCGATGTCGTCGCGCCCGAAGTCCGGCAGGTCGACCATGGTGGTCAGGCGCAAATCGGCGCCCGGCAGGATCTCGCGGAACAGCGAAAGCCGCGGCAGCAAATAGTGCGTGGCGAAATACGGGCTCGCATTGAGGTTGATCCGGTCGCGGTAATTCGACTTGGTGACGCGCCGAACGCCCTCGGAGAATTCGTCGAAGCCTGCCTTGACGTAGTGCGAGAGCAGAATGGCGGATTCGGTCAGCTCGATCGAGCGGCCCTTGCGCTCGAACAGCGTGACCTGGAGCGTGTCTTCCAGGAGCTTGATCTGCTGTCCTACCGCTTGCGGCGTCACCAGCAGCTCGTCGGCGGCCTGCCGGAAGCTCTTGTGCTGCACAACGGCGTGGAAGACGCGCAGCGCGTTGAGCGAAGGAAGGCGAAGCTTGCCGGTCATGGTGAATTCCGCCTCCTTTCGTTCGAGACTCCGTCGATCATGCACTGCCCAATGTCAGCCGCGCCCGGCTGACGAAGTTGGTTTATGCGTAGATGTAACCACCTGAAACGATGACGTTTTCACCCGTCATGTAAGTGTTCTTGGGTCCGCCGGTCATGAGCACCCATTCGGCGATTTCGGCCGGCTCGGCGCCACGGCCGAGCGGGCTTGCCTTGGCAAGCTCCTCGAGGAAGCCGAGGGCCGTTGCCTTCTCGGTGGCCATGCCGGCGGGCGCGACGGAATTCACCAGGATGCCGTCCTTGGCGACGTGATGGGCAAAGGAACGCGTCAGGCTGACCACGGCAGCCTTGGTGGCCGCGTAATGCGCGTTCTGCGGATGCGCCTTGAAGGCGTCGACGGAAGTCAGGTTGACGATGCGGCCGCGCACATGGGCTTTCGGATCCTGCGCCTGCATGTGGCGAACCGCGGCCACCATCATGTGGTAGGTGCCCTTGATGTTGATGCCGTTGGAGGCGTCCCAATCGGCGTCGGTGATGTCGAGCAGCGGGCGGCGCGGATAGATCGCGGCGCAGTTGATCAGCGTGTCGACATGTCCGAGCTTGGCTACGATCGCGTCGAAGGCGGCGTGGCATTGAGGGCCGACCTGGATATCGCAAGCCGCAGCCGCGACCGGCAGGCCCTTGGCCTTCGCCGGTTCGAGCGCAGCCTCGGCGGCTTGCTGGTTGATGTCGATGATGCCGATCTTTGCCGCCCCGGCTTCCACGGCCATGCGGGCGAGAAGGGCGCCGAGGCCGGCGCCGCCGCCAACGATCAGAACGGAAAGGTCTTTCATTCCAGTTTTCCTTACTTGGTGCCGCTCGGCGAGGTCGGCCATGTCGGCATGATGTCGAAACGGGTCACGTCGGCCCATGCAGGGAGTGCGAGCACGCCGACGACCATCCTGGCCACGTCATCCGGCTGCACCACTTTTGCGGCGTACATGGCCGCGCGCGCATCGACGTCGAGAATGTCCTTGTAGAGCTGCGTCTCGACGCGGCCGGCGACGATCTCGGTGACGCGTATGCCGAACTGGGAGAGGTCGGCGCGCAGCGCGGCGGCAAAGCCGGAGATCGCCGCCTTGGTGGCCGAATAGACGGCAATGTTGGAAAACGCCGCGTGGCCCGCGACCGAGCCGGTGAACAGGATATGCCCCGATTGCCGCTCGCGCATCTTTGGTACGACGAGGCGGGTGAGCAGGATCGCCGCGCTGAGGTTCACCTCCAGCGTGGTGTCGATGTCGGCGATCTTCATGTCGGCGAAATTGCCGAGCGGCGGCATCATGCCGGCATTGTTGATCAGCACATCGATGGTGAGATCCGCCAGCACCGATTCCAGCGCTTCACGGTCGGTGACGTCGACGGCGATCGGCACGATGCCGGGACGTTCGGCCTGCAGCTCTTTGAGCGCGGCCTTGCTGCGGCCAACCGCGTACACGTCGTAGCCGGCGTCGCACAAGGCGATCGCCATGGCGCGCCCTATGCCGCTCGTTGCACCTGTGATGAAGGCTGTCGTCACCTGGGCTTCCCTGATTGCTTGATGCTCAGTCTGCGGCTTGGGCCGATGCCGCGAAACCAAGAAAAGCAGCAAAAAGGAAAGATAAACTTTCGAAAAGCTGTTTCGACGCTCGAAATGTTCCACGCTGCCTATGCGATTTCCGAAGCCACAAATCAAAGAAAAACAATAGCTTCGGAGCACCAAGAAAGGTGTTCCGCCGTCCAGCGGAGCAAAAACATGGCTTTCGCAACCGCTTGGCCGGCTGCTTTCGGCCTGGGCGCTCAGGATCGCAAGTCGCCGAACCTATCCGCCTGTCGATAGCGGCTTCTTCAACCTGGTGAAGAGCGAGGCCGCGGCGGCCTTTTGCTCGGCGTCCGTCGCCTCGACGCCGGAGGCTTTGGCCAGGGCGCGCACGCGTCCCAGGCTGTTTTGCAAATGCTTGCGCATGGCTTGGCGGGCCTTGCCGCCATCCTGCCTTTCGATGGCGTCGACGATGGCTTTGTGCTCGCTGTGGATGCGCGCGTAATAGCTGTCCTTGAGAGCAGGCTCGACCACGTAGCCGAGTTGGAAACGCGGCACGATCATCGGCCCGAGATAACTCAGGAAGCCGTGGATGAATTCGTTGCGCGCCGCCTTGGCGATCGCGAGATGGAAATCGTAGTCGTAGTGGATCTGGACCGCGGCGGGGTCCGCCTGCTGGGCGTCGATGTCATCCATCATCGCCCGGATATCGCTGGCTTGCTTGTCAGTGCGGCGTTCGGCGCAGAGCCCGGCGGATTCCACTTCGACGCTCAATCTCAGTTCGAGCAAGGCGATGGTTTCCGGCAGGGTACGCAGAGCCTCGTCGGGGATCGAGAAATTGCGTGGCACCGGCGTTTCGCTGACGAACATGCCGCGGCCCTGCTGCGGCACCACCATGCCCTCCGAGCGCAGCCGCGCCACCGCTTCGCGCACGACGGTACGGCTGACATCGTATTCGGCGCAAAGCTCTACCTCGGTCGGCAGTTGCGCGCCAGGCTGCAACTGTCCGGAGCTGATCTTTTCGGCCAGGCTCTCCGCCACCACGGTGGAAAGCGGCTTGCGCTTCGTCATTTACGTGCTTCCGTCCAAGATTCGGGCCGTTCAAGTTCAGATTCGGGATGATGCCCGAACCGGCAAGACCATTCAAACCGCCGCCGTGACGATGAGTTCGACCAGCATTCCGGGTTTGGCCATCCGTCCCTCGCCGGACGAGCGCGCCGGCCCTTGGGCATCCAGGCATCCCACACCGTGTTGACCTCGTCGAAATCGCGCACATCGTCCAGCCACATCTGGACGTGAAGGATGCGGGTCTTGTCCGTCCCGGCCTTGCCGAGCAGCGCATCGATCTTGCCGAGCACCTCGCGCATCTGGTCGGCCGCGGACTGGCCGGGCCGAGCGACCTGGCCGGTCAAATAGAGCGTGCCGTTGTGGATGACGCCGTGATGGATGCGGGTGTCGAAATCGAAGCGCTGGATATCGCTCACGGGATGCCTCTCAGATTGTCGGTTTCTGGCGGATGGGATTGCCTTGCAAATATTGCGCGTAAGGCGCCTGGACGAGCCAGCCGGCATCGACCGGAAGGGTGACGCCGGTGATCGACGCGGCGCGGACGGAGCAGAGGAACAAGGCCGCCTCGGCGACATCGCGCGGCTCGACGAAACGGCGCAGCGCGGTGGTGGCCTGTATGGCTTGCGGGTTGCGCTCGCCCTTCTCGATCTTTGCTTTCAGTCCGTCCGATAGCGTGTAGCCGGGCGCCACGGCATTGACGCGAACACCGTGCGGACCGAGCTCGGCGGCCAGCATCTGCGTGAGCGCCAGAACCGCGTGCTTTCCGGGTGTGTAGGCCGGGAGCGACAGCGGCGCGAAAGAGGCAAGCGAGCCGACATTGAGGATCGCGCCGCGCCCGGCGGCCGACATCAGCCGGCCGAACACCTGGCAGCCCAGCAGCGTGCCGCGATAGTTGATGCGCCACATCCGCTCGTCTTCGGCAAGATCCTGGTCCAGCACGTGCTTGCCGCTCTGCAGGATGCCGGCGCAATTGACCACCACGTAGGGTGTGCCGAACGCGTCTACGACATCTGCAGCCAGAGCCTCGACAGAGGCGGGGTTGCCGACATCGGTCTGCACGAAGAGGGCGCGTGGCGCGCCTGCACTCTCGCAGGCGCTGGCTGTCTCCTTGCCTCGGACGGCATCGCGGCCAGCGACGACCACCTGATAGCCATCCTCGGCGAAGCGTTCGGCCATTGCGCGTCCGATGCCGGACGTGCCGCCGATGACGACGGCGGTCTTCGCATCAGCCATTGCGGCGATCCTTGCGCTCGATGTCGAAGAATTCGGCCATGGCCTCGACCTGGAAGTCCATCATCGGCCGTCCGGGCTGGATGTGGCAGCCGATCGCTTTCGCGGCCTTGAGCAGTGCCGTTTCGGCCGGCTCCATGATGATGTCGACCACCGTCATGTTCGGGGTCAGCTTGCTCACATCCATCGGCAGCGGGTCGCTGGCTTTGAGGCCGGCCGGCGTGGCGTTGATCGCCATATCCATGCCGGACGGATCGGGCTCGCCAATCTCGATGCGGCAATTGGGGAACGACTTGTTGACCAGCACAGCGAGCTTTTGCGCGCGGTCCCTGTCGACATCGGTGAGACGAATCTCGGCCGCGCCTTCCTCGGCCAGGCAATAGGTCAAGGAGGAGCCCGCGCCGCCGGCGCCGACCTGGAGGATGTGCTTGCCGGCGATCTGGTGGCCGCCCGCCTTCAGCCCATCGATGAAGCCGACGCCATCGAAATTGTCGGCATACCAGGTCCCGTCGGCCTGCCGGCGCACCGAGTTGGCGCTTTGCACGCGCGCGGCACGGTCATGAGCCGCCGCGCATTTGTGGTAGACCGGGACCTTGTAGGGCACCGAGATGATCACACCCCTGATGTTTTCGGCCGCCGTGATGCCGGCCCAGAAAGTGCCGAAATCTTCCGGACGGCAGCTCAGCGGCACCATCAGGCTGTCGAGTCCCTTCTGCTCGAAGATTTCGTTGAATATCCCAGGGCTCTTCGCATGGCCCACGGGATGGGCCAGCATGACGAAGATGTCGGCTTTGCCGGTTCCGCGCATCGGTTATTCCTTTCTGTTTGACAGTTCGTGATCACTCAGGATTTCGAGGGCCCGCACGAGCGACGAATGGTCGGCTTCCGCGCCACCGGCTCGGGCTCGAGCCGAGCAGGCACGCGCTCCACATCGGGCGTGTCGGGCAGCATGGTGATGACGATCTCGGAGACGCGCGCCACTTCGGCCGGGGAGGCGACGACCGATGCTTTCAGGTCTTCCGGCAAGGGGGAGAGGTTCAGGACAGTGACGATCTCATGTCCGGCATCGGCGAGATGCCGCGCCATCGGCGCACCCATGACCCCCAGCCCGATGAAGCCGATTTTCACGCGCAACTCCCATTTGGGGTTCGAGCCGTCTTGCAGCTCAAGAGAGCCGTATGATATAGGACATCATACAAATTTCAATCCACCTTTTCCACGGAGATCGATCGCAAAATGCAGGAGCGCGTCAATTCGCTGAAGGCGGCCGTCGAGGCCGGCCGGCCGCACATCGGCATCTGGTGCTCGCTGGCCTCGGCGCTGACCACCGAGGTGGTGGCTGGCTCCGGAGCGGGCTGGCTGCTGATCGACGGCGAGCACAGCCCGAACGATCTGCGCAGCATCATGGCGCAGCTGCAGGTCGCGGCGGCGTTTCCCTGCGAGGCGGTCGTGCGCCTGCCGTCGGACGATGCCAATTTGATCAAGCAGGCGCTGGATATCGGCGCCCGCAGCCTGATGATCCCCAATGTGCGGACGGCCGAGCAGGCACGCGCAATCGTGGCCGCGGCAACCTATGCTCCGGGCGGCTTCCGCGGCTTCTCGGTCGGCCACCGCGCCAACGCATTCGGTCGCATTGCCGGCTATCACGCCAAGGCGCGCGAGCAGCGGCTTCTGGCCGTTCAGATCGAGGACGAGACTGGTGTCGCCAATGCGGCCGAAATCGCAGCGGTGGATAGCGTAGACGTCCTGTTCGTCGGGCCGGGTGACCTTTCCACGAATATGGGCGCGATGGGCAATCCAGGTGCGGCGCATGTGCAGGAAGCGATATCGTCCGTATACAAGGCCGCTGCCTCTGCAGGCAAATCGAGCGGCATCCTGGCTCCATGAAGGCTGACGCGGACCGCTATCTCGCCGACGGCTTCATGATGGTCGCCGTCGGGTCGGACCTCGGCCTGCTGGCGCGGGGCTCGGATGCTCTGATCGCCTCGTTCAACCAGTAGAGCGGAGAACAGAAGTGGCTATCCCCCCTTACAAGGCACCTTTGCGCAGCGCCTATGACATTGTCATCGTCGGCGGCGCCGTCGTCGGCTCATCGACGGCCTACTGGCTGAGCCAGGCGCTGGGCAGCGGCACCTCGATCCTCGTGGTCGAACGCGACTCAAGCTACGAGTTTTCCTCGACGGCGCTGTCCACCAGCGCCATCCGCCAGCAATATTCCAATCCGATCAATGTGAAGATCAGCCAGTTCGGCATCGAGATCATCCGCGGCTTCCAGGAGCGAATGGCGCCGTTCTACAAGGACGAGCCTGCCCCCGATCTCGGCTTCAAGGAGCACGGATATCTCTATTGCTGCTCGCCCGAAGGCGTGGAAGCGGCCAAGGAACGGGTCGATCTGCAGCGCAGCCTCGGTGCCCACACCGTCTTCCTCGAACCAGGCGCGCTGAAGGAACGCTTCCGATGGCTGAACGTCGATGATCTCGGCGGCGGCTCCTGGGGTTCCCGTGAGGAGGGCTGGTTCGATTCCATGGGCATGCTCAACGGGTTCCGCCGCGCCGCACGTGGCAGCGGCGTCGAATATATCGACAATGCGGTGACCGGATTGGATGTGGTCGATGGGCGGGTGGTCTCCGCCCGCCTCGGGACGGGCGAGACGGTTTCTTGCGGTACGCTGGTCAACGCCGCCGGCCCGAGAGCGCAGCAGGTGGCCGGCATGGCCGGCCTCTCTATCCCGGTCGCGCCCTACAAGCGCTACAGCTTCGTCTTCGCCAGCGCCAATCCGATCCCGGGACGGATGCCCAATGTCATCGACCTTTCCGGCACCTTCGTGCGCCCGGAAGGTGACCTTTTCCTCACCGGCAACACGCCGCAGCGCGATGGACCGGCCGATTACGACGATTTCGAAATGCATTTCGAGGAGTTCGACGACTATATCTGGCCGGCGCTATGGCACCGTATTCCGGCTTTCGACGCGCTGAAGGTGCAAACCAGCTGGACCGGCCATTACGAATACAACATGCTCGACCACAACGGCATTGTCGGCTTCCACCCCGCGGTGACGAACTTCATGTTCGCCAATGGCTTCTCGGGCCATGGCCTGCAACAGTCGCCGGCTGTCGGCCGGGCGGTGTCGGAGCTGATTGTTCATGGCGCCTTCCAGACGCTTGACCTGTCGCCCTTCTGCTACGAGCGCGTCCCGCGCAACGAGCCGTTCCTCGAAGAAGCGGTGATCTAGGGCAATTCCAGCAAAAGTGCGCAGCGATTTCCCGTTCGAAATTGCGTAAGAACAAGGATTTTCGAGGCCGCCGCCGGGTTCGAGCGGGTCGGCGGCCTCGAATCGGCGGCTCAGGCCGCGTATCTCGCCATCACGGGCTGCCTTGACCACTGGGCGTACCAGGTGTCGAACAGCCTGAGCTGCTGCTCGGCATAGCCGCGCTGGCTGTCGCTCAGCGCATCGGTCTCGTTGAAGTGCAGCCTGTACTCCGGGTCACCCTTGAGCACCATCATGTGCTTGAAATAGAGCACCAGGTCCGGGCCCTCGTCGAAGGAGGACAGCACGGCGAACGCGGCATCCAGCTCCTGCGCGAGCCGACGCGCTTCAGCATCGCCCTTCGCCGCCGCCTGGCTGAGACCCACCAGATGCAGCACTTCCCTGGGCAGCACGTTGCCGATGCCGGTGATGGCGCCCGACGCCCCGCAATTGACGAAACCGTGGAAGACGGCGGTGTCGACGCCGATCATCAGCGCGACCTCATCGTCGCGGCTGGTGATGTTTTCCGCCGCGTAGCGCAGATCCGACGGGCCGCCGAATTCCTTGAAGCCGACAAGGTTCGGATGTTCGGCCCGCAGCGCGAAGAAGAGATCGGCGCGCGTGGCGAAGCCGTAATAGGGGCTGTTGTAGATGACCGCCGGCAGGTCGGGGGCGGCGGAAAGGATCGCCTTGAAGTGGTGGCGCTGCGCCGTCACCGAGGGCCCGCGGGACAGCACACGCGGGATCACCATCAGCCCCCGTGCGCCGACCTTTTGCGCGTGCGCGGCGTGCGCCACGGCACTGGCGGTGTTGACCGCGCCGGTGCCGACGATCACCGGCACGCCGGCCTTGACCAGGCGCTCGACGCCCTCCATGCGCTGCGCGTCGGTCAGCAGCGGCCAGTCGCCCATCGAGCCGCAATAGACGACAGCCGACATGCCGGCGGCGATCAGCTCGCGACCCTTGCGCACCAGCGCGTCGAAGTCGGGAAGCCGGTCATTGGTGCAAGGCGTCATCAGCGCCGGCATACAGCCGGAAAAAACATTGGCGGTCATTTCGGATTCTCCTTGAGGCTGGCACGCGGATTGGCCAGTTTGTCCCGCAAAGAACCGCTTGCCAAGCGGATAGTCGCGGTCACGGGGAGTAACCATGCGTACCAAAGCCAGCATTCGCGTCGTCGGCTGCCATGCCGAGGGGGAGGTCGGCGACGTCATCGTGGGCGGCGTGCTGCCGCCGGCAGGCCGCACGATGATGGAAAAAATGATCACGATGGAACGCGACCACGACCATATAAGGCGCATGCTGATCTGCGAGCCGCGCGGCAGCGTTGCCCGACACGTCAACCTCCTGGTGCCCGCGACGCGCGAGGATTGCGCCGCGGGAGCGATCATCATGGAGCCGACGGAATACCCGCCAATGTCCGGCTCCAACACGATCTGCGTCGCCACGGTGCTGCTCGAGACCGGCATGGTGCCGATGCAAGAGCCCGAGACGCGCTTCAAGCTCGACATGCCGGGCGGTGTCATCGAGGTGCGCGCCGAATGCCGCGACGGCAAATGCCTGTCGATCACGCTGCGCAACGCGCCTGCCTTCGCCGAACGCCTCGACGCGGATATCGAGGTCGAAGGGCTCGGGACCTTGAAAGTCGACATCGCCTATGGCGGCATGTTCTACGCGATCGTCGATGCCAAGGCGCTCGGCTTCTCGGTCACACCCGACGAGGCCCGCGAACTGGCCGTCATCGGCGAAAAGGTCCGACGCGCCGCGCGCGAGCAGCTCGATGTCGTCCATCCGGAATTCGACAATGTGCGCGGTGTGTCGATCGTACAGTTCGCCATGCCGTTCCAGGGGCCGGGCAACGTTACGCGCAACACCTGCATCGTCTCGCCCGGACGCTCGGACCGCAGTCCGACGGGAACCGGCACCTCGGCCCGCATGGCCGTGCTGCAGGCCCGAGGCTTGATGAAGGCCGGCGAGGTGCTGATCCATGAATCGATCATCGGCTCGCGCTTTACCGGCAAGATACTCGAGCTCACCGAAATCGCCGGTCGCAAGGCGATCGTACCGCAGATCACCGGCCGGGCCTGGATTACGGGCGAGCACAATTACTATCTCGATCCGACGGACCCTTATCCGCAAGGCTACGTGCTGTCGGACACCTGGGGCACCTCGACCTCGGTGACGCAATAGAAGTTTCTGCAACGCCGTCGCCGGGTCACTCACGCGCCCAGACGCTTTCAGCTCAAGCGAGGGCATCGCGCTTGCATATGCTCAGCGGACCTTGCAGGGAGGCGCCTGCTCTGATTCCCTGCGCTTGGTGGGGATCGCCTGATTCGTGTGCTCGTTGCTCCGGTTCCGCATGATCGTGCGTCGGAGCAGCAGGTGCTTTCGTAGAAAGATGAAAAAAATGACCGCCAAGCCGGAAATCCTGGAGATGAGGCCCAAGATCACCGTTATCGGGGTCGGCGGCGCGGGCGGAAACGCCGTCAACAACATGATCGCCGAAGGCTTGCAGGGCGTCGAGTTCGTCGTGGCCAACACCGACGCCCAGGCGCTTACCATGTCGAAGTCGTCGCGGCTGATCCAGTTGGGCGCGCATGTGACCGAGGGCCTGGGCGCCGGATCCTTGCCCCAGGTCGGAAGTGCTGCCGCGGAGGAATCCATCGACGAGATCATGGATCATCTGGCGGGAACGCATATGTGCTTCATCACCGCCGGCATGGGCGGCGGCACGGGGACCGGCGCTGCGCCCGTGATTGCGCGCGCCGCGCGCGACGCCGGCATTTTGACGGTGGCCGTCGTCACCAAGCCTTTCGTCTTCGAAGGCAAGCGCAGGACCCAGGCCGCGGAGGAAGGCATAGAGCGCCTTCGCGAAAGCGCCGACACCGTGATCGTCATCCCGAACCAGAACCTCTTCAGGGTTGCCGACGCCCGGACCACGTTCGCCGACGCCTTCGCCATGGCGGACCGTGTTCTCTATGCGGGTGTCGGCTGCATCACGGATCTCATCGTCAAAGAGGGCCTGATCAATCTCGATTTCGCCGACGTGAAGTCGGTGATGCGGGACATGGGCCGGGCAATGATGGGAACCGGCGAGGCCTCAGGAGAGGGGCGTGCAAGGATCGCGGCCGAGGCGGCGATCGCCAATCCGCTCCTCGACGAGGCCTCGATGTCTGGCGCCAGGGGGCTGCTGGTGTCGATCTGCGGCGGATTGGACATGACGCTGTTCGAGGTCGATGAAGCGGCGACACGGATAAGGGAAGAAGTCGACGCCGATGCCGACATCATCGTCGGCGCCATCTTCGACCAGGCATTGGCGGGCAAGTTCCGCGTGTCGGTCGTCGCGACGGGTCTGCGAAAAAGCGCGGAAATAGCTCAGTTCGAGCAGAGGATCGCCTGAAGCTGCCGCGATTTCGGCCGCGCCGGTTCCCGATGGCGCGGTGCCATCGGCCGATGCATGCTTCCGGCAGGGGATAAAATCCCGGACGGCCACATGCCGTCGGCCAGCGCACTTCCGCGCCTCTTGGTCGCAAGCTGTCAGGGCGCGGCATCCCGTCATCGCGTCTGTCCATATTGGACAAATTGACCGACCTGCTCGGCAGGAGTCGATTTAAGTTCCGCCGGCGAGGAGTAGATTAGCAACATTCGCTGAAGCGTCGCGCTTGCCCGGGAGGACTTATCTTGCTCTTTGCCGTCCATTGTCTCGACCATGCCGATGCGCTTCCGCGCCGGCTCGCCAATTACGATGCCCATAAGGCCTATCTTGCGGCTGGTTCGGTCGCGACTGTAATCTCCGGGCCGCTGGTCGCGGCGGACGGCACAACCATGATCGGCTCGCTCTTCGTTTTTTCCGCGGACAGCATCGGGGAGGTGAAGGCGTTCAACGCCGCCGACCCGTTCAATGCCGCCAATGTCTGGCAAAGCGTCAGCATCAATCCCTTCCTTTTGCGCGTCGACAATCGCGGCTGACGAGGGAGAGGCTCAAAATGAAAAGCTTCGTCTACAACGGCCAGCCGGCACGCGTCGTCTTCGGATCGGGCACGATCGCAAGGCTGCCGGAGGAGATCGACCGGCTGGGCCTGAAACGCGTGCTTGTGATTGCAACGCCGCCGCAGGAGACCAAGGCCCGGCGCCTTGCCGGATCGCTCGGCAGCATAGCAGCCGGCGTCTATGCCGGGGCGACGATGCATACGCCCGTCTCCGTGACCGAGGACGCCCTGCGGGTCGTGGCGGAGCTTAAGGCCGACGGGCTGGTTGCGGTCGGCGGGGGCTCCACGACGGGCCTCGCCAAGGCGGTCGCATTGCGCACCGACCTGCCGCAGATCGTGATGCCGACGACCTATGCAGGCTCGGAAATGACGCCGATCCTCGGCGAGACGAAGGATGGCGTGAAAGTCACCCAATCGAGCCCGAGGGTGCTGCCGGAAGTGGTCATCTACGACGTCGACCTGACGATGACGCTTCCTGTTTCCTTGTCCGGAACAAGCGGCATGAACGCCATCGCCCATGCCGTCGAGGCGCTCTATGCCAGGGAAAGCAACCCCGTGATCAACCTCATGGCGACCGAGGCCATCGGCGCATTGGTGAGCGCCTTGCCGGTCATCGCCGAGAAGCCGCATGACCGCGATGCTCGCTCCGAGGCGCTCTACGGCGCCTGGCTCTGCGGCATCTGCCTTGGCTCGGTCGGCATGGCGTTGCACCACAAGCTTTGCCATACCCTCGGCGGCAGTTTCGATCTGCCGCACGCCGAGACCCATACGATCGTGCTGCCGCATGCGCTGGCCTACAACGCCCCAGCCGTTCCGGCCGTCATGGAAACGCTGCGGGCCTTGCTGAAGGCGGATGATCCTGCGAAAGCTTTCTACGATCTCGCCGGCAGGATAGGTGCCAGGCGCGCCCTGTCGGAGATAGGCATGCCGCCCGACCGGATCGACATCGCGACGGACCGCGCGCTGGCCAATCCCTACTGGAACCCGCGGTCGCTGGAGCGGGAACCGATCCGGGGCCTTATCGCCCGCGCCTATGCCGGCGAACCGCCGCAGGCCTGAGAACCCGAACATCTCTGGAGGAGTTATCGCCATGACCGGCACCTCGGACGCTGCCCGACCGAAATATCCCTATTTCGAGGAAAAGACCTCGGTCGACGTGGTCAATGCGCGCATGGGACCGGATGTCGATCCGCGCCTGCGACAGGTCATGGGCGTGCTGGTGAAACACCTGCATGCCGCAGTCAAGGAGATCGAGCCGACGCGTGAGGAGTGGCTGCAAGGTATTCAGTTCCTCACCGAGGTCGGCAAGATGTGCTCCGACTGGCGGCAGGAGTTCATCCTTCTTTCCGATACGCTCGGCGTTTCGATGCTCGTCGACGCCATCAACCACCGGCGCCCGAACGGCGCCACGGAAAACACCATCCTTGGCCCGTTTTATGTGCCCGAAGCTCCGCGCTACGAGCACGGTGCGAACATCTGCCTCGACGGCAAGGGCGAGCCGATGGTGGTGCGCGGGCGTGTGCTCGACACGGCCGGCAAGCCGATCGCCGGCGCGCTGATCGACGTCTGGCAGACCAATGACGACGGGTTCTACGATGTCCAGCAGAAGGATGTGCAGCCCGACTGGAATCTGCGCGGAGTCTTCACCACCGACGCGACGGGCGAGTACTGGTACCGTTCGGTCAAGCCGCGCTACTACCCGATCCCCGACGACGGGCCGGTTGGAAAGATGCTTGCCGCGCTGGGGCGTCATCCGAACCGCGCGGCCCATGTCCACTACATCGTCAGCGCGCCGGGTTACGATCCCGTCATCACCCACATCTTCGCGCCCGATTGCCGCTATCTTGCAGAAGACGCCGTCTTCGGCGTGAAGGATTCGCTGATCGCCGATTTCACCAAGGTCACCGATCGGGAAAAGGCGAGCGAGCTCGGTTTCGAAGCCCCCTTCTGGTCCGTCGAGTGGGACTTCGTCCTGGCTCCCAAGACCGCCGGAACTTGAACTTCAGCGGTGTCGACTGACGTTTAATCGGTCTGGATCCAGACCGACTTCGTCTCGAGATACTCGTGCAGATGCTCGGCGCCGCCTTCGCGGCCGTAGCCGGACATCTTCATGCCGCCGAACGGCACCGCCGGGTCGATGGCGTGGTACATGTTGACCCAGACCGAGCCGGCCTTGACGCGCCGCGCGAGCTTGTGCGCGGTGCCGAGATTGGTGGTGAAGATACCTGCCGCCAGGCCGTAGGGCGTTGCGTTGGCGCGCGCGACGGCCTCATCCAGCGTGTCGAAGGGCATGGCCGAGATGACCGGCCCGAAGATTTCTTCCCGCGCGATGGTCATCTTGTCCGACACCGCGCCGAAGACGGTCGGCGCGATAAAGTTGCCGCCGTCATAGAGCTCGCCCGTAAGCCGCGAGCCGCCGGCAACCAGTCGGGCGCCCTCATCGCTGCCCGCCTTGATGTAGGCTTCGACCTTGCCGGCCTGCCTTGCGTTGATCAACGGCCCGATTTCCGTCTCCGCCTCGATGCCGTGGCCGATGCGCAGCTTGCCGGCGAACTCGGCGACCCGGCGCACGAACTCGTCATGGATCTCGCGCGCCACGAACAGGCGCGAGCCGGCGATGCAGATCTGGCCCGAATGCACGAACACCGCCATCGCCGCGACAGGCACGGCCTTGTCGATATCGGCGTCGCGGCAGACGATGATCGGCGACTTGCCGCCGAGCTCCAGCGAAACGCGCTTTAGGTTGGTGACACCGGCACGGGCGATCGCCTGGCCTGTCAGCGTCGAGCCGGTGAAGACGATCTTGTTGACATCCGGATGTTCGGCAAGCCGTACGCCGGCCTCGGCGCCGGTTCCGGTGACGATGTTGACGACACCGTCGGGCACGCCGGCCTCCTGCATCAGCCGCGCGATCAGCAGCGGCGTCAGCGACGCATCCTCCGACGGCTTCAGCACGATGGTGCAGCCGGTGGCCAGAGCCGGCGCGATCTTCCAGATCGAGGCGGCGGTGGGCGCATTCCAGGGGATGATCGCGCCGACGACGCCGACCGGCTCGCGCCGGGTGAAGGTGACGATCTCGCCGGGAATGGAATTGTCGATCGCCTCGCCATGCAGCGCTGTCGCCATGCCGCCATAGAAGCGCAGCATGCCGATGACGCGGCGCCGGTTGGCCAAGGTGCGCGTGATCGGCAGCCCCATGTCGAGCGTGTCGGAGACGCTGAGCTCCTCCCAATGCGTCTCGAACAGGTCGGCGATCCTGAGCAGCACGCATTGCCGCTCGTAAGGCGAGAATTTCGACCAGGGGCCTTCGAAGGCCGCGCGCGCCGCGGCGACCGCCGCGTCGATATCGGTGGCCGCGCCGCGCGGCACTGTCGCCAGCACTTCGCCCGTCGCCGGGTTCAGCGCCTGCATCACCTCACCGGACTGCGCCGCGACCCACTTGCCGCCGATGAACATCGGCCGGAATTCGCCATGGTAGAGCGTGGTGGCCTTCGCCCTTGGGTCGAAGTTCAGCGTCATCGTCTCCTCCTCGCAATTCCGACGCGACTATTACTCCTGGTGCGGTCGACCTCAAACAAGGAAAGCTAAAAGGGCGTTCGGATAATCGGACCGTGCAACGTCCGCTGCCCAGTCGAAGTGGTGAAAGCGGCATTTGGGCCAAGCTGCCCTCGCCGCTCTGCTCGGCGCGGTGCAGGGACAGGCCGGCGTCGAGCGGGTTCCTGGATATTTTGCAACGAGATCGCGACCGGCCTGAAGCTTTCCGGGGGTGCCCGGTTTACAGTAGGTTGGCTCGGGCCTGATCGCGCCGGTCGTGGCGGGCTGACCGGGCGCCGGTGAGCGGAACGATCGCCGCCCACCTTCCGTTGGTTGTCTCAACCTTGCCAGGTGTGCGGCTGGAACGGAGCCTCCAGAGGGGGCTTCGTGATGCTGCCGGTGTAGTTGGTGATCGTAGACGCGGCAACCGCGGCGATGACTTCGAGCAGGTGATCCTTGCCGAAGCCGGCATCAAGGAACCGATCGACGTCCTCGTCGCTGAGCCGGCCGCGCTTTTCGATCATCGTCTTCGCCAGATACGACAGCGCGGCCGACCTTGCGTCCGCCGGCAGACGACCGGCACGAATCGCTTCGACATCCGCCGGATCGATGCCTTCCTTGAGCGCCAGGGCCGTGTGGAAGGCGACCGCCCATGTGCAGGCGTTGGTCACGGCGTCGGTGAGCAGAATGATCTGGACCTGCGCTTCGGTGAAGCTGCCGCCGTGTACGTTTCCGAACAGACCGACGAGGCTGTTGATCAGAACCGGCGAGGTCGACACGGCCCCGGCGATATTCGGGATCATGCCGAAAGCCGACTGCAATTGGCGAAGCGCCGGCTTCGAGCCTTCAGGGGCGGTTTCAAGGGTGTGAACGGCAAATTTTGTCATGGGAGTATGCCTTTTGTTGTTGTTCGCGTGTGATCCGCCGCGACTTATCTAGGAACGGGGCTGTTGGCGGGAGCGCCAATAGACCCTCGGTTCTCGCCAAAGCGGTGCGGTGGACAAAGCGAACCCGGCCGGGGCATAATCTGGCGGAAATGCCAAGACGCCCTCATTCCTCGCCAAACCTGATCCGGGTGATCGAAGTGCTCACTTTCCCGGCGGTGCAGTTGCTCGATGTCACCGGGCCGGTTCAGGTGTTTGCCTCCGCCAACGATTTCGTTGCCAGTGCCGGGGGCGCCCCGCCATACCGGCTCAAGCTCGTGACGCAGGGCGACCAAGGCGTCATGTCCTCGGCCGGCGTGGCGCTGGCGGCGGCGGCGCTCGGCAAAAGCAGGGGCGCGCTGGATACTCTGCTGGTTGCCGGAGGGCAGGGGGTGGAGGCGGCCGCCGCGAACCCTGCGCTCGTCGATTGGCTGCGGCGGCGGGCGACGCAATCGCGTCGTGTCGCCTCTGTTTGCACCGGTGCATTCCTGCTTGCCGCCGCAGGGCTATTGGACGGGCGTCGCGCGGTGACCCATTGGAAGGATTGCGCCAGGCTGGCGGCGCGCTTTCCGGCCGTGCTGGTCGAGCCCGATCCGATCTTCATATGCGATGGTCCGGTCTGGACCTCGGCCGGGGTGACGGCGGGCATCGATCTCGCGCTGGCGATGGTGGAGGAAGACCTCGGCCGCTCGATGGCGCTCGCCGTGGCCCGCTACTTGGTTGTTTTCCTCAAACGCTCCGGCGGACAGGCGCAGTTCAGCGCCGCCCTGGCCTTGCAAGCCGCCGACGACAGGTTCGGCGCGCTCCATGATTGGATCAACAATCATCTCAGCGACGATCTTTCGCTCTCGGCCCTGGCAGACCAGGCAGGCATGAGCGAGCGTAGTTTCAGCCGCCACTACGCGGAGGCGACGGGGCAAACTCCGGTCCGCGCCATCGAGCGGCTGCGAGTGGAGGCGGCACGGCGTCAGCTGTCGGAGACGCGCCTGCCGGTCAAGCGTATCGCGCAGCGTTGCGGCTTTGGCTCTGAGGAAACAATGCGCCGCAGCTTCATGCGCCTGCTCGCCGTCAAGCCGCAAGACTACCGTTCCCGGTTCACGGTCTGAAATGGGCGCGAGTTACCGGCGGATTACGAATTCTTCGACGCGAGCCGTCTCGTTTCATGAGGCGCCAGGTTGCGGGCGCAGGCGCCGACGGCTATGCCGGGCCCAGGATTTTCCGACGACAGGCATAATAGATGAACGTCCTTTCCATCTCCAAATCGCATGGCGGCATCCAGGGCGTCTATGCGCATGCTTCCGAGGTTTGCGCCTGCGACATGACCTTTGCCGTCTTCGTGCCGCCCCAGGCCAAGGACGGGCACTTGCCGGTTCTGTGGTACCTGTCCGGCCTGACCTGCACGCATGCCAATGTCATGGACAAGGGCGAATACCGGCGCCTGGCATCCGAGCTCGGGCTCGTCATCGTGTGCCCCGATACCAGCCCGCGCGGAGCCGACGTTCCCGACGAGAAGGACAATTGGCAGTTCGGCTGCGGCGCCGGCTTCTACCTCGATGCGACCGAGCAGCCTTTTGCGAAGAACTATCGCATGTACTCCTACCTCACCGAGGAATTGCCGGCGCTCGTCGCCGCGAACTTCCCGGTCGACATGTCGCGCCAGGCCATCTTCGGCCATTCGATGGGCGGACATGGCGCGCTGACGATCGCGCTGAAGAACCCGGAGCGCTACCGAAGCTGCTCGGCTTTCGCGCCGATCGTGCAACCCTCGACGGCCGGCTGGTCGCGGCCGGCCTTCGAGAAGTATCTCGGATCGGACGAAAAAAGCTGGCGCGCCTACGACACGACGCTTTTGATCGAGGACGGCAAGCGCTTCCCGGAATTCCTTGTCGACCAGGGCACGGCGGATGGCTTCCTGCAGGACGGTCTTCGGCCATGGTTGCTCGAAGAGGCCTGCAAGACGGCAGGCATCGATCTGACCTTGCGCATGCAGGAGGGCTACGACCATTCCTACAACTTCATCTCGACCTTCATGGACGATCATCTGAAGTGGCATGCCCGCCACCTTGGTTGACGTTGTCTGTATCTCCAAGAAGTGCGTTGCCCGACGCGGTCCTGTCGCATCCGCAGGGCTGAACAGGTTCCGTAAGAATCAGGCTCAATCCCCTGACATCGAACGGGCCATGTCGAGAAAGGCGCGCACCAGTTTGCCGCCGCTGCGTTCGCGCAGACAGATCAGCGCTTCATCCATCAGCGTTTCAGGGGCATCGATCGCGACCTGCGCCAACCGCGAATCGTGACCGAACTCGGCCGCCGAGACGAAACCGACGCCTGCTCCGGAGGCGACGATCTCGCGCACCGCCTCGCGGCCTTCGGCCTCGATCGCAGGCCGGAGCTCGATATCCGAAGCCGCGGCAAGATCCTCAAGCTTCTTGCGTGTCTTCGAGCCGCGCTCGCGCATCACCAGCGGCTCCTGCGCCAGCTCTTTCAGCGTCAGCGATTTCTTCGCCGACAGCGGGTGGTCGGCGGACACGAAGGCAATGATCGGGGTCGAGTTGAGCTTCAGCATCTCGAAATCGCGACCCGTCGGCACTTCGGGAAGCACGCCGATGTCGGCCTCGTAGCTATAGAGGCTGCTGATGACCGTGTCGGTGTTGCCGGAACGCAGCGAAACCTGGACACCGGGATATCGGGCGCGAAAGGCGCCCAGGATGTGGAGAAGATGGTGCGCGGCGTCGGCGACGATACGCAGCGTGCCGGCGCGCAGCGCGCGCGACTCCGTCAGAAGTTCGAGTGCCTGCTGCTCGGTTTCGAACATGCGGTGCGTGATCTCGAGCAGCCTCTGGCCTTGCATGGTCAGCGTCACCTGCTTCTTGTTCCGGTTGAACAGAAGCACGTCGTACTCTTCCTCAAGCTTGCGCACCTGGTCCGAGATTGCGGGCTGGGTGAGGAACAACGCTTCGGCCGCGCGCGAGAAGCCGCCTGAGATGGCGACCTGGTGAAATGCCCTAAGCTGCACGTAACGCATGCTCGTGCTCTCCGAAGCGGCGTTTATGCGGCAAGCTGGTAGCATCGATCAGATCGATACATCAATACAAAATAACGATTTTACAAATACGTGAGGACCGCCGAGAATGACAGTCATATTTCAATGACAGGTTCGAAGTGGGAGGGCGGCATGCTCGCTGAGATGAAACTTGCGGCGACAAAGCCGTTGGATGCGCCGGCGCTGGGCGAACCCTATCTGCTGACGCCCGGCCCGCTCACCACATCCTATGCCGTCAAGCAGGCGATGCTGCGCGACTGGGGCTCCTGGGACGGCGATTTCCGAGGGATGACGGCCGATCTGCGCCGCCGCCTGCTGGCGCTCACCGGCGACGCCCGCGACGAATTCGACTGCGTACCGATGCAGGGCAGCGGCTCCTTCTGCGTCGAGGCCATGCTCGGCTCCTTCGTGCCCAAGGACGGCAAGGTGCTGGTGCTTGCCAACGGTGCCTACGGGCTGCGCGCCGAGCAGACCATGCAGTATATAGGCCGTGCCTACACGCTGATCGACAAGGGCGACTACCTGCCGCCGCGCGGCGAAGAGGTGGCGGCGGCGCTGAAGGCCGATCCGGCAATCACGCATGTCATCGCCATCCATTGCGAGACCAGTTCCGGCATCCTCAACCCGGTCGCCGAGATATCGCAGGCGGTCTATGCCAACGGCCGCAAGCTTTTGATCGATTCCATGAGCGCGTTCGGCGCCATCCCGCTCGACGTCAACGAAATCCGCTACGAGGCGATGGTTTCGTCGGCCAACAAATGCATCGAGGGCGTGCCGGGTTTCGGCTTCGTCATCGCCCGCAAGAGCGAACTGGAGGCTGCCAAGGGGCGCAGCCATTCGCTGTCGCTCGACGTCCATGCGCAATGGGCGAACATGAACAAGACCGGACAGTGGCGTTACACGCCGCCGACGCATGTCGTCGCGGCCTTCCTCGAAGCGTTGCGCCTGCATGAGGCCGAAGGCGGTGTTGCGGGGCGCGGCGCGCGTTACAGATTGAACCGCGACGTCATGGTGGCCGGGATGCGCGAGCTCGGTTTCGAGACGTTGCTCAAGGATCGCTGGCTGTCGCCGATCATCGTCACCTTCTTCAACCCGGCGCATCCGAACTTCGCCTTCGACAGGTTTTACAAGCTGATGAAGGACAAGGGATTCATCATCTATCCGGGCAAGCTCACGGTCGTGGACTCCTTCCGCATCGGCTGCATCGGCCAGATGGATGAGCATGTCATGCGCCGTGTCGTCGAGGCAGCCGCACAGTCGCTGAATGAAATGGGCGTCGACACCGCCGCCCCGTCTCCCGCCGCTATCGCCGAGCGCGCCAAGCTCGCCGCCTAAAGGGTCTTTTGAGGTCTACGATGAACCAGATGTCTCCCGTCAACGTCACGGCCAACGGCCGTTCCTATGCCTGGCCGCGCGTGCCGGCCATCGCCATCTGCCTCGACGGCTGCGAGCCGGCCTATCTCGATGAGGCTATTCATACCGGGCTGATGCCGGCGCTGGAAAGGATCAAGCACAAGGGCACGGTGCGCTTCGCCCATTCGGTGATCCCCAGCTTCACCAACCCTAACAATCTGTCGATCGCCACCGGCCGGCCGCCTTCAGTGCACGGTATATGCGGCAACTACCTCTACAACCCGGAGACGGGCGAGGAGGTGATGATGAACGACCCGAAGTTCCTGCGCGCGCCGACGGTGTTCCAGGCGTTCTACGATGCAGGCGCCAAGGTCGCGGTGGTGACGGCCAAGGACAAGCTGCGCGCGCTGCTCGGCAAGGGGCTGAGGTTCGACGATGGCCGGGCCATGTGCTTCTCGGCCGAGAGGTCCGACACCACGACGAAAGCCGAGCACGGGATCGACAATGCCTCGAAGCATTTTGGCCTGGCCGTGCCCGAGGTCTATTCCGCGGAACTTTCTGAGTTCGTCTTCGCCGCCGGGGTGCAGTTGCTGAAGGAATTCCGGCCGGACGTGATGTACCTTACCACGACCGACTACGTGCAGCACAAATATGCGCCGGGCGTGCCCCAGGCCAATGCCTTCTACGAGATGTTCGACAAGTATCTTACGCAATTGGATGCGCTGGGCGCGGCGATCGTGGTAACGGCCGACCATGGCATGAAGCCGAAGCATCATGCCGACGGCTCGCCGAATGTCGTCTATATCCAGGATCTGCTGGACGAGTGGCTGGGCAAGGACGCGGCCAGGGTGATCCTGCCGATCACCGACCCTTACGTCGTGCATCACGGCGCGCTGGGTTCCCTCGCCACCGCTTACCTTCCCAAGGGCGCGGACCGCGAGGCGGTGATGGAAAAGCTGCGCAAGGTGGAAGACATCATCCTGGTGCTCGGCCGCGAGGAGGGCTGCGCCCGCTTCGAACTGCCCGAGGATCGCATGGGCGACATCATCCTGATCTCCGGCGAGAACAAGACGATCGGCACTTCGCAGCACCGGCACAATCTGGCCGCACTCGACGAGCCGCTGCGCTCGCATGGCGGACTCACTGAGCAGACCGTGCCCTTCATCGTCAACCGCGTGCTGCCGGACCTGCCGAACGAGCCTAAGCTGCGCAATTTCGACGCGTTCTACTATGCGACGATGGCGGCGGCGCAGGGTTGAGGTTGAGGTCGAGGGCGCAGTCGACCCCCACTCCGCCGAGCTTCGCTCGGCACCTCTCCCCCGATCGACGGGGGAGAGGAAGGGCGCCCGGTCGGTTTCGCAGCGCTTTGGACTGCGAAGGACTGAGCGCCGACGCCGACTGATTTCCTCTCCCCCGTCGATCGGGGGAGAGGTGGCCCGAAGGGCCGGAGTGGGGGTCGACCCCGCGACGTATCCAAGACTGGAACCAACCGATGACCCAACTCGATCCCTCCATCAAAGTCCGCCACGAGCCGATGCGGATTGCCGGCCGCAAGGTCGACGCCGAGCGCAGGCTGGAAGTGCGATTCCCCTGGAACGACACCGTTATCGGCACGGTGCCGGCGGGCGGGGCGGAGCATGCGCGGCGCGCCTTCGAGATCGCCGCCAGTTATCAGCCGAAACTGACGCGCTACGAAAGGCAGCGCATCCTGCTCAAGACCGCCGAGCTGCTCAACACGCGCAAGGACGAGCTGTCCGACCT
Source organism: Mesorhizobium sp. Arg314 (assembly GCF_053714275.1). NCBI lineage: Bacteria > Pseudomonadati > Pseudomonadota > Alphaproteobacteria > Hyphomicrobiales > Phyllobacteriaceae > Mesorhizobium > Mesorhizobium sp. Arg314. The sequence continues at coordinate 153,521 of NZ_JBSKBP010000005.1, read as the reverse complement.
CATCACGCTGGAGCTCGGCATCTCCAAGCAGGATTCGCTCTACGAAGTCGGCCGTGCCTTCGACGTCTTCACGCTTGCCGGCCAGATGTGCATCCAGGATGACGGCGAGATTTTCTCCTGCGACCTCACTCCGCATGGCAAGCAGCGAAAAATCTTCACCACCCGCGAGCCGCTTAACGCGATCTCGGCGATCACCCCGTTCAACCATCCGCTCAACATGGTGTCGCACAAGGTGGCGCCGGCGATCGCCACCAACAACTGCGTCGTGGTCAAGCCAACCGAGCTGACGCCGATCACGGCGCTGATGCTGGCCGACATCCTCTACGAGGCCGGCCTGCCGCCGGAAATGCTTTCCGTCGTCACCGGATGGCCGGCCGATATCGGCGACGAGATGATCACCAATCCGAACATCGACCTGATCACCTTCACCGGCGGCGTGCCGGTCGGCAAGATGATCGCCTCCAAGGCGGGCTACAGGCGCCAGGTGCTGGAGCTCGGCGGCAACGATCCGCTGATAGTGCTCAACGACCTGTCGGACGAGGATCTGGCCAAGGCTGCCGATCTCGCGGTCGCCGGCGCCACGAAGAATTCCGGCCAGCGCTGCACGGCAGTCAAACGCATCCTGGTGCAGGAAAGGGTCGCCGACCGTTTCGTGCCGATGGTGCTGGAGCGGGCGAAGGCCATCAAATTCGGCGACCCGCGCGACCCGGCGACGCAGCTCGGCACCGTGGTGCACGAGAAGGCGGCCGCGCTGTTCGAGAAGCGCGTCTACATGGCGGCCGAGCAGGGCGCCGAGGTGCTTTACGATCCTGGCCGCAAGGGCGCGTTGCTGCCGCCGATCGTCGTCGACCGGGTGCCGCACCAGTCCGAGCTGGTGATGGAGGAAACCTTTGGGCCGATCGTGCCGATCGTGCGCGCGCCGGACGATGACGAAGCGCTGATAGCGCTGTCGAACTCGACGGCTTTCGGCCTGTCGTCGGGCGTCTGCACCAACGATTTTCGCCGCATGCAGAAATACATCACCGGCCTCAAGGTTGGCACCGTCAACATCTGGGAAGTGCCGGGATACCGCATCGAAATGAGCCCGTTCGGCGGCATCAAGGATTCCGGCAACGGCTACAAGGAAGGCGTCATCGAGGCGATGAAGAGCTACACCAACGTCAAGACCTTCTCCTTGCCTTGGTAAGTGCCGTGAAGAACAGTTTCGACCTTGCCGTAGTCGGCTCCGGCATCATCGGGCTGGCTCATGCCTTGGCCGCGGCGCGGCGCGGCTTGCGCGTCGTCGTCATCGATCGCGACCAGAAAGCGAACGGCGCCTCCATCCGCAATTTTGGCCTCGTCGTCGTCACCGGGCAGGAGCCCGGTCCGTCGCGCCGCCTGGCGGAGCGCAGCCGTAAGATCTGGCTCGAGCTTGCGAACGAGGCGGGGATCGAAATCCTCCATCGCGGCAAACTGATCGCGGCACAGCGGCCGGAAGCGCTGGCCGTGCTGGAGTCGTTCAAGGCCGGTGAGCACGGCGCGGAATGCAAGCTTCTGACGCCGCGGGAGACCGTCGGGCAACTGGGCAGCCTCAATGGAAAGGCGATCGTCGGAGGGCTGTTCAGCCCGTTCGAATTGCGCGTGGAATCGCGCGAAGTGCTGCCTCGACTGGCGTCTTTCCTGGCCGAAAGATTTGCAGTCGAATTTCGCACCGGCATATCCGTCACCGATGTCGCGCCGCCCTTCGTGGAGACAAGCGCGGGGCGCCTGCGTGCGGAGAAAGTCGTCGTCTGTCCCGGCGATGACTTCAGCTCCCTTTATCCGCGGCGCCTCAGCGAACATGGCGTGAAGCGCTGCAAGTTGCAGATGCTTCGATTGGCTTATCCCGGCTTCCGGCTTTCGTCGGCGCTGATGTCCGATCTCAGCCTTTTGCGCTATGGCGGCTTCGCCGGTTTGCCAGAAGCTGCCGCGTTGCGAGGCAGGCTGGGCGAACAGCGCGGCGCAGCGTTGGCCAACGGCGTCCATCTGATCGTCGTGCAGAGCGCGGACGGTTCACTGGTGGTCGGCGATTCCCATCAGTATGGGCTCACGCTCGATCCGTTCGGATCGGAAGCTGTCGACCGGCTGATCCTCGACGAGTTCAAAACATTGTTCGGTACGGTGCCGGACGTGCTTGCGCGCTGGACCGGCAGCTACGCTTCGGCGAAGAATGCCGTGCTGCGCGACACTCCGCATGAAGATGTGCGCCTGGTGATCGTCACCAGCGGCACCGGCGCCAGCACCGGATTTGGGCTTGGCGAAGAGACCATCGTGGAGTTGTTCGGCCAATGACGCTCGTCCATACCGAAGGTGAATCCAACAAGGCCGCCGCGCGACAGGAATGGAGCGCCAGGCAGAGCCACGCGCCCTCGCAGGAGCTTTTGCGGCGCGACGCCGCCGCCTTCCTGCACCAGAGCCTTTCCAGCCCCTGTGTCTCCGCGATCGCCAAGGCGGAAGGCATCTGGATCGAGGACACGGCCGGACGCCGCTACATGGATTTCCACGGCAACAGCGTCCATCATATCGGCTACGGCCATCCGCGCCTCAAGGAAGCCATCCGCAAGCAGATGGACGAATTGCCGTTCTCGCCGCGTCGCTTCACCTGCGAGCCGGCGGTCGAGCTCGCCGAGACGCTTGGCAGGCTGGCGCCGGGAGACCTCGGCAAGGTGCTGTTCACGACAGGTGGGTCGGACGCGATCGAGGTGTCGCTGAAATTGGCGCGCGCGGCGACCGGCAGGTTCAAGACGCTGTCGTTCTGGGATGCTTTCCACGGCGCCGGCTTCGGTGCTTCCAGCGTCGGCGGCGAGGCGACGTTCCGCTCCGGCATTGCCGGGCCGCTCCTGCCCGGCACCGAGCATGTCGCGCCCTGGGCGCCGCACAATTGTCCCTACGGCACCAATTCGCTGGAGGAGTCGGCGCGCGCCTGCGCCAACATGATCGCTTACGTGCTGGGACGCGAAGGCGACTTCGCCGCCTTCATCGCCGAGCCGATGCGCGCGACGCCGCTGGTGCCGGCGCCGGGCTTCTGGAAAGCGGTGCGCGAAGCCTGCGACCGGCATGGCACGCTCCTGATCTTCGACGAAATCCCGACCGGTCTCGGCAAGACCGGAAAATTCTTCGCCTCCGAGCATGATGGGGTGACGCCAGACATCATCGTGCTCGGCAAATCGCTCGGCGGCGGCATGCTGCCGATCGCCTCGGTGATCGCGCGGCGCGACCTCGATGTCGCCGGCGATTATGCGATCGGCCACTACACGCATGAGAAGAATCCCGTCACCGCACGCGCGGCGCTGACCACCATCGCCACTATTCGCGAAGAAGGCCTCGTCGAACGCTCGGCCGAGCTTGGCGCCCATGCGCTCGCCCGCATGAACGACCTCATGCAGCGCTCGCCCTTCATCGGCGACGTCAGGGGCAGGGGGCTGATGTTCGGCGTCGAGATGGTCGAGGACAAGGCAAGCCGCGCTCCGGCGCATGCGCTCGCCGAGCGGATCTATTATCGCTGTCTCGACGAGGGGCTGAGCTTCAAGATCAGCCAGGGCAATGTGCTGACGCTGTCGCCGCCGCTGGTGATTTCGCGCGACGATCTCGACCATGCGCTCGACATCGTCGAGGCCGCCGTGCTGGCGGCCTGAGAGGGATGAAGGCTGTCCGCACCGACAGGGAGCTCGAATGCCCGGGCATCGACGCGGGCCTTCGAGCACGCGGCGTAGAACTGGTGACGCTGCCGGACGGCATCCCCGAAGCGGAGCTGATGGCGGCGGTCGCCGACGCGGACCTCATCCTGATGTGCTACACGCCGATCACCGGGCGCGTCATCGACGCGGCGCGCAACCTCAAGGGCATCGTCAAATACGGCGTCGGCATCGATGCCATCGATATCCAGGCGGCGATGCGTCGCGGCATCCCCGTCGTCAATGTCCCCGAATATGCCGAAGAGACGGTTGCCGAGGGCGCCTTCGCGCTGATGATCGCGCTGGCGAAGCGGCTGCCGGCAATCACGGCGGCGGTCTCGCGGGACGGCTGGATCTGGCCCGAGCAACGCTGGCTCGGACGCGACATTGCCGGCGCCACGCTTGGCCTTGTCGGCTGCGGCAAGATCGGCCGCAGCATGGCGCGCATGGCGGGGCAGGGGTTCCGGGCGCGGGTGCTCGGCCTTGATCCCGGTATCGACGCGGCGACGATGCGGGATGCGGGGATTGAGAAGGTCGACGACCTGCAAGCGATGCTCGGTGTGTGCGATTTCGTCTCGATCCACTGCGTTCTGAACGAGCAGACCCGCGGACTGATCGGTCGCCAAGAACTCGCTTGCATGAAGCCTTCGGCCATCCTCATCAACGTGTCGCGCGGGGCACTCATCGACGAGGCGGCGCTTGTCGAAGCGATCGTTGCCGGACGCATCGCCGGAGCCAGTTTCGACGTCTACTCATTGGAGCCGCTGACCAGGTCCGGCCATCCGATGAGCGCGCTCTTCGATCGCGACAATGTGATCCTGTTTCCGCATCTCACCTTCTTCACGCATGAGGCGATGCGCCGGCTCGAAGATGACACGCTCGCTCGCTGCTTCGAGCTGATCGAGGGCAGGCCGGTCACCATCCGCTCGCATGACCCGAGGCTGCGGGCACAGACGGCTGGCGTTTCATTTTATTGATTTTTAACGATTTTTCGTAGCCGGGGCTGGCTCTCGCAGGACCTGCGACCGGCATGCGACAGTTCCATGACAAATATCAGGGAAAGTTTGTCTGTCATAAAATAAATAGATTTTACTTATCGATTGGCGCCCCCCAAAGTTAGCCTAACGACGACATGCACCAACGCTCCAAGCCCATTGATGGGCCAATGAACGCGATCACGAGTGCGTCGCAGATTGTGCCTTCGATCAAAAGGGGAACTGACCATGAAATCGCGAAACCTTACCATAGCCATGACCTTCGCCGCGACGCTGCTGGGCTCGTCGGCACTCGTTGCGCCGGCATTCGCCGATGGCGTCGTCACCATCTACTCGGCCGACGGGCTGCATGACGGCAATGGCAGCTGGTACGAGACCGAGTTCGCCGCCTTCACCAAGGCCACCGGCATCACCGTGCAGTATATCGAGGGTGGTTCGGGCGGTGTCGTCGAGCGCGTCGCCAAGGAGAAGTCGAACCCGCAGGCCGACGTCCTGGTGACGTTGCCGCCCTTCATCCAGCGCGCAGCCGCCGATGGCCTTCTGCAGGATTACAAGCCGCAAGGCTCCGACCAGATCGACGGCGGCACCGACCAGTACCGGCCGCTGGTCAACAACTACATGAACTTCATCTACAACAGCTCAGTGCTCTCGGAAGCGCCCAAGAGCTACGACGACCTGCTCGATCCGAAATTCAAGGGCAAGATCCAGTATTCGACGCCCGGCCAGGCCGGCGATGGCACCGCCGTCATGCTGCAGATCATCCACGCCTTCGGCGGCGAGGACGCGGGCTTCGGCTACATGAAGAAGCTTCAGGACAACAATGTCGGCCCGTCCGCCTCGACCGGCAAGCTGACAGCGCTGGTCAACAAGGGCGAACTGCATGTCGCCAATGGCGACCTGCAGATGAACATGTCGCAGATGGCCGACAATCCCAACATCAAGGTGTTCTGGCCCGCCGGTCCGGACGGCACGCGCTCCATCTTCGCGCTGCCCTATGAAATCGGCCTGGTCACCGGCGCGCCCAACAGCGACAACGGCAAGAAGCTGATCGAATTCCTGCTCTCCAAGGAAGCGCAGTCTACGGTGAGCTCGGTCGCGCTCGGCCTGCCGGCCCGCAAGGACGTGAAGCCGGACGATGCCAATTTCGGCAAGCTGCAGGACGCCATGAAAGGCGTGAGCGTCTGGGCGCCGAACTGGGACGACGCGCTGACCAAGCTGCCCGACTATGTCAAGAAGTGGAATGAAGCGACCGGAAGTTGATCTCCTGGTGACCAGATCCGGAGGAGCAGCCATGTCGGTGCCCGCTGTCACGGGAAGCAATGTCATGGATGTCGACGCCGCGAAAATTCGCGGCGCCGGCTCCAATGTCCACTTCGACAAGGTCAGCGTCGCCTATGGCACGCATGTCGTGCTGCATCCGCTGACGCTCGACATCGCGCCTGGCGAGATCCTGGCGATGATCGGGCCCTCCGGCTCCGGCAAGACGACGGCGCTTCGGGCCGTCGCCGGTTTCGTCAGGCCGGCAAGCGGCCGCATCCGCATCGGCGCCACCGACGTGACCGATGTTCCGCCCTATGAGCGCGGGCTCGGCATGGTGGTGCAGAACTACGCGCTGTTCCCGCATATGCGCGTCGAGGACAACGTCGCCTTCGGCCCCAGAGCGCAAGGCGCCGACAAGGCGCTCATCGGCGAGCGCGTCAAGGACTCGCTCGCCACCGTCGGCATGTCGGGCTTTTCGCGGCGCTATCCGCGCGAGCTTTCCGGTGGCCAGCAGCAGCGGGTCGCGATTGCGCGGGCGCTGGCGGTCAGGCCGCGCGTGCTTCTGCTCGACGAACCGCTTTCGGCGCTCGATGCGCAGATCAGGCGCAACATGGTCGAGGAGATAGCCAAGCTGCATCGTGACCTACCCGGCCTGACGATCCTCTATGTCACCCACGATCAGACAGAAGCGCTGACGCTTGCCGACAAGATCGCCATCATGCGTGACGGCCGGGTATCCTCGCACGGGCCGACCACCGAGCTCTATCGACGGCCGCCGAACCGCTTCACGGCCGAGTTCCTTGGGCGCGCGAACCTCTTGCCGGTCACTGTCGCGGAGGGCGCCTCCGGACCGAAGGGGTTCGCCAAGGCCAAGCTCGGCGACGCCGTGCTCGCCGGTGCGGGACGCAGTGAGAAGCCCGGCGACAAGACCCTGCTCTGCATCAGGCCGCAGCATCTCAGCCTCACCAGCGACGAGGAACATACCAACAGGATAGTCGGCACGCTGAAGGAAGTGCACTGGCAGGGCGAACTCACCCACCTCGTGCTCGATGTCGACGGCACGCCGGTGCGCGTGTCGGCGACCAGGCTGCCGGTAAGCTTGCCGGAGCGGGGCTCGGCCGTGCCGCTCTTCTTCACGCCTGGCGACACGTCGCTCGTTCCGGAAGACGTCCGTGGCTGACGCGGCCGTCCTCCCCGCGCCGATGGCCAGAAAGGTGCCCGGCCGGTTCTGGATCGTGCCGCCGGCGGCACTGCTGGGGTTGTTGTTTTTCTACCCGCTGGTGTTGATCGTCCAGCAGGCATTTCTCGACGACAGCGGCATGGCCAATGTCGCCGAATTCGTACGTGTGCTGCATGCGCGGTTCTTCCTTAACGCACTCCTCAACACGATAACCATTTCGGTCGCGGCGACAGCCGGGTGCCTGGTCGTCGGGCTCGTGCTGGGGCTGATCCTAGCCTTCGTGCCGTTTCCCGGCAGCGGCGTCATCGCCCGGCTGATCGACACGTTCATCGCCTTGCCGACCTTCCTGGTGACGCTTGCCTTCACCTTCCTCTACGGCTCCGCCGGCATGCTCAATGCCGGATTGATGGAAGTGTTCTCGCTGCAGGCGCCGCCCGTCGATTTCCTCTACTCGACCTGGGGCGTGATCCTGGCCGAGGTCACCGTCTACTCGCCTTTCGTGCTGCGTCCGCTGCTAGCCGCCTTTTCGCTGGTCGACCGCGGCCAGATCGAAGCGGCGAGCGTGCTTGGCGCGAGACCGTTTCGCATCGTGCGCCAGGTGATCCTGCCGGCCGCGGTGCCTGCGCTGATTGCCGGCGGCAGCCTGTGCCTGCTGTTGACGGTCAACGAGTTCGGCATCGTGCTGTTCATCGGCGCCAAGGGCGTCATCACGCTCCCGCTGCTCATCTACAGCAAGGCCATCCAGGAATCGGCCTATCAGGTCGCCTGCATCATCGCCGTCATCAACATCGCGCTGTCGCTGGGGCTGTTCGGCCTCTACCGGTTCGCCGCCGGCCGGCTGGGAGTTTAGCCATGCTGGTCTGGTCGCGCTCTCGGCGCATCATGATCTGGGCAGTCTTCGCGCTGCTGTTCGGCGTGCTGTTTCTTGCGCCGCTGGCAGTGATCCTGCTCTCCAGCCTGGCCGACCAATGGAACGGCGTGCTGCCGAGTGGGCTGACCGTCGAGCACTACAGCGATGTCATGCAAGGCGCCGCGTGGAAGGCAGTGAAGGCCAGCCTGGTCACCGGCTTCCTGGCCAGCGCGCTGGCGCTGGTCAGCGGCACCTGGGCGGCGCTTGCGCTGCGTGTCCAGGGCGCCACGCTGGCGAGGCTGCTCGGCCTTTTGTTCTTCATCCCCAGCGCGGTGCCATCCGTGTCTGTCGGTCTTGGTCTGCTGGTTGCCTTCAGCCATCCGCCGCTGCTGCTCAACGGCACCATCGCGATCGTCATGGTCGCGCATTTCGTGCTGATCTCGGCCTTCACCTTCGGCAATGTGTCGGCGGGGCTGGCGCGGCTCTCGCCCGATTTCGAACAGGTGGCGTCGAGCCTCGGCGCGTGTCCCGCCTATCGGCTCTGGCATGTCACGCTGCCGCTGCTCACACCCTATCTGGTTGCCGCCTTCGGGCTGAGCTTCGCGCTGTCGATGGGCGAGCTCGGCGCCACCGTGATGGTCTACCCGCCGGGCTGGGTGACGCTGCCGGTATCGATCTTCAGCCTCACCGATCGCGGCGATGTCTTTGCAGGCGCGGCGTTGACGATGGTGCTCGTCGCCGTGACGCTGGTGCTGCTGCTCGGGCTCGAACGCGTTACCGGCCGTCAGACGAGATCATAGGCCAGAGGCCGGCATCAGGGCCAGTCGCCGCCAATCTAATGCATGTCGCCCAGAAGTGTACGCGGTTCTGGGACAACGACATGCATAAAAAGGACTTAAAAGCGCGTCGCCTGAGTCCGTTTCAGCGCGACGCGCTTTAGGATGCCCGCACCAGCTTGCCGTAGCGTTTGATCAGGCGGTCGCGCTTCAAGCGCGACAGCCTGTGCGTCCAGAAGAGCCCGTCGAGCTGATCGATCTCGTGCTGGTGGCAGGCTGCCAGCAGACCCTCGGCGTCCTCGAACTGCTCCTTGCCCTCAAGATCCTGATAGCGAACGCGTATGCGGGCATGTCGCTCAACGTCTTCAGTGACACCGGGCATCGAGACACTGCCTTCCGTATGCCGGATCATTTCGGTCGAGGCCTGGATAATCGACGGATTTACATAGATCCCGGATTTAGAGGCCGAAGGCAGTTGGATCGCAACCACACGTTTCAAAATGCCGATATGCAGGGCAGTGATGCCGATCCCGGGCGCCGCGTACATGGTGTCGACGAGATCACCGGCGAGACGGATCAACTCGACGTCGAACCGTTCGATGGGATCTGCGACAGCACGCAGCAGGGGATCGGGGAACTTTATGATCGGCTTAACCGCCATTTCTTTTCGTCTTCGCAAGGTGGAAGATACGGCGAAGCCGCCGAGCCTGACCGTTATACACTTTTCCTGGAATTGCTCTGGCCGACCGGCTTCTGCAGAACGTCGAATTGCGGGTTGGTCTCCGAGAAGATCGGGAGGGCTGCCGCGCCGAGGACGGACGTGTCCTTTCCAGCGGCCCCGACCACGATGCGCGGCGTGATGCGGGCACTCGTCGAGCTCACCGAGAGATGGAGTGGTTCCAGCCGGCTGGCCAAAGCCTCGATCACCGGCAGCGGCATGAAGCCGCCGAGCACGATGGTTTCGGGGTCAAGCGCCATTTCCAGGACGTCGATCGCCTGGCGCAGCGGATCGACCGCCTCGGCGAGCCAGGCTTCGAAACGGCCGTCGCCATTTGCCAGAAGCTCCGCCAGCAGTTCGGGAGAGGCATGGTCGGGATCCGGCAGATCGAGCCTGTCACAGGTCGCGCGGAGCGAGACGTAGCGCTCCAGGCAGCCGCGCTTGCCGCAGTCGCAGGGCCGGCCGCCGGGCCGCACGATGATGTGGCCGATTTCGCCTGCATTGTGGCGGCTGCCCTTGTAGAGATGGCCGTCGAGGAAAAGGCCGGCGCCGAGACCCGTTCCAATGAACAGATAAACGAAGCTGTCGAGCTTGCGGGCAACACCATAAAGCCGCTCGCCGATTGCGGCAGCGGTGGCGTCGTTCTCGACGGTCACGGCGATGCCGGTCAGCCGTTCCAGTTCTTCGGCCACCGGAAAATCCTGCCAGCCGGGGAGCGCGGTCGGGCCGACCGAAGTCATGCCTTCGACGCCGAAAGGGCCGGGCATTGCCATGCCGATGCCGAGCAGCTTCGTCAGGTCGAGGCCGGATGTCGCGATCAGATCGCTCGAGATCGCGGCAAGCAGCGGCATCGCTTCGGCGGGCGTCGGACGGTCAACATTTCTGTCGATGCGGGCGCGCATCGTGCCGGAAAGGTCGGTGACGACGCCGACAGCAAGCTGATGATCAAGCTGCAGGCCGATCGAATAGCCGCCATCGGGATTGATGGAGTAGGGTAAGGCCGGCTGGCCGCGCGCGCCCTTCAACGTCGCTTCCGGGCGCAGCAGCCCTGCCTCTTCCAGTTCCTCGACGATGTTGGAAATGGTTTGCGACGACAGCGCCGTCAGCCTGGCGATCGCCGCCCGCGACAACGGGCCGTTGGTGCGGATCGTTTCGATCACCACACGCCGGTTGTGCGATTTCGCCTGCTCGAGATTTGTGCCGGAGATGGCTTTCTTGAGGGTCATGAGGTGGTCACCAGTCACGGAAATCTATAAAACCGGTAGGCAATGGCTTGCTGCTGGGGCGGATCCCAAGCAACTTCTCCGCATTAGGCCGATGGCAGAGACATCTGCGCACCGGACACCGGCATCGCTGCAAAGATCGGTAACGGCGCTGGTCTCATGACTGTCTTGCTGGCTGACACGAATTAACAGGAACGATCTCGCGGCTGACGCATTTTGCTTCGCATCAACAGCCGAGGGACTCGATGCGCATAGCCCATGTCGCGCCGCTTTACGAATCCGTGCCGCCGAAACTTTATGGCGGAACCGAGCGGATCGTCTTCTACATCACCGAAGCACTCGTCGAGCTCGGACACGATGTGACGCTGTTCGCGAGCGGCGACAGTGAGTCGTCGGCGCGGCTGGCGTCCGGGCGCGACCAGGCGATACGCCTCGACCCGCGGCCGAAGAAATCGGAGATCGCCGCGCATCTGGCCATGCTTGCCGATGTGCGCGAACGCGCCGGCGAATTCGACGTCATCCATTTCCATCTCAGCCACTTCCTGCATTTTCCGTTCTTCGAGCAGATCGCGGGGCGGACAGTCACGACCCCGCATGGCCGGCTCGACTATGTCGACCTGGCCCCGGCCTATAAACGCTTTCCGCGCTTCCCGATGATCTCGATTTCGCACAGCCAGAAGCGCGGTTTGCCGGATGCGAACTGGCTCGCCACGATCCATCACGGACTGCCGCTCGATGCCTACGGGCCTACCTATGAGCCGCAGCCGAAAGAGCCGTATCTCGCCTTCCTCGGGCGCCTGTCGCGCGACAAGCGGCCGGACCGCGCCATCGAGATCGCGCGCCGGTCCGGGTTGAAGCTGAAGCTGGCGGCCAAGATCGGCGACGACGACCGCGCCTATTTTCAAGACAACATCGAGGCGCTCATCGATGGCGACCGCATCGACTATGTCGGCGAGATCACGGAAAGCGAGAAGTCGGAGTTCCTCGGCAATGCGGCAGGCCTTCTGTTTCCCATCGAATGGCCGGAGCCGTTCGGCCTTGTCGCGATCGAGGCCATGGCCTGCGGCACACCGGTGATTGCCTGGAACCGCGGCGCCCTGCCGGAGATCGTCGACAATGGCGTCACCGGCTTCGTCGTGGATAATGTGGACGATGCGGTCGCGTCGGTGCCCGCGCTTCTCGGTCTCGACCGACGGCAGGTGAGGGCGGTTTTCGAGACAAGGTTCTCGGCGACAAGAATGGCGCGCGACTATCTTGCTGCCTATATGCGCCTGACCGGCATCCCGGAGGCCAAGGCTTCCTGACCCTTGACGGCCCAGGGCGGGGCCAACGAAGAGGTGACCAATGACGGAGCTCGACGAGCGCAAGCTCGATCCTGCGGTGGCCCTTTCCTCGCTCGACGAAACGGCGCCGAGGGAACCGCACCGGCTTTTTGCGCTGAAGCACGGCGACTGCTTCGTCGTCGCCGATGGCTATGGCGACATCAGGGGCTCGGGCGATGGTTTTTTCCGCGACGACACGCGCGTGCTGTCCGAATTCCGGCTGACCATCGGCGGCAGGCAGATGTCGTTGCTCGGCGCATCGCTCAGCCAGGACAATGTGCTGTTCACGTCCAACCTGACCAACCTGCCGATCCAAAGCGCCGGCGGCCGCGATATCCCGCAGGGCGCGATCCATATCGAACGGGTCAGGCTGATCTGGCAGGACAGGCTGTTCGAGCGGATCACGCTTTCCAACTACAGCCGCGAGCATTCGACCATCACCGTCTCACTGCATTTCGCCGCCGACTTTCGCGACATGTTCGAAGTGCGCGGCTCGACGCGGGTGAGGCGCGGCACGACGCATGTCGCCAAGACCGACAAGACCTCTGTGCTACTTGGCTATGACGGCCTGGACGGTTTGCCGCGGCTTTCCGCAATCTCCTTTTCGCAGGCGCCCGACCAGTTGAGCGACAATCGCGCCGATTTCCTCATCGCGGTGACCAAGCGCAGTCAAAAAGTGCTCTATATCGAAGTTGGCCCCGAGGTCGCGGGCGCGCCCGACCGCGACCGTTTCCGCGCCGCGGCGGCACGCGCCCGCTTCGGCATGCGCGCCAAGCGCAGGCATGGCGCCACGGTGCACAGCTCCGGCCGCGTCTTCAACGATTGGGTCGAGCGCGCCCGCGCCGATGTGGCTCTGCTCACCACCGAGCTTTCGACCGGGCCTTATCCCTATGCCGGTATCCCATGGTTCTCGACGGCGTTCGGCCGCGACGGCGTGATCTCGAGCCTGCAGATGCTTTGGCTCAATCCCGGACTGGCGCGCGGCGTGCTGGCTTTTCTCGCCGAGCATCAGGCGACCGAGACCTCGCCCTTCAGCGATTCCCAGCCTGGCAAGATCATGCATGAGACGCGCAAGGGCGAGATGGCGGCGCTGCGCGAGCTTCCCTTCGGCCGCTACTACGGCGGCGTCGACACCACGCCGCTCTATATCCATCTCGCCTCGGCCTATGCCGAACGTACCGGCGACATGGCCTTCATCGACAAATTGTGGCCCTCGCTCAAGGCCGCCGCCGAATGGACGGAGGAGGCGAGCCGCGCCACCGGCTTCGTCACCTACCAGCGCGCCGCCGAGTCCGGCCTTGCCAACCAGGGCTGGAAGGACAGCTTCGATTCGGTCTTCCACGCCGACGGGCGCATTCCCAAGGGGCCGATCGCGCTGGTCGAGGTGCAGGGCTATGTCTTTGCCGCCTTCCGTGGCCTGGCGGCACTCGCGCGCCGCCGCGGCGAATTCTCGGACGCCGAGCATTGGGAAAACCGCGCCGAGGAAATGCGGGTCGCGGTGGAACGGGATTTCTGGCTGGACGACATGAATTTCTACGCTTTGGCCATCGATGGCGAGGGCCAGCCATGCAAGGTGCGAACATCAAATGCCGGGCACCTGCTTTTCGTCGGGCTGCCGCAGCCCGAGCGCGCCAGGCTGGTCGCCGACCAGTTGCTGTCGGCCTCCTTCCATTCCGGTTGGGGACTGAGGACGCTTGCCGACGACGCGGTATTTTTCAATCCGATGTCCTATCACAACGGGTCGATCTGGCCGCACGATACTGCGCTTTGCGGCGTGGGCCTCGCGCGTTACGGCGAACGCGACAGCGTGGTGCGGCTGATGAGCGGCACTTTCGAGTCGGCCGTGCATTTCAACATGCGGCTGCCGGAACTGTTTTGCGGCTTTACCCGCGCGCCCGGCGAGGCGCCGATCGCATATCCCGTCGCCTGCCTGCCGCAGGCCTGGTCGGCAGGCTCCACCTTCATGCTGATGCAGGCGTGCCTGGGCCTGGAGATCGATGGCTGGGAAGGCGAATTGCATGTCACGCGCCCAAGGCTGCCGATCGGTATCGACACGCTCACACTCCGGCATCTCTCCGTCGGCGACAAGGCGGTCGACCTCACCTTCCAGCGGGTCGGCGACCGGGTCGTGGCCTTCCTGTCCGACCGGCACGAGGGCCAGGTGCCGCTGATCGTTCGCACTTGAGCAGAGTTCTGCGAGTAGCGATCAACAATCGAAAAATGTCGGAACCGGTTGCCCCGTTTGTGCGTTGCACACTCGATTCGGTTTCCGGTCCGCAGCCGGCAGAACGAAAACAAAAATAGCGGACCGCCGGAGGCAACCTGGCATTCAATGACACAATACGGCATCGACCTCTTGTGGATCCTTATCCTTGCAAGTCTCGGACTTTCCGTTCTCGCGATCTTTATTTCGGTTTCACGGCATCGTCGCTTGCATGCGCGGGCGGCAATCTTGCCGAACGACGATGTTGCGTCCGAGGCCGCCCGAAAGGTGCTGCGCGAATTCGAAAAGAACGGGCAGTCGGTCGACGCGGCTCTCGTCAGCTGGTCGCCGGAGACGCTGCGCAAGATCCTTGCCGAGGATCTGCCGGGCGCGCAGGTCATCGTGGTTTCCAACCGCGAGCCCTACATCCACAACGAGACCAAGGACGGCGATGTCGAACTCGTGGTGCCGGCCAGCGGACTGGTCTCTGCGCTCGAGCCGATCACGCGCGCCTGCGCCGGCACCTGGATTGCCTATGGCGGCGGCAGCGCCGACCGGGCGGTGGTCGACGGGAAAGACCGCGTGCAGGTTCCGCCCGACCATCCTTCCTATACGCTGCGCCGGGTCTGGCTGACCGACGAGGAATATCAGGGCTACTATTTGGGCTTTGCCAATGAGGGTCTGTGGCCGCTTTGCCATATTGCCTTCACCCGGCCGATCTTCCGTGAGTCGGACTGGGAGGCCTATGAGGCCGTCAACCGCAAATTCGCGGAGACGGTGGTTGCCGAGGCGCAAAACGAGCGGCCGATCGTGCTGGTCCAGGACTATCATTTCGCGCTTCTGCCACGCATGATCCGCGAACGCTTGCCTGAAGCGATCGTCATCACCTTCTGGCACATCCCATGGCCGAACTCGGAAGTGTTCAGCATCTGTCCGTGGCGCGAACGCATCCTCGACGGCCTGCTCGGCAGCTCGATCATCGGCTTTCACACCCAGTTCCATGCCAACAACTTCACGGAGAGCGTCGACCGCTTCATGGAGAGTCGGATCGAGCGGGCGGATGCGGCTGTGTCCTATGGTGGGCAGATGACGTTGATTCATGCCTACCCGATCTCGATCGAATGGCCTGTCGAACTGCTGAACAGCCTGCCGCCGGTCGAAGAATGCCGCGCGCGTGTTCGCGAGCGGTTCGGAATTACGGCCGACGCCAAGCTGTGTGTCGGCGTCGAGCGCCTCGACTACACCAAGGGCATTCTCGACCGCTTTCACGCACTGGAGGAGCTGTTCATTCGCCATCCCGAAACGGTCGGCAAGGTGGTCTTCCTGCAGATCGCCGCGCCCAGCCGGGGCACGCTGCCGGCCTACAAGCATCTGTATGAGGAATGTCTGCGCTATGCCGACGACCTCAACGAACGCTACGGCAGCGGGACCTACCAGCCTGTTGTGCTGGTGGCGGAGCATCACGCTCAGAAAGGTGTCTACGAAATCTATCGCGCGGCCGACATCTGCATGGTCACCAGCCTCCATGACGGCATGAATCTTGTCGCCAAGGAATTCGTCGCTTCGCGCGACGACGAGCAGGGTGTGCTGCTGCTCAGCACCTTCGCCGGCGCCTCGCGCGAGTTGCTGGAGGCGCTGATCGTCAATCCTTACGATGCGGCGATGATGAGCGAGGCCATGCTGCAGGCGCTGACCATGGGGCCGGACGAGCAGCACGAACGCATGCGGCGCATGCGCGAGATCGTGCGCGACAATAATGTCT
Source organism: Mesorhizobium sp. Arg314 (assembly GCF_053714275.1). NCBI lineage: Bacteria > Pseudomonadati > Pseudomonadota > Alphaproteobacteria > Hyphomicrobiales > Phyllobacteriaceae > Mesorhizobium > Mesorhizobium sp. Arg314. The sequence goes on along the minus strand of NZ_JBSKBP010000005.1, from coordinate 137,540 downwards.
ATCGCTGGGCCGGCAGCATGCTGCTGGACGCGGCGCGGCTGAGAAAGCGCGGCGACCTCGACCGGGCCACTGCTTTATACGACCGGCCGACGGGTCCCACCGGCGACAATGTCGTTTCCATCTTCGAACGCAAACAGGCAGTCGGATTCCGATGAACATTCAGGCAGATCTTACCCCGGCGCTTCCCGAAGGTCGCTGGGCGCTTTTCCTCGACATCGACGGGACCTTGCTGGAGCACGCGCCACATCCGGACAGCGTGTCGGTCAGCGACGAGTTGCGGCAATTGCTGGAGAGGGTCGAGCGGCGATTGGACGGGGCGCTCGCTTTCATCACCGGCCGCTCGATCGCGGCCGTGGACCATCTGTTCGATCCCTTGAAGCTGCGGATCGCCGGCCTCTACGGGCTGGAGCACAGGCTTGCGCCAGATGGAAAGATCGAGGCCGCCGACGCACCGGCGGACATGGCGGCACTCGCCGACGAGATCGAATTGGAGCTGGCAAGCAAGGCCGTCTACGTGGAGCGCAAGGGCCCTGTGCTCGCCATCCATACCAGAGCCGCGCCGCAGCTTCTCATGCGTGCAACGGAACTGGTCGAGGCAGCGCTTGGGCGCCTGCCGAAAGGCTACCGCGTGATCGCCGGCAATGCCGGTGTCGAATTGATGCCGCTCGAAGCCGCCAAGGGCGCCGCGATCCGGCGCTTCATGCAGCTCGATCCTTTTACCGGCAGGCGCCCTGTGTTTCTCGGTGACGATACGTCCGACGAGAACGGCTTCGACACGGTCAATGCCGCAGGAGGAATTTCGATCCGCGTGAAGCCGCAGGGTGAGACCACCGCGCGCTTCGCCATCGAAGATGTCGCGAGCGCCATTGCCTGGCTCGAGGCCAATTTCGGGCAGCCGGCAGGCCATGCCTCGAGAGACGATCTCGTCGCCTGACGCTGCAGCCTCAGTTTCTGTCGACTGGCTTAGAGCGCATGCGCGAAACCGTCTCGCGTTCGGCGCGTTTGGAGCGCAGCGGCGGCAGGCCGCGGTCGACGAGATCCATGTCCTCCAGCACCATGTCGCCCATGCGCTTGAACGCGATGTCGAGGGCACCGGCGCGGTGCGCCGAGCGCAGGAAGCCGGGGAGGGCGCGGACAGGGTGCGCCTGCGCCAGCGGCTCCTCCGGGAAGACGTCGCTGGCGGCAACGATATGGCCACTCTTCACCGACGCCATCAGTGCCTCAAAATCGACGACGCCGGCGCGGCTGAGCAGGACGAAGGCTGTGCCCTTGCGCATCCTGGCAAAGGCATCGGCGCCCAGGAAACCCTGGTTCTCGCTGGTGACGGAAGCTACGACGAAGACGAAATCGCTTTGCGATATCACTTCGTCCAGCGAGGCCGGCTCGACGCCGTTGTCGATCAGGATCGACGGCGGCAGCCACGGATCGTAGACCTTCGTGCGGGTGCGAAAGCCGGTCAGCAGGCGGTTGAGCGCGCGGCCGAGATCGCCGAAGCCGATGATGCCGACATCGGCACCCGAGAGCAGCCGCGCGGTCTGGTTGCCGTCGCCGCCCCACAATTCCTTACCCTGGCGGAAGGCGAGGTCGGCGTCGACGATGTTTCTGGCCAGGTTCAGCGCCATGGCAAGGCCGAGCTCGGCGACCGGCTCGGCAAAGACAAGGCCGGTGGTGACGACATGGATGCCGCGCGCAAACAGCGTCTCATAGGGCATGTTGTTGAGGAGGTTGGTCTCGACGTTGAAGATGCAGCGCAGCGCCTTCAGCTTTTCCAGCGTTTCGGCTGAAATCGGCGGCTGGCCGATGATGTAACGCGCCTCGGCCAGCACTTCCGGCTGCAACTCCGCCACGCCTTCAGGCGTTGTCTCGACGATGCGATATTTTTTGCGAAACAGAGCCAGTTGCGGCGGCGTGAAAATCAGGTCGAGCGTGCGCGGTTCGGGCGCGCTGATGACCAGCGGCAAGGCCTTGTCGGACATGTTTTCCTCCCGGGCGCGATTGGATCGCGTCAATCACATTTTTCCAGTCTTACTCCCGATGAAACGATTTACAAGAACGAAAAATCGATTTATCGCTTAGATCGGTGAGGCAAATCGGCTGCCTGCCCTCGGGGAGGAGGTCAATGGCGCAACAGGGAGCCCAGCAGCGGCGGCGTCCGTCGATCCACGACGTGGCAAGCCATGCCGGCGTGTCCGCGGCCACCGTCTCCAAAGTGCTTGCCGGGGTCACCACGGTGAAGCCGGAAAACGCGCAGCGTGTCTTCGATGCGGTCGAGCGTCTGGGCTATCGCGTCGATCCTTTGGCCTCCGACATGCGCAGGGCCAAGCGCCGCATCATCGGCGCCATCATGCCGGAATTCGAAAGCGAGTTCTTCGGTTCGATGGTCACGGAGCTGGAAGGCCTTGCCGAGCAGCGTGGCTACACGCTGGTCGCGGCATCGAGCCGTGAATCGGAGGCGCGCGAGAAGGAGATCCTCGCCCGCATGCATGACTGGCGCGTTGCCGGCGTGGTTCTGGCGCCGGTGCGCGACGAGCATGGGCCGGCGGCCGCCTTCATGAAATCCAACGGCATGACCGGCGTGCTGATAGACCGCGTCTTGTCGGACGACGCCTTCGACACGGTATCGGCCGACAGCGCCGCCGCCAGCGCCGAGGTTGCGCGCATGCTGGTCGGCAAGGGGCACAGCCATATCCTGGTCATCGGCCTTGCCGAGCAGGCGGCGACCGTGCGCGCCCGCCTTGCGGGGTTTCGCGCCCAGGCGCTGGCCCTCAACCCGTCGGTGCGCATCGACGTCATCACCTCGGAAGTCAGCGTCGAGCCGCTCAGGTCCTCGCTTCGCGATTACTTTGCCAGGGGCGAGCGACCGACCGCCGTCTACTCGCTGTTGCTCAAGGGCACGCTTGTCGCGCTGTCCGAATTCCGCCGGCGTGGCTGGCATTGCCCGAACGACATCTCGCTGGTCGGCTTCGACGACGCGGAATGGATGCAGGTGACATGGCCGTCGATCGCGGCCGTGGTGCAGCCGGTACGCCAGATCGCCAGCGAGGCGATGAACCTTCTGTTTCGCAGGGTCGAAGGTGCTGTGGGACCGCCCACGGCGCGGCTCGAGCCCTGCCAGGTGTTGATGCGGGAATCCGTTGGCTCGCCAGGCAGCGGTCCGCATTCCGGGGGAGGAGACCGACAACAGCCCCCATTGTCGTGAACGAAAGCAGTCGCCGGCCCTGGCCGAGGCATCCGGCGCGAAGGATCAACGGAGGATAAATCGATCTACTCTCGCCATGGGCGTTGCGCTTGCGTTTTCCGTCGTCGGCGCCTCGGCAGGGCGGACGCCGATCTCGTCGCCGCCAGGACCAATATGAACGAAGTCGTCAGCCGCATCGTCGGCGGCGGCGACATTGCCGCCGCGGCGGCGCATGAGCAACGAGGCTGAGCCTATGAATACTTTCGGACTGCACACCTTCGCCATCGCTCCGGTCTGGGACCTGTCCCGCATCGAACCGCAGATGGACCGGCTGAAGGAGCTCGGCATCGGCCTGATGGAGATCCCGGTGCTGCGTCCCGAGGAGATCGACACCAAGCGCACGCGCGGCTTCGCCAGTCACTACGGCGTCCAGCTCATTGCGTCGCTGGGCCTGCCGCGCGCGCTCGACGTGGTCGAGCGGCCAGAGGAGGCGCTGGACTTCCTGCAGCCGGCGTTCAAGGTCTGCAACGAGGTCGGCGCCGAGGCGCTGGGCGGCGTCACCTACGGCACGGTCGGCAAGACCACCGGCCGGGCGCCGACGCAAAGGGAGATCGACGGCATGTGCCGCTTCCTCGAACGGGCAGCGAAGTCGGCGAAGTCGCGCAGTCTCAAGCTCGGCATCGAGCCCTGCAACCGCTACGAGACGCATCTGATCAACCGCGGCATCGACGCGGCGCGCATCATCGAACGGGTCGGCGCCGACAACATCTTCATCCATCTCGACACCTATCACATGCATATCGAGGAGGAGAGCTTTGCCTCAGGCTTCGAGGCGGCTGCGCCTTACCTCGGCTATGTGCATGTGTCGGAGGCCAATCGCGGCGTGCCCGGGCGCGGCATGCTCAACTGGGCGGCCTGCATGAAGGCGATCGCCGACGTCGGCTATCAGGGCGCGATCACGCTCGAAAGCATGAACCATGTCGATGTCGACATCGCCGGTGGGCTCGCCGTGTGGCGCCCGGTGGCGGAAGACCCGCGCGACGTCATCGAAGTCGGCCTGCCGTTCCTGCGCGAGGCAGCGAAGAAGGCGGGTCTCACGCTGGGGTGAGCTCATTTCTTCCTTCCCCCCTTGTGGGGGAAGGTGGCCTCGCGAAGCGAGGTCGGATGAGGGGGGTTCCAGGGAACACCAACGTCTCACTCTGCTGGAACACCCCTCATCCGTCTCGGCGCTGTCGCGCCGATCCACCTTCTCCCACAAGGGGAGAAGGAAGAATCAGAACGGGTAGTGCTGTCCGGGATCCTCGATCGTCACCCAGCGCAGGTCGGTGAATTCGGCGATCGAGGCCTTGCCGCCGAAGCGGCCGTAACCCGAGCCCTTGACGCCGCCGAACGGCATCTGCGCCTCGTCGCCGACGGTCGGGCCGTTGATGTGGCAGATGCCGGCCTGGATGCGCGCGGCGACAGCCATGGCGCGACGGATGTCGCGGCTGAAGACGGCGGAGGAAAGGCCGTATTCGGTGTCGTTGGCGACTCGCACCGCTTCTTCCTCGCCCTTGACGCGGATCACCGGCTTCACCGGGCCGAAGGATTCTTCCGCGTAGACGCGCATCGCCGGTGTCACGTGGTCGAGCAGTGTCGCTTCCACAACTGTACCGCTGCGCTTGCCCCCCGCGACAAGCTTTGCACCCTTGGCGACGGCATCAGCGACGAGTTCCTCCATCTTGTCGGCGGCCTGGCTGCTGATCAGCGAGCCGAGCACGACGTGGCCGCGCGGGTCGCCAGCCGGAAGCTTGGAGGCGCGCGCGGCGAGCTTGGCGACGAATTCATCGGCGATCCCTTCATCGACGATCAGGCGTTCGGTCGACATGCAGATCTGGCCTTGGTGCATGAAGGCGCCGAAGGTCGCGGCATTCACGGCGGCGTCGATGTCGGCATCGTCCAGCACGACAAGCGGCGCCTTGCCGCCGAGCTCGAGCAGCGCCGGCTTGAGGTGCCTTCCGGAAAGCTCGGCGATGATGCGGCCGACCTTGGTCGAGCCGGTGAAGTTGACGCGCTTCACCGCCGGATGCGCGATCAGCGCCTCGACGATGCCGGCCGCGTCCTTCGGGTCATTGGTGACGACATTGACGACGCCCTTGGGCAGGCCGGCCTCGACCAGCACCTGGCCGATCAGGCGATGCGTGCCGGGGCACATTTCGGACGCTTTCAAGACCACGGTGTTGCCGCAGGCGAGCGGCATTGCGAGCGCGCGGGTGCCGAGGATGACCGGCGCATTCCACGGCGCGATGCCGAGGCAGACGCCGGCCGGCTGACGGATCGCCATGGCCAGCGTGCCGGGCTTGTCCGAGGGGATGACCTCGCCAGAGATCTGGGTCGTCATGGCGGCTGCCTCGCGCAGCATGTTGGACGCCAGCATGACATTGAAGCCGGCCCAGGGGCCCGTGGCGCCGGTCTCTTCCATCATCAGCCGGGTGAACTCGCCGACCTTGGAGGCCATGATTTCGGCTGCCTTGGAAAGCAGGGCGCGGCGCTCGCCGGGACCGGTCTTCGACCAGGCATCGAAGGCAGCGGCCGCAGCATCGACCGCGGCGTTGGCGTCGGCGATGCTTGCGGCGGCGGCGCGCGTCGCCAGCTTACCGGTGAACGGGTCCAGGCGCTCATAGGAAGCCTTGCCGGTCGCTGCCCGCTCGTCGCCGTCGATCAGAAGTCCGATGTCCATTGGTCTCTCCTTCGCCTATTTCAGTTTGACCATGATCTTTTTTGCGTTCGCTGACCTTCGGTTCGGGATCATGGTCTAAAAACCCAGCACTTCGGCGTTTATAGATGCTTCGAGACCACCGTCGACGGGCACGTTGGCGCCGTTGATCCAACGCGCGCCGTCGGAGCACAGGAACAGCACGGCGGGCGCGATGTCGCCGGAGGTCCCGGCGCGTCCGACCCGGGCGATATCGCTGTCGACGCGGGCGTCGCCGAGCACGGTGCGGAACTGTTTCAGGATCGGCGTCTCGACCGGACCGGGGCTCACCGCGTTGACGCGAATGCCGCGGCTCCTGAACAGCTCCTGATGCGCGGCGCGGAATGTCCACAGAAGCAGCAATTCCTTCGAGACCGGATAGCCTTCCTCGTTCTTCACCGCGTGGTCTGCAATCACCTTGGCAATGTCTGGAAAACCCTCGACGCTGACCATCGAGGCGGCGCGGTTGAGGTTGGCGCGCCAGCCATAGCCGGCGATCGAGGCGACGTTGACGATGGCGCCGCCCTCGCGAAGCCTTGGCGCCAGCGCTTCGGAAAGCGCGCGCAGGCCATAGAAGTTGACGGCAAGCGTCGGCGCGGCACCGGTGTTGCCGGAGAGGCCGGCGACGTTGCAGAGCGCGTCGACGCGCTGCGGGAGCCGCGCGACGAGATCATCGACGCCGGCCTTGGACGAGATGTCGGCCTGGACGAAGACGCCCTGGTGGCTGGCCGGCTCGCGCACGTCGACGCCGATCACGTCGGCGCCGAACTGGCCCGCCAATTCCGCGGTGCGGGCGCCGATGCCCGAGGCGACGCCGGTGATGAGGATCGTCTTGCCGAACAGCATGCTCATGCCTTCTCCCGATGTGTCGTTGTCTGTGTCGGCGCAGTTGTGTCGGTGGCAGGGTCTGCTGCGCCAATAGCGGGAAGCCTGACGCGGTAGCCGACAGACAGCAGCCGCCAACCGAAGCGCTCCTCGAGTGTTCCCCATAGGCCGCGCGGCAGGAGCAGCGAGAAGACGAGCGCCGTTGCGCCGAGCCCGATCAGGTACCAGACGCCGGTGCCGCCGAACCAGGTCTCGATGAGGAAGAAGAGCAGCGAGCCGATGATGGCGCCTTCGAAGGTGCCGATGCCGCCGACCAGCACCATGAAGATCATGTAGGCGGTCCACTGCACGTTGAAATAGGTTTTTGGTTGGAAGGTGATGGCGGTCGCCAGCCACAGCGCGCCGGCAACGCCAATGCCGAAGGCGGCAAGCACGAAGAGCAGTCGCTTGGTGCCGGTGACGCGCACGCCGACGGAGGCGGCGGCATCCTCATTGTCGCGGATGGCGCGGATGGCAGCACCGGTGCTGCCGCGCAGCAGGCCGAACAGGATCGCGAGCAACGCCGCCATCGAGGCCAGTGCCAGCCAGTAGATCGTCAGTCTGCGCGTCGATGCGTCGTAGACGTTGAGCGCAATCAGCGACGTGCCGGTCTCGCCCTGGATCAGCCGGTCGAGATTGACGAGAAGGTGCGTAAGCGCCGCGATCACCCACATGCCGATGGCGAACTCGCCATTCTTCAGGCGCAGCATGAACAGCGAGATCGGCCACGACACCACGCCGACGATGATCGCCGACACAAACAGCGAGACGAACGGGTTCATGCCGGCATTGGCAAGCCGGATGGCGAAGTAGGCGCCGAGGCCGAAGAACACCTGCTGGCCGACCGACACCAGCCCGCCGAAGCCGGCGAGCGCGTTCCACATCGCGGCGAGGATCACATAGATGAACAGCGCGGTCATGCGGTCGACCGCGCCGGCGGACAGGAACTGCGGCGCGATGGCGAGCAGCAGGATGATGCCAACTACTCCGATGCCGGCGATGCGCGAGGCGGCGGTGCCGCGCTCTATGACGGGCGAGGCGACGCTCATGATGGCTTCCCCGTGGAGAGACGCAGCAAGTCACGCAGGCCGAGGCCGGAGGTGTGGAGCCGGATGAACAAAACGATTAGGAAAGCGACATGGCCGCCAATGAGAAAACCTTGCGGGTGTATCTCGGCGCCGAGCGTCTGGGCGAGCGCCAGAACGATGCCGCCGATCAGCGTGCCCCAGAGCGAGCCGGCGCCGCCGATGACGGCCGCCTCGAAGGCGAACAGAAGTTGCGTGGCGCCGGCATAGGGATCGAAGGTCGCGCGCATGCCGAGGAAGGCGCCGGCGAGACCGACCGTCACCATGGCGATGGCCGCGGCGACGGCGTTGGCGCGGCGCGCATCGACGCCGACGAGACCAGCCGTGTCAGGGTCTTCCGAGGTGGCACGGATCGAGCGGCCGAGCCCGGTGCGGGTGAGGAAGAGCTGCAGCCCGCCGAGCAGGACGACGGCGGCAACGAAGATGATCACCGCGAGCTTGCCGACATAGATGCTGCCTGGCCATTCCCAGGAATCGTAGGACAGGTTGCCGATGAAGGGCGCCAGCGAGCGGGTGTCAGCGCCGAACTGCTCGAAGAGCACATTGTCGATGACGATGGCGAGACCGAAGGTGGTGAGGATCGGCAGCAGCGCGCCGCCGCGCGCGCTGCGCTCGAGCAGGAAGCGCTGCAAGGCCCAGCCGATCACCGCCATCAGCGGCAGGACAGCAAGCAGGCCGAGGAAAGGCGGGATGTGAAAGCGCGAGGCAAGCAGCCAGAGCGCGAAGGCCGACAGCACGGCAAGGCTGCCATGCGCCAGGTTGATGATGCGCATCACCGAAAACATGAAGGAGAGGCCGCAGGCGATCAGCGCATAATAGCCGCCAAGCAGGATGCCCTGGAGGATCTGATTGCTCACGCCGGCACGCCTCCGGCGCCTTTCCGGTGCAGGCCGAAATAGGCCTTGGTCACCTCGTCGCGTGAAATCTCCTTGCTGCCGCCAGCGAACACGATCCGGCCTTCCAGCATGCAGATGATCTTGTTGGAAACGGAGAGCGCACGGTTGAGGTCCTGTTCGACGAGGACGATCGTCGTGCCGGAACTGATCAACCCGTGCAGCGAGGCATAGACGCGGTCGACAACCAGCGGCGACAGGCCGAGCGAGACTTCGTCGAGGAGGAGCAGGTCGGGATTGCTCATCAGCGCCCGGCCGATCGCGGTCGCTTGCTGCTCGCCGCCCGAGAGATGCCCGGCCTTGGCGTGGCGGCGTGGCTTGAGGTTGGGGAAGGTGTCGAGCACGCGCTCGACGCTCCACTCGCCCGGTCGCCCGGCGGTGCGGCCAAGCAGGAGATTCTCCTCGACTGTCATCTGCACGAAAAGCCGTCGGCCCTCGGGCACCAACGCCATGCCCTTGCGGACACGTTCATGCGAAGGCACGCCGGAAAGGTCGTCGCCGTCGAAGACCACGCGGCCGGAAGCGGCCTGGTGCGCGCCGGCGATTGCCCTGAGCAGTGTCGTCTTCCCCGCGCCGTTGGCGCCGACCAACGCCAGCGTCTCGCCGCGCTCGATGCTGAAGCTGACGCCGCGCACCGCCTGCAGCAAGCCATGCCGGACAACCAGATCTTCGACCGACAGCAGGCTCATTTCGGGCCTCCGCCGAGATAGGCGCCGATCACTTGCGGGTCGGCCATGACCTGTTGCGGCTCGCCGTCGGCGATGATCTTGCCGGCATCCATGCAGATAAGGCGCTCGGCCACCTGCAGCAGGATGTGGACGATATGCTCGATCCAGACGATGCCGATCTTGCGGCGGCGCAATTCGCGGATGGTCTCGACAAGCTCGCCGGCCTCGCCATCGGTCAGGCCGCCGCCGATCTCATCCAGCAGAAGCAGTGTCGGTTTTGCCGCCAGCGCACGCGCCAGTTCCAGCCGCTTGCGGTCGAGCAGTCCGAGCGTCTCGGCGCGGCGGTTGGCGACGCCCAGCATGCCGCAGAGCTTCAGCGAGCCGAGCGCTTCCTCGTAAGCCTCGTCGCGGCCGAGCCCGGCGCCATGTGACGCGGCGACGAAGACATTCTCGAAAGCGGTCATGCCGCCGAAAGGTTTCGGCACCTGGTGGGTGCGCACCAGACCCAGCCGGCAGCGCTGCGTGGCCGGCAGCGCCGTCACGTCATCGCCCTTGAAAGCAATCGTTCCGGCGCTCGGCGGATAGGCGCCTGAGAGCACGCTGAGCAGCGTGGTCTTGCCGGCGCCGTTGGGGCCGACGATGCCGACCGCCTCTTCGGCGCCCATGGCGAAGTCGATGTCGTCCAGCACCACAAGCGCGCCGAAGCGTTTGTGGATGCCGGCGGCGCTGAGGATCGCACCGTTGGGCATAGCGTTCACGATGCGGTCCTCACGCGTTCGAAAGATCAGCCGTTATACGGCTGGAGCTTGGCCTCGACCGGCACTTTCGGGTCGGTGGCGTTCTCGGTCACGACATAGTCGAGCGGGAATTTGCTGCCTTCCTTGGCAGCGACCCATTGCGTGCCGATGATCGGGCCGGGCGAGACATTGGCGACCGGGCCGCTGGTGAAGTCGACCTTGCCGATCATGGTTTCGGTCTTCAGCGTGCTCAGCGCCTTGGCGACCGCCGCCTTGTCCTTGGCGTTGACGCTCGCCTTCAAGGCTTCGAAGCCGGCGTCGAGCAGCGACATCGAGGCGCCGAGCTGCTGCGTCCACTGCTTGCCGCTTGTCCTCTCATAGCCATCGGCAAGCTCAACCCCAGAAACGCCGGTCAGCGGCGACTTGTAGGGGAAGGCCTTGTGCCAATAGGCGGCGCTCGAAATCTTCATGCCGAGGTCGCCGAGCGCCTCGATGTCGGAGGGGAACAAGCCGGTCTTGGCCACCTGGGCGATCTTGATCTGCCGGGTCAGGCCCTGCTGCGCGGCCTGACGCCAGAAGGCGGCGAAGTCGGGCGGGATCGGGAAGGAGTTGAAGATCTCGACGCCTTCCTGCTTGAACAGCGCGATCTGCGAGGAATAGTCGGTGGTGCCGGTCTCGTAGGCGCCGGGATCGACGATGGTGAAGCCCTGCTTGGCGAGCAGCGGCGCAAGGTTTGCGCGGATGGCATTGCCGTCGGCGTCGTTGGGATACATGACGCCGACCTTCTTGTTGGTCTCGATCAGGTTCCACTGCGAGATATAGGTCTTGAAGAACTCGCCGACACCGAAGCCGAAATGATAGGTCCATTTGAAAGGCGAGGGGGCGCCCGGCTTGGCGCCGCGGCCGAAATACCAGGCCTCCCATGGCATCACCGTCGACAGGCAAGGTACGCCGGCCGCCTCGCAGGCGTCCGCCACCGGGTTGATGACCTCCGGTGTGGAGACCGCGAGCATTAGGTCGATGCCCTGGTTGTTGATCAGGTCCTTGGCGAGCTGGCCGGCGCGTGACGGATCCGACTGGGTGTCCTGATCGATGATCTCGACGCTGTATTTCTTGCCGCCGAGCTCGATGCCATTGGCCAGAGCCTTGCGGGCAAGATCGAGCACATAGCCGTCGGTCTCGCCGAAACCGGCGAGCGGGCCGGTGCGTGGGCTGACGAAGCCGACCTTGAGCGTGTCGGGGGCCTGCGCAAAGGCCTTGCCGCGGCCGAATGCGACCGCTGCGCCGCCGGCCACCGAAGTGGCGATGAACTGGCGTCGTGAAATGCCCGATATGACGGGTTTGGTGCCGATAATGTGAGACATCTGCTCCTCCCTCAGTGGCCGCCCGGCGCGACGGCAAACGGGTCTTCCGTTTGCGGCCGGACGGCACGGCTTTCGATCCTCCGAAGTGACATTGCACTAGCAGTTTGGTTCGGTAAAATGATATTTTACGGTGTTTCATTAACCCCTGGGTTAGCGGAATTCGAACCACTAACCGGACTGTCAGGCGTGGTGCCGTGCTGCCTCGCGGATGGTCTGCAAGAGGATGGTGAAGGCGGGCGAGGGCGCGGTGTCGGTGCGCATGGTCAAGCCCACCGGCCCCTTGGTCTCCTGCGTATCCACGGGCAAGGCGACGAAGGCGCCGCTTGCGATTTCGTTGGCGACGACGCCGGCTGAGATGATCCATACGGCATTGCTTTGGCGCATGAAGGAGCGGCCGAAGGAGTCCGAGACGGTTTCGATCTCCGTAGCCGGCGCGGTCATGCCATTGGTGATGAAGAGACGGTCGACGAAAGGCCGGATAACGGATTCCCGCGTCGGCATCAGGACGGGAAACTCGTCGAGTTGCGCGAAGATGTCTGTCCCCGGCTCTGCCAATGGATGCCCGGCCCGCACGACGAACAGCACCTGTTCGGAATAGAGATGCTCGAAGAAGAAGCCGGTCATGTGCTCGGGCGCCGCGAGCCGGCCGACGACGAGATCGAGCGCGCCGATGCGCAGCTGCTCGAGCAGCACCGCGTTCTCGCCAGTGACGATCTTGAGCGCGGCGCCGGTGTTTTCCCCGAGGAACAGGTTCATTGCGAGCGGCATCACCCGCGCCGATACGGTCGGAAGCGCGCCGATGCGGATCGGGTCGCGATTGAGGGCGCCGTCCTGGCGCACGGAATCGACGCCGCGCTTCAGCGCCGAAATCGCCGAACCGGCATGCCCGAGGAAGATTTCGCCGAGACGCGTGACACGGATGCCGCGCCCGTCGCGCTCGACCACCGCCACGCCGAGCGCCTCCTCCAGCTCACGCAAGGTCTTGGTCACGGCCGGCGCGCTGACATGCAGGAAGTCGGCTGCACGCGCGACGCTGCCCTGCCGCGCGACTTCGAGAAACGCCTGCAAATGGCGGAAGCGGATCCGGCTTTCGGCCATAGTTCGATAACCTCAGAGTTAATGAAACGCCGCAAAATATCATTTTACCGAACCAAACAGCTCGTGCAATGTGGCTTTGGAGGATCGAAATCGTGCCATTCGTCAGCATAGGCGGCGTCACGCTGCATCACCGCCATATCGAGGCGACCGGCGCGTCGCGTCCGATCATCTTCATCAATTCGCTGGGCACCGACTTCCGGATCTGGGACGACGTCGTCGCGAAACTGACGGGCGAAATGCCGATGCTCGTCTATGACAAGCGCGGCCACGGGCTTTCCGATATCGGGAGCGGCGTGCGCTCGATCGACGACCATGTCGATGATCTGGTCGCCCTCATCGATCACCTCGGCTTCGACAAGGTCGTGCTCTTCGGCCTCTCCGTCGGCGGCATGATCGCGCAGCGGCTCTATACCCGCCATCCCAAATGCGTAGAAGCGCTGATCCTCAGCGACACGGCGCATAAGATCGGCACCGCCGAAAGCTGGAAAACGCGCATCGCAACCATCGAGCGCGACGGCATCGAGGCGATTGCCGACGGCGTGCTCAAAGTTTGGTTCACGCCGGAGTTCCATACCAGGCGCGGCGCCGAGCTTGCCGGCTGCCGCAACATGCTGACCAGGCAGGCGCTGCCTGGTTATATCGGCACCTGCATGGCGGTTCGCGATGCCGATTTCACCGACAGCGCGCGGCGCATCGCGGTGCCGACGCTTTGCATCGTCGGCGATCAGGACAGTTCGACGCCGCCTGACCTTGTCCGCTCGCTGGCCGAGCTGATCCCCGGCGCACGCTTCGAAGTGATCCGCAATGCCGGACACATCCCTTGCATCGAGCAGCCCGAAGCGCTCGCCACTTTGATCCGCGATTTCGTCGCCTCGTTGCCTGAGGGAAGGTCTGCTCATGGATGATGTTGCGAAGAACCGCTACCGGACCGGTATCGAGGTCCGCCGCTCGGTGCTCGGCAGTCCGCATGTCGACCGCGCCGAAGATGCCGCGACCGATTTCGACCGACCTTTCCAGCAACTGATCACCGAAGCCGCCTGGGGAACGGTATGGGCGCGGCCCGGCTGGTCGAAACGCGAGCGTTCGATCGTGACGCTGGCGCTGCTTGCAGCGCTCGGCCATGACGAGGAGGTCGCCATGCATGTGCGCGCCACCGCCAATACGGGCGCCTCGCGCGACGACATTTGCGAGGCCTTCCTGCATGTCGCGATCTATGCGGGCGTGCCGGCCGCCAACCGCGCCTTCAAGATCGCCAAGGAGGTGTTCGCACAGATGGACGAAGCCGACCATGGCTGAGCCCGGCTCCAACCGGGCGCCGGAGACCGGCGTCTTCTTCCAGCGCGACCGCCAATGGCACCCGGCGGCGTTCACGCCGGGCTACAAGAGCTCGGTTCTGCGCTCGCCGCAAAAAGCGCTGCTGTCGTTCGACAACACGCTGTCGGAACTCACCGGCCCGGTGTTCGGGCACGCGATGCTCGGCGAGCTCGACAACGACCTGATTCACAACTTCGCCGAGGCCGGCGAGAGCGCCATCGGTGAGCGCATCATCGTCCATGGACGCGTGCTCGACGAGCGCGGCAAGGGCGTGCCCGGCGTCCTGCTCGAATTCTGGCAGGCCAATGCCGGCGGACGCTACCGGCACAAGAAGGACGGCTATCTGGCGCCGCTCGATCCGAATTTCGGCGGCTGCGGCCGCACGATCACCGGTGACGATGGCGGCTATGCCTTTCGCACCGTCAGGCCCGGGCCCTATCCGTGGCCGAACGGCCCGAATGACTGGCGGCCGGCGCATATCCATTTTTCCGTGTTCGGCCACGGCTTCGCGCAGCGGCTGATCACGCAGATGTATTTTGAGGGCGATCCGCTGATCTGGCGCTGTCCGATCGTCGGCGGCATTTCCAACAAGGCCGCGGTCGAGGCGCTGATCGCCGCGCTCGACATGCACTCGACCATTCCGATGGACGCGCTTGCCTACAAGTTCGACATCGTGCTGCGCGGGCGCCGCTCGACGCTGTTCGAGAACCGGCCGGAGGGCAATTGATGGCGCAGTCGCTCGACCGGCTGAAGGAAAGCCCTTCGCAGACCGCCGGACCCTATGGGCATATCGGGCTGACGCCCAATTTCTGCGGCATCGGCGGCGTCTATGCGAGCGACCTCGGCTCGACCATGGTCGACGGTGAGACCAAGGGCGAGCGGATCGAATTGCGCATCCGCGTGCTCGACGGCACCGGCACACCGCTCAAGGATGCGCTCGTCGAGGTCTGGCAGGCGGATGCCGATGGTCTCTACAATTCGCCCGCGGAATTGCGCGGCGCCGCCGACCCGAATTTCTCAGGATGGGGCCGGCAGCCGACCGACATGGAAACCGGGGTCTGCCTGTTCCACACGATCAAGCCGGGCCGCGTGCCATTCCGCGACGGCCGGCTGATGGCGCCGCATATCACGCTGTGGATCGTGGCGCGCGGCATCAATATCGGCCTGCACACCAGGCTTTACTTCTCGGATGAGGAAAAGGCCAACGCCGAGGACCCGATCCTTGCGCGCATCGAACATCGCCAGCGCGTGCCGACGCTGATCGCCGAGCGCCAGGGCGATAGTTACGTTTTCGATGTCCACCTGCAGGGCGAAAAGGAGACGGTCTTCTTCGACAGCTGACCGCAACCGCCATGACCGTTTCGCCCTTCGATCACCCGCTGCTTTCCGGCCTGCTCGGCGACGAAGAGGCGGCAAGGCATTTTTCCGTCGAAGCCGAAATCGCCGCTATGCTCGGTTTCGAGGGGGCACTGGCAGCGGCGGAAGCCGGGTGCGGCGTCATCCCGCGTGATGCCGAGGCGGCGATCGTGAAAGCGCTGGCGTCGTTCCGGCCGGACACGGCGAAGCTGCGGACTGGCGTTACCAAGGATGGCGTCGTGGTGCCGGAACTGGTTCGGCAGATCAAAGTCGCGGTCGGCGTGCCGCACGATGCATACGTCCATTTCGGCGCCACCAGCCAGGATGTCATCGACACTTCGCTGATGCTGCGGCTGCGGCAGGTTATCGACCATATCAGCCTGCTGCTTGGCGAGAACATCGTCCGCCTCACCGGCGTGGAGCTGGAGTTCGGAAACCGTGAGCTCATGGCGATGACGCGCATGCAGCCGGCGATTCCCGTAACCGCGTGTGATCGGATCGTTTCGTGGCGAGCGCCGCTTGAGCGTCACCAGGAACGCTTGAAAGAGCTCTCCGGCCGATTGATGGTGGTGCAGTTCGGCGGTGCCGCCGGCACGCTGGAAAAGCTCGGCGACAAGGCCGCCGCTGTCCGCGCCGCACTTGCCGCGAAGCTCGGTCTTACCGACGCGTCGCAATGGCATAGTCAGCGCGACGCGCTCGCCGAGTTCGCCGGCTGGCTGTCGCTGGTGACCGGTAGCCTCGGCAAGTTCGGGCACGACGTTGCGCTGATGGCGCAGACGGCCTCCGACATCAGGCTGTCCAGCGGTGGCGGCTCGTCGGCCATGCCGCACAAGCAGAACCCGGTGAAGGCCGAAGCGCTGGTGACGCTGGCGCGCTTCAATGCCGTCCAGCTCTCCGGGATGCATCAGGCGCTGGTGCACGAGCAGGAACGGTCGGGTGCGGCCTGGACGCTGGAATGGCTCATCCTGCCGCAAATGGTGGTGGCGACGGCGGCCGCGCTCAGGCTTGCGGCCGAGCTTGCTGCCCAGATTGAAAGTCTTGGACACTGACGCATGTCGCCCAAAAGTGCGCGGTGGTTTCGGGAGAACGACATGTGTGAAGGGATCTAATGCGCACGCAGGTCGCTATCATTGGGTCCGGACCGTCCGGCCTGCTGCTTGGCCAGTTGCTCGCCGGCATCGGCGTCGAGACAATCATCCTCGATCGGTCGAGCCGCGAGCATGTTCTCGGGCGCGTTCGCGCCGGCGTGCTCGAACAGGGCACGGTCGACCTGCTCGGCGAAGCGGGCGCCGCGGATAGATTGCACGCCGAGGGGCTACCGCATTCCGGCATCTCGCTCGCCTTCGACGGGCGACTGCACCGCATCGACCTCACGGCGCTCACCGGCGGCAGGCATGTCACCGTCTACGGGCAGACCGAGGTGACGCACGATCTGATGGATAAGCGCGAGGCGGCGGGACACGTCACCGTCTATGAAACGTCGAATGTCGCGCTGCATGATTTCGGCGGCGCATCGCCCTTCGTCACCTACGACAAGGACGGCGCGACGCATCGCATCGACTGCGACTTCATCGCCGGCTGCGACGGCTACCACGGCGTCAGCCGCCGCTCGGCGCCGGAGGGCGCGCTGAAGACTTTCGAGCGGCAATATCCGTTCGGCTGGCTGGGCGTGCTGGCCGAGGTGCCGCCCGCCGACCCCGAGCTGGTCTATGCCAATCACGAGCGCGGCTTTGCACTCTGCTCGATGCGTTCGCCGCAGCGCAGCCGTTACTATGTGCAGGTTCCCGCCGATGAGCGCGTCGGGGCCTGGTCGGACGAGCGCTTCTGGGATGAGTTGCGCCGTCGGTTACCGCCGCGGACGGCCGCCGCCGTCACCACCGGTCCATCCTTCGAGAAGTCGATCGCGCCGCTGCGCTCCTTCGTCGCCGAGCCGATGCGCTTCGGCCGGCTGTTCCTTGTCGGCGACGCCGCCCACATCGTGCCGCCGACCGGCGCCAAGGGCCTCAATCTCGCTGCCAGCGACGTGCGCTATCTCTTTGCCGGGCTTCGCGAGTTCTTTTCCGACAGATCGCAGGCCGGGCTCGACGCCTACTCAGCCAAGGCGCTGGCGCGTGTCT
Organism: Mesorhizobium sp. Arg314; assembly: GCF_053714275.1. Taxonomy (NCBI): domain Bacteria; kingdom Pseudomonadati; phylum Pseudomonadota; class Alphaproteobacteria; order Hyphomicrobiales; family Phyllobacteriaceae; genus Mesorhizobium; species Mesorhizobium sp. Arg314. Next base: position 120,132 of record NZ_JBSKBP010000005.1, on the reverse strand, counting down.
GGAAAGCGGTGCGCTTCTCCTGGTGGATGACGACGATGCTGCACCGTTTTCCCGAGACGGGCGAATTCGGTCAGCGCATCCAGGAAGCCGAGCTCGATTACCTCGTGCATTCCAAAGCTGCATCGACGGCACTCGCCGAAAACTACGTCGGGCTGCCGTATTGATCTGCGTGAGCGGTCAAACCCGCTCCAGCGCGATCGCAATCCCCTGGCCGACGCCGATGCACATGGTGGCTAAAGCCAGTTTGCCGCCGCGTTCGCGCAACTCGAGCGCTGCCGTGCCGGTGATGCGCGCGCCCGACATGCCGAGCGGGTGCCCGAGCGCGATGGCGCCGCCATTAGGGTTGACATGCTCCGCCTTCTCGGAAATTCCGAGTTGGCGGAGCACGGCAATGCCCTGCGAGGCGAAGGCTTCGTTCAATTCGATGACATCGAATTGCTCCGGCGTCAGGCCGAGGCGGGCGCAAAGTTTCTTCGTGGCCGGCGCCGGGCCGATACCCATGATCCGCGGCGCCACACCTGCGACCGCACCGCCGAGGATACGGGCGATCGGTGTCAGGCCATGCTTCTTCGCCGCCACTTCGGAGGCGATGATCAGCGCGGCGGAACCGTCATTGACGCCGGAGGCATTGCCGGCGGTGACAGTGCCACCCAGGCGGAACGGCGTCGGCAATTTGGCCAGTGCTTCGATGGTCGTGCCGGCGCGGGGATGCTCGTCTTTCGAGACAATGATTGCATCGCCCTTCTTCTGCGGGATGGCCACCGGCGTGATCTCTTTCGCCAGCCGGCCATTGGCTTGCGCGGCCACCGCCTTGTCCTGGCTGCGGACGGCGAAGGCGTCCTGATCGGCTCTGCTGACGGAAAAATCCTCGGCGACGTTCTCGCCGGTCTCCGGCATGGAATCGACGCCATACTGTTTCTTCATCAGCGGGTTGATGAAACGCCAGCCGATGGTGGTGTCGTGGATTTCGGCATTGCGTGAGAAGGCGGTGTCGGCCTTCGGCATGACGAAGGGCGCGCGGCTCATCGATTCGACGCCACCGGCAATCGTCAGCTCGGCCTCGCCGGCCTTGACGGCGCGCGCGGCGATGGTGACGGCATCCATGCCCGAGCCGCACAGGCGGTTGACGGTCGAACCCGGGATTTCCTGCGAGAGGCCGGCAAGCAGCAGCGCCATGCGCGCCACGTTGCGGTTGTCCTCGCCGGCCTGGTTGGCGCAGCCATAGACGACGTCGTCGATTGCCGCCCAGTCGACGCCGGCATTGCGCTCCATGAGTGCCTTCATCGGGATGGCGCCAAGATCGTCGGCGCGCACAGAGGACAACGAACCGCCAAAGCGGCCGATCGGTGTGCGGATGTAATCGCAGATGAAGGCTTCAGCCATTTATGCAGCTTTCCCTTTGGCGGTTCCCGCATGCGCCGCCTTGGTGCGGGCCTGCAGGTCGCGCAATGTCTTCAGCTCGAGTTCCGTCGGCGCCGGCGTCTCGTCAAGGGCCTCGGCGAACTTGACCGTCCAGCCACAAGTGTCCTGAACCTGCTGGCGCGTGATGCCGGGATGCAGCGAGACGACGGTGAATTCCTTGGTGACCGGATTGGGTTTCCAGATGGCGAGGTCGGTGATCAGAAGCGTCGGGCCGGCCGTGTCGATGCCGAGCCGCTTGCGGTGATCGCCACCGTCGCCATGGCCGAAGGAGGTGAAGAAGTCGATCTTCTCGACCATGCCGCGCTTCGACTGCGCCATGGTGATGTAGACCTGTCTCGACGAGGTGGCGATCTCCGGCGCGCCGCCGCCGCCGGGGAGGCGGGTCCTGGGATGCGCATAGTCGCCGATGACGGTGGTGTTGATATTGCCGAATTTGTCGAGCTGGGCGGCACCCAGGAAGCCGATCGAGATGCGGCCGCCCTGCAGCCAGTAGCGGAACATCTCCGGCACCGCGACGGTGGTGACCGCCGTCTCGCACAGTTCGCCGTCGCCGATCGACAGCGGCAACACGTTCGGGGCTGTGCCGATGGTGCCGCTCTCATAGATCAGCGTGATGTCAGGCGCATGCGTCAGCCGCGCGACGTTGCAGGCGGCCGACGGCGCGCCGATGCCGACGAAGCAGACATCGTCGCCTTTCAAGGCGCGGCTGGCGGCAATCGTCATCATCTCGTTTGGGGTGAACCCCAGATTGTCAGCGTCGCTCATGCGGCTTTCCTCAGATGCTCGACACGGCCGGCAAAGTCGTCCGCGCTGCTCTCGATGACGTTCTTGCGGATCCACGCCTGAAAGCGGTCGCGGTCGGCGGCGATCTCGTCCCATTCGAGATAGGCGGCGTTGTCGCGCTCGTAGTAGCCATGCGTGTAGGAGGGGTGCGAGCCGCCCGGCACGACCGAAATCGCCGCGATCGTCCAGTTCGGCAGCACGGTGAGGTTGGGGTGGAGGTCGTCGAAATTGTCGACCACTTCCTCGACCGTCACCACAGCGCGCTTTGCGGCAAGAGCTGCCTCTTTCTGGATGCCGATGATGCCTTCGACCAGCACGTTGCCTTTCCGGTCCGCCTTCTGCGCGTGGATCAAGGTGACGTCCGGCCTTATCGCCGGGACAGCAGCCAGCACCTCGCCGGTGAACGGGCAGGTGACGGATTTGATGTTCGGATTGACTTCAGCCAGACCGGCGCCGCGATAGCCGCGGAATACCGCGCAGGGCAGGCCAGCGGCGCCCGCTTCATAGGCGTTGGCCATGCCGGCGTGGCTGTGCTCCTCGACCTCGATGGCGCGGGGAAAACCGTTCTCGATGGCGTCTCGGGCGCGCCTGAGCAGGCCGACGCCCGGATTGCCGAGATAGGAAAAAACGATCTTCCTCGCCATGCCCATGCCGATCATCTGGTCGTAGATCAGGTCGGGCGTCATGCGGATGAGCGTCAGATCGCGAAAGCCCTGGCGGATCGCCTCATGCGCCGCGGCGGTCGGGATCAGATGGGTGAAGCCCTCGAAAGCGACCGCATCGCCGTCATGTAGATTTTCCGTGACCGCTTCTTTCAGCGGCAGGAACTTGACCATCTCCAGGCTCCTTCGATTGAAGAAGTTCGTATTGCGAACATATGTTTTATATGAGATACTTCTAGCTCCAATCGTTGCGAAGAGTCAACGCCGGCCTGGAGACGTTCGTGGAAGAGAAAGCTACTTCACGCGATCATGTCGGCTCGCTGGAACGCGGCCTGGCGGTGATGGAAATCCTCGCGCGCCATCCGGCCGGCATGACGCTGACCGAGATGGCCGAGGAGGCGGATCTCACCCGCGCGGGCGCCCGCCGCTTTCTGCTGACATTGGTTGCCACGGGCTACGCAACGCAATCCGGCCGGCTGTTTTCGCTCTCGACGCGTCTTTTGACCGTCGCGCGGACCTGGCTCGGCGGCGCTTCGCTCTGGACCTTCGCGGCGCCCATCATGCGCGAGGTGGCCGGCAAATTCGACGAAGCCTGCAACGCGGCTGTGCTGTCGGGCGAGGACGTCGTCTATGTCGCGCGCATTCCCGGACGGCGTATCTTGAGCGTGGCGCTGGATGTCGGCACGAGGCTGCCGGCATACTGCACCTCGATGGGGCGGGTGCTGCTTTCCGGCCTGCCGGCGGATGACTTGAACACCTTCCTGACGCAAATGACGGTCGAGCGGCGAACGTCGAAGACGATCACCGGCCGCGCCGCGCTCGGCAAGGCCATCGACAAGGCGAGGGCAGATGGCTTTTCCATCGTCGACGAGGAACTCGAACTCGGACTGCGCTCGATCGCGGTACCGATCATAGATCGCGCCGGCCGCACTGTCGCTGCCATCAACGTCTCGACGCAGTCGGCCCGTTTCTCGGTCGAGGCGATGGAGCGCGACATCTTGCCGGTGCTTCGCAAGGCCAAGCGGCGCATCGAGGAGTTCTTCTTCGTTTAACGCCCAATCGATCGTCTGGGCGAAGGCCGTTGACGCTTTATTTCAGATACGATAATGAACAGGATTATACAGGTTCACTGAACAGGTATCGATATGGCCCGTCGCGCGATACAGCTCACTCCCGGCACGGGCAAGCCGGAGCAGATCGCGACGGTTCTGGAGCATGAGATACGCTCCGGCCTGCTCGGCTTCGGCGACCGCCTGCAGAGCGAGAACGAGCTCGTCCAGCGCTTCTCCGTCAGCCGCAACACAGTCCGCAAGGGGCTTGAAGAACTGTCGAGCCGGGGGCTCATCACCACCAAGGTCGGCATCGGCTCCTTCGTCACCTTCGACGGCATGCCGGTCGATGACGCGATCGGCTGGTCACGCGCGCTTGCCAATGCGGGCGCCAATGCCGAGACCCGCACATTGCGGCTCGAGGTTATCGAGGACGCGGAACTGGCGGCCAGGCTCGGGGTCGAGAGCTCGTCGTTCATCGCCGTCGACCGCGCCCGCACCAATGCCGATGACGGCCACGCCATCTCGATCGAGCGCAGCCGCCTGCCGCTGTCGCCCGAATTGGAAGACATACCGCTGCGCGGCCTGCGCGAAGGCACGCTGCACCAGACGCTGCGCGGGGCTGGGCTGGTTCCCGACCACGGCGAGGAATGGGTCGATATCGAGATGCTGAGCGCCGCCGACGCCGCGATCCTCGACTGCGCGCCCGGCACGCCGTTCCTGCGCACACGCCGCCTGACGCGCGCCGCCGACGGACGCGCCATCGAATTCGTCACCAGCCTGCTCAACCCGGCGCATTTCGCGCTCCATCTGGAGTTCTGAGCATGGCGGACGCTGCCTCGATGGATCGGGCAATGGGCGCGCTGATCGGCGGGGCGCTTGGCGATGCGCTGGGCATGCCGACGCAGCTTCTGTCGCCGGCCCGCATCGCCGGGCTCTACGGCCATGTCGAGGATTTCGTCGCGCCTTCAGCCGATCACCCGGTATCGAAAGGGCTGCCGGCCGGCACGATTACCGACGATACCGAACAGGCGCTGTTGCTTGGCCGTATCCTTGTCGAGTCCGGCGAGCGTTTCGACCATGCGCGCTGGGTCAACGCGCTGCTCGACTGGGAGCGCGACGTCAAGGCGCGCGGCAGCTATGACCTGCTTGGACCATCGACCAAGCGCGCCATCGACGCCATCAACAGCGGCGTGCCGGCCGAAGAGGCTGGGCGCAGCGGCGACACCAACGGTGCGGCGATGCGCATCGCGCCGGTCGGCATCATGATGCCGCCGGAGCCGCTCGACGCTCTCGTCGCCAAGGTCGCTCAGACCTGCCGGGCCACGCACAACACCTCGATCGCCATTGCATCGGCTGCCGCGGTCGCTGCCGCTGTCAGTCTCGGTGTCTCGGGTGGCGATTGGCGTGCCGCTTGCGGCCATGCGGCCGCAGCGGCACGACTTGGCGCTGCGCTCGGCCATTGGGTCACCGGCGGCGACATCGCCGCGCGCATTCTCTGGGCGCAGGCGCTTGTTCGCGGCAAGGCGGAAAAAGAAGCAATCAAGCTGATCGTCGACCTTATCGGTACCGGCGTCGCCAGCCAGGAATCGGTGCCGGCGGCATTCGCGGTGCTGGAAGTCGCGCAAGGCGATGCATGGCGGGCTGCGGTCATCGCAGCCAATCTCGGCGGTGACACCGACACGATCGGCGCCATCGCCGCCGGCATGGCCGGCGCCTGCGCCGGCCTGTCGAAGCTGCCGCAGGATCGTATCGCCCAGCTGCGTGGCATCGACATCGCGGACGTCCGCGCGTTGGCTGTCGATCTGGTCGCCGCCCGCGACTCCAAGGCCGGTCCAGGCAAGGAGGACGCCTGATGAGCGGGCGGCTCGTCCATGTCGGCAGCGCTGTGGTCGACTATGTCTACCGCATCGATGCCTTGCCGGCGGCTGGCACGGAAAAGACCGCGACGAGCTACGCGCGGGTCGCCGGCGGCGGCTTCAACATGATGGTCGCGGCAAGCCGCACCGGCATGAAGGTTGTGTTCGGCGGCCAGCTCGGCACCGGACCTGACGGCGACTTCCTGCGCGCCGCTTTCGCGACTGAAGGTATCGAGACGCTGACGCCGCCGTCGGTCTCGATGGACAGCGGCAATTGCGTTGCCATGATCAGCGGCGACGCCGAACGCACCTTTGTTTCGTGGCCGGGGGCCGAGAGCCAGCTCACATCGGACATGATGGCGCCTGTCACGATCATGGCAGGGGACTGGGTTTTCACCTCCGGCTACACGCTGAGCTACCCCGGCAGCCGCGACGTGCTCACCGACTGGATCGAGGCGCTGCCAGCCGGCATTCCCTTTGTCTTCGACCCGACGCCGGTGATCGCCGGCATTCCGCGGCCGATCCTGGACAGGGTTCTCGCGCGCACGACCTGGCTGAGTTGCAACACCAACGAGGCCGCCGAAATCGCCGGCGCCGGCGATGCTCAGACCGTCGCCATCCGATTGCTCGCCGACCACTGCCCCAGGGCCGAGGGCGTCGTCATCCGCGCCGGCGCGCATGGCTGCCTTGTGCGCATGGCCGATGGCGGCACCCGCGCGGTGCCCGGCTTCAAGGTGGAGGCCGTCGATACCAATGGCGCCGGCGACACGCATATCGGCGCCTTCGTCAGCGCATTGTCGCGGAGCACGCCGCCCTGTGAGGCGGCCCGCTACGCCAATGCCGCGGCGGCCCTTTCCGTCACCCGTCATGGAGGCTCCTCGGCGCCCACCCATGAAGAAATCGAGGAATTCCTGAACCAGCACGGCCCAGCAACGACCGCGCATGGCCGAGAGGAAGCGACTGCAACTTAACGAGCCCATCAACCGGGCAAAACAATGAGAGGAAAACAAACATGCGCATGCCCAGACTGACCGCTTTCCTGACGGCGACCGCCGTCTTCGTCTCCGCATTCACGGTTTGCGCATTCCCTTTGGCAGCACAAGCAGCCGAGGAAGTGCATGTGCTCAACTGGAAAGGCTATGGCGCCGACGAGCCGTGGGCGGTCGCCAATTTCGAGAAGGCGACCGGCTTCAAGGTGGTCAACGACTTCTTCAACTCCGAACAGGAGATGCTGACCAAGATCCGGACCAATCCGGGCCTCTACGACGTCGTCATGATCAATGCCGCCTTCAACGACCAGGCGATGGCCGGCAAGCTGATCCAGCCGATCGATGTCTCAAAACTTTCCAACTATGCCGACATCGCCAAGGACAAGGCCGGCTCGCCGATGCTCAATCATGACGGCAAGGTCTATGGCGTGCCGTGGGTCTGGGGCTTGACCGCTTTGGCCATCAACGAAAAATCCTTCGACAAGCCGCCGACGAGCATCACCGAGATGTGGGACCCGGCGCATAAGGGCCGCGTCATCATCCGCGACGACGCGGTCGAGGCGGTGCAGTTCGGCGCTCTCGCGTCGGGACAGAACATCAACGACATCAAGGATATGGAAGCGGTCAAGGCGAAGCTCACCTCGCTGATGCCGCAGATCAAGACGTTCTGGAGCTCGGAGAACGACTGGAACCAGATGGTCGCCTCCAACCAGATCGACATCGGCACCTATTGGAGCGGCTCGGCCGACCGCGCCAAGACACATTTCAAGCTGCCGGTCTCGCTGGTCATCCCGCAAGAAGGCTCGGTCGCCTGGCTCGACGCCTTCTCGATCCCCGTCGGCTCGAAGAACGTCGCCGGCGCCGAGGCCTTCATCAACTACATGATCGACCCGAAATTCTACGTCGAATGGGTCACCAAGGTCGGCGCGCCGGTCTCGGCCAACACCAAGGCGGTCGACGCCCTGCCTGAGGATGCCTTCAACCGCAAGGTGATGGGTGATCCGGAGGTCGCCAAGCGCATCCAGTTCCAGGCGCCGATCACCGACGAGCAGCGCGAGAAGTATCTGGCGCTGTGGCAGGAGCTGAAGGTCAACGTGAAGTAAGAGGCGTCTTTGGGAGGAGAGGCAAAATGGCTGACCAGCTTGCGATCGGTTCGCGCCGCGAATTGAGGCCCGCCCTGCCGCTTCTCCTTCCCGCCTATCTGTGGTTGACGGTGGCGATCTTCCTGCCGCTGTCGGCCATGGTGTTCTTCTCGTTCATGACCGACCTGCCGCTGGCCGGGAAGGAGTGGTCGTTCACGCTCGGCAATTACGCGGCCTTCTTTTCGCAAAGCCTCTATTCGAAACTGCTGCTCGCATCACTGCGTCTCGGGCTCGAGGTTACGCTGTGGTGCGTCGTCATCGGCTATCCGGCAGCCTATGTGCTGGCCAAGGTGCTGAAGGGGCGCAGCCGCGAGGCGATCTTCCTGCTCGTCATCCTGCCGTTCTGGTCGAACGGGCTGGTGCGCATCTTCTCGTGGGCGATGGTGCTGCGCGAGGGCGGCATCCTCGATACGACGCTCAACGCGGTGCTGCCGTTCAAGATCAACATCGATCTGATGTACTCCTATCCCGCCGTCATCATCGGCCTGGTGCACTCCTACGTGCCCTACATGGTGCTCACCTGCTATCTGACGCTGCAGGCCATCGACGACTCGCTGATCGAGGCCGGCCGGTCGCTCGGCGCCTCGCGGCGGCAGGTGTTGTGGCGGGTGATCATCCCGCTGTCGATGCCGGGCCTGATCGCGGGTTCAGCGCTGATCTTCGTGCCGGTGGTCGGCTCCTTCATGGAGCCGCGCATCCTCGGCGGCCGCACCGGTACCTTCTACGGCACAGTCATCGAGGACCAGTTCGTCGCCGTCTTCAACTGGCCGCTGGGCGCGGCACTCTCCTTCATCCTGCTCGCGGTCGTGCTGATCATCCTGGCACTGGCCGCTCCAGTTTTGCGGAGGGCAGGCTGATGGCGACGACGCGCATCCTCGAATGGCTCGGGCGCTTCTACATCGTGCTTTTGCTCGCCTTCCTCTATCTGCCGATCATCATCATGGCGCTGATGTCGTTCAACACATCGCCCTTCTACCAATTGCCGTTCGAGTGGACGACGGACTGGTATGCTTCGCTCTGGCACAACGACCAGCTGATCGCGGCGACATGGAACAGCATCGAGATCGCCGTCATCACCACGATCATCTCAACGACGCTGGGCGCGATGGCCTCGCTGGCGCTCTACCGCTACGAGTTTCGCGGCAAGAAATTCCTGCAGGCGCTGCTCTTCCCGCCGATCGCCATTCCGTGGCTGATCACCGGCACGGCGATGCTGATCTTCTTCTTCGGCGTCGGCATCGGCCGCGGGCTCATCGCCATCCTGCTCGGCCATGTGGCGCTGGCGCTGCCTTATGTGATCGTCGTTGTCTCGGCACGGCTGCAGACCTTCGCGCCTGAGCTGGAAGAAGCGGCGCGCTCGCTCGGCGCCAACCAGTGGCAAGTGACCATGCGCGTCACGCTGCCTTGGATCATGCCTGGTGTGATCGCCGGCGGGCTGTTCGCCTTCGCCGTGTCGTTCGATCAGTTCGTGGTTTCGTATTTCCTGTCGACACCCGGCCAGACGACGCTGCCGGTCGAAATCTATGCCGCGATCCGCAAGGGCTTCACGCCCGAGATCAACGCGGTTTCGACGATCATCATTGTCGTTTCCATGGCGCTCATGCTGCTGACGGCACGCTTCTTCAAATTCGGCGGAGAGAAATAATGGCCGGCGTCCAGGTAGCGAACGTCTCCCGCAGCTTCGGCGCCCACAAGGCGCTGGACGACGTCTCGATCGATTTTGCCGATGGTGGCTTCTATGCGCTGCTCGGCCCATCGGGCAGCGGCAAGACCACGCTGCTCAGGCAGATCGCCGGCTTCGATTTTCCGGACTCCGGCCGCATCGCCATCGGCGGCGAAAGTGTCGAGCGGGTGCCTGTCGAGAAGCGCTGCATCGGCATGGTGTTCCAGAACTATGCGCTGTTTCCAAATATGAGCGTCGCCGACAATGTCGCCTTCGGGCTTTCGGTGCGCGGCGAGGCGAAGGCGACGATCGCAGCGGAAGTGCAACGCGCGCTCGACCTCGTACAGCTCGGAAAGCTCGGCGGCCGCCGGCCGCATCAGCTCTCCGGCGGCCAGCGCCAGCGCGTGGCGCTGGCGCGCGCCATCGTCACCAAGCCGCGCGTGCTTTTGCTGGACGAGCCGCTCGGCGCGCTCGACAAGGCGCTGCGCGTCGACATGCAGATCGAGCTGAAGCGCATCCAGCGCGAGATCGGCATCACCACCATCTTCGTCACCCACGACCAGGAAGAGGCGCTGACGATGAGCGACCGCATAGGCATCCTGCGCGACGGCACACTGGTGCAGGAAGGTCCGCCGGAAGAGATCTACGACAGGCCGCAAAGTGAGTTCGCCGCGACCTTCCTCGGCGACGCCAACATCTTTCGCGGCGATGCGACCGGCTCCGGGATCAAGCTGCCTGACGGCACGACGATCGAGGCTTCGACAGGCGCATCGGTGCCGGCCGGCGCCAAGGCGAGCTGCGCGGTTCGGCCCGAGCGGATTCAAATCTCGACCGGTCTGGCAAAACCGGATCAAGCCGACGCCAACACGCTCCAAGGGCGGGTCTCAAAACGCATCTTCGCCGGCAACAACAGCACTTACTTTGTCGACCGGGAAGGCCAGACGCTGAAAGTGATCGTCCAGAACACCGGCGCCGGACGGTTGGCCGAAGGCGAGCCGGTGGTGCTCAGGTGGTCGCCGGACAGCACGGTGCTGATCGCAGCATAGGCCCGACCGCCGGCACTGATGGGAAATGATGGCGCGGGACTTGGCTGAAGCCCGGACCATCGCGTTATATCCAGTCCTCGACGGAGGAATGGATGGCAAGCATGGGTTTCGAGCCGGACGTGAAAGTCCGGGTCAAGGACTACCGGATCGGCTGCATCGGCGCCGGCATGATCATGGCCGAATGCCATCTGGCCGCCTATCATGAAGCCGGCTTTCCGGTGGTGGCGATCGCTTCGCGCACCAAGTCAAACGCGCAGAAGGTCGCGGATCGCTGGAGCATTCCGACCGTACACGATACGCCTGAGCAACTGATAGAGGACAGCCGCGTCGAGATCGTCGACCTCGCTTTCCCACCGGACCAGCAGCCGGCGCTGATCCGTCACGCATTGAAGCAGCCGAATATCAAGGCGATTCTGGCGCAGAAGCCGCTGGCGCTTTCGGTCGAGGAAGCGGTCAAGCTGCGCGACGAGGCGGCGGCTTCCGGCAAGATGCTCTCGGTCAACCAGAACATGCGCTATGACCAGTCGATGCGCGTCTTGAAGCAGATCATGGACAGCGGCGCGCTGGGCGAGATCGTGTTTGCCGAGATCGACATGCATGCGATCCCGCACTGGCAGACCTTCCTTGCCGGTTACGACCGGCTGACGCTCGCCAATATGAGCGTGCACCATCTCGACGTGCTGCGCTTCCTGTTCGGCGATCCGGACGACATCACCACGCTTGCGCGCAAGGACCCGCGCACCAGGTTCGAGCATTCCGACGGCATCACAGTGTCGACACTCCGCTTCCCCTCCGGCGTGTTTGCGGTGTCGCTGGAGGACGTCTGGTCCGGTCCGCGCCAGGAAGGCTACCAGGACGACCAGCACATCGCCTGGCGCGTCGATGGCACCATGGGCGTCGCCAAGGGCACGATCGGCTGGCCGAAGGGCGTCGCCTCGACGCTGACCTATGCCTCGGCCGAGACGACGGGCGGTGAATGGGTTAGTCCAAGCTGGGAGACGATGTGGTTCCCCCACGCCTTCATCGGCGTGATGGAACAGCTTCAGCATGCACTGAAGGCCGGTACGCCGCCGGCGCTCTCCGTTGCCGACAACGTCAAGACGATGGCGCTGGTCGAGGCCGGCTACCGGTCGATGGCCGAAGGCCGCACAGTCAAGCTGTCCGAAATCCGCATCGACTGAGGCGGTCGAAGGCAAGACAACAGAATCGCTTACCGGGAGGACTTCACCTCATGATGCAGGCAGGTATCTTCACAGGCTATTTCCCCTACGAGCTCGAGGACGTCGCCAGGCGTATCCGCGCGCTCGGGTTCAACACGGTGCAGCTCGACCTGCATTTCAAGGATATCGATCTCTCGGCCGGTCAGATCACCAGGGACAAGGCAAGGAAGGTGCGCGACACGTTCCGAGACCACAACCTGCCGATCTGCTGCGTGTCCGGCTACACGAACATCATCCACCCCGACAAGGTTGAGCGCGAAAAGCGGCTTGCCTATCTCAAGGAGATCATCCGCAACGCGCGCGAATTCGGCTCGCCCTATGTGATCTCGGAAACCGGAACCTACAACACCGAATCCGACTGGATGCATCATCCGAAGAACAAGACTGAGGAAGGCTTCGCGGAGTGCCGCAAGGTGATCTCCGACCTCGCACAGACGGCGTACGACCACGGCGCGGTGTTCTTGCTCGAGACCTATGTCAACAACGTCGTCGGTTCGGTCGAGGAGACGGTGAGGATGTTCGCCCAGGTCGACCATCCCGGCCTCGGCCTTCTGATGGATCCGACCAACTACTTCGAGGCGCACAATATCGACCGCATGGAGCAAGTGCTGAACCAGGTGTTCGACACGCTCACCGACAAGATCAGAATAGCGCATGCCAAGGACGTGAAGCGCTCGGGCTCAGACAAGGCCGAGAAGCATGCCGACATCGGCGACGTGGACGCGCATGAAGGGCTGACGTTCCGCGGCGTCGGGGAAATCGAGCTGCCGGGCCCGGGGCTCGGCGCGCTCAACTACGATCTCTATCTGAAGCGGCTCAGCGAGAAGCATCCGAACATCCCGGTGATCATCGAGCATCTGTCCGAAGACGACGTGCCGCGCGCCAAGAAATTCCTCGACAGAAAATTCCGCGCCAACGGGCTCTGACGCCCCGGGGAGGTGATTGATGGCGACAACCGCCGGAACGAAGCGCGACTACAGCCTTGTCGGCGAAAGCACGCGCCGGGCGGTCGAGACCGGGCTCGCCTCGGCCGAGTGGTATCACACGGACGTAGCGCGCAAGACCATGAAAGAGTTGATGCAGCGCTCCGACGGGCCGGCGATCCGCGATACCATCATCTGGATCGCCGCGATCCTGGGCTCCGCGGCCGGCATCGTCTGGTTCTGGGGCAGTTGGTGGATCGTGCCGTTCCTGTTCGTCTATGGCGTGCTCTATGGCTCGTCGAGCGACTCGCGCTGGCACGAATGCGGCCACGGCACCGCCTTCCGCACGCGCTGGATGAACGATGTCGTCTATCACATCGCCTCGTTCATGCTGATGCGCAATCCCGTGCAGTGGCGCTGGAGCCATGCGCGCCATCACACCGACACCATTATCGTCGGCCGCGACGCCGAAATCGCGGTGATGCGACCGCCCGATCTCATCAAGGCGGCGCTGGCCTTCACCGGCATTCTCGATTTCCGCCATTCGCTGCCGGCGCTGGTGCGCCAGGCCTTCGGCAAATTGTCGGACGACGAGAAGAGCTACATCCCGGAGATGGAGCAAAGGAGGGCGGTTGTCGCGGCGCGCTGGCACCTGGTCGTGTATGCCGCGACGATCGCTGTCGCGATCGCGCTTGGGTCATGGATACCTCTGGTGTTGATCGGCCTGCCGCGCCTCTACGGCACCTGGCACATGGTGACGACCGGCTTGCTGCAGCATATCGGGCTGGCCGACAACGTCATCGACCACCGGCTCAACACGCGCACCGTCTATATGAACCCGGTCAGCCGGTTCATCTACTGGAACATGAACTACCATGTGGAGCATCACATGTTTCCGATGGTGCCCTATCACGCGTTGCCGAAACTGCATGACTTGATCAAGCACGATTTGCCGGTGCCGAACCCGTCGATGTGGCACGCCTATCGCGAGGTGTGGCCGGTGCTGCTCAGGCAGCTGAAATACGAGGACTACTATCTCAGGCGCGAATTGCCGCCGACGGCCAAGCCCTATCGCGGCGAGTTCCACGATCTCGACATAACGGACGCGGCCGCCGAATAGGCGTGGCACAGCAATCCGGAGAAAGACGATGGCGGAGTGGGTCGAAGCATGCGCGGTGGGCGACGTGGATGAGGAGGATGTGATCCGCTTCGACCATGGCGGCCGCAGCTTCGCGATCTACCGCTCGCCGGACGACGAGTTCTTCGCGACCGACGGTTTTTGCACGCATGAAAAGGCTCATCTCGCCGACGGGCTGGTGATGGACGACATCATCGAATGCCCCAAGCACAATGGGCGCTTCAACTACAGGACCGGCCAGGCCAAGGGCGCGCCGGTCTGCGTCAACCTCAAGACCTACCCGGTCAAGGTCGAGGCCGGTAAGGTGATGATCGATATCGGCTGATTGGCTGGAACGGCCGCTTACCACACAACGAAGGAACAAAGTTCGATGAGCCGAAAGAGACCGACCGTTGCCGATCTGCGTGCCATGAAGGGCAAGCGGCAATTGACCATGCTGCGCGTGCTGACGCTGGAAGAAGCCGAGGCCGCCGAGCGGGCCGGCATCGACATCGTCTCGGTGCCGCCGGAACTGGTGCTCAGTCCGCAATATCGCGACGCGGCGCCCAGCCTCTTCACCATGCCCGGCGACAACTTCTTCGAGATCGGCACGGCCGACGATTTCGTCCGCTGGTCGTTCCGCCTCTACAAGGCCGGTGCCGACGCCGTCTATTGCAGCGCCGGCTATGCCACGATCAAGCGCATGGCCGACGATGCCATTCCCGTCATCGGCCATGTCGGGTTGATCCCCTCGCGCGCCACCTGGACAGGCGGTTTCAAGGCCGTCGGCAAGACCGCGGACACCGCCATGCAGGTGTTCGAGGCGGTCAAGCAGTTGGAGACCGCCGGAGCCATCGGCGCCGAGATCGAGGTGGTTCCTGTGGAAGTGGCGAGGGCGATCTCCGAGCGCACCCCGCTGATCATGTTGTCGATGGGCGCTGGCACGGGCTGCGACGCGCAATATCTGTTCGCCGAGGATATTCTCGGCACCAATCGCGGTCACATGCCGCGCCATTCGAAGGTCTACCGCAATTTCGCCGCCGAATATGACCGGCTGCAGCAAGAGCGCATCGCGGCATTTTCCGAATATGTCGACGACGTCAACAGCGGCGCCTATCCGGAAGACAGGCATATCGTGCACATGGATCCGGATCAGCTCACCCTCTTCATGAAGAAGGTGGACGCAAAGTCCTGAACCAAAAGTCCGAAAGCTTCAGCCTGCAGCCGGCGAACCTTGCCATGCTCCGCCGGCAAGGGCGGCATAAAGCGCTTCGGCGTCAGTGCCGAGCGGCCTGTCTTCCTTGAGCGTCGCCACATGCGCGCGCACGGCCGTGTGAACTGCGCCGGTCGCCGGCGCGAGCGTGGCCCCCTCGCGCAAATCGACGGCCTGCGCCGCCGCCATCAGCTCGAACGCGATCAGCCGGCGCCATAGCACGATCATCTCCGCGCATTTGGCGACGGCGAGAGGCGTCTGTGCGGCGTGATCCTCGACGCCTTCGGACACAGGCAGGAAATCGAGCATCACCGGATTGGCCTTGTGACGAATCGCGGCCAGGATCGCCGTTGCCGTTTTCTGCAGCGGGACGAAGCCCGCCGAGGCGCCACCGATCGGCGACAGGTATTTCGGCAGGCCATTGCGGCCTGAGCCGGTGAGTTGGATGACACGCGCGGCTGATGCTGCTGCGCATTGCGCGATTGCCAGGCCAAGCGTTTCGAAGGCGAGCGACAGCGATGCGGTGTGGAAATTGCCGGTCGACATGACCAGCGAATCCTCTGCAAGCACCAGCGGATTGTCGGCGGCGGCGTTCAGCTCGATCTCGGCGGCAAGCCGCGCATGGTCGATCGCCTGGATCAGCGCGCCGTTGATCGACGGCATGCAACGGATCGACAGCGGATCCTGGATGGTGGTCGGCGCCGGCGCTTCATCGCGCGCCAGGAGGTCGCGCAGCGCCTTCGCCGCAAGCTGTTGGCATGCGCCCGGGCGCGCCAGATGCTGGCGCGGATCGAGGATCGTGCGGTTGGCGCCGATGCCTTCCATCGTCAGCGCGCCGGCCTGCTGCTGCTGTTCGAGCGCCGAGAGCGCATCGGCCAGCGCCAACGCTGCGGAGCCGGTAGAAACTGCGGAGGCGTTGATCAGCGACAGGCCGTCCTTGGGCGAGAGGTTGACCGGCGCGAGGCGCGCCATCATCAGCGCCTTGGCGGCAGGCATGCGACGGCCCTGGTATTCCGCTTCGCCTTCGCCGATCAGCACGCGCGCTATCGCCGTCATCAGCAGAAGATCGCCGGCGCCGATCGAGCCAAGCGACGGCATCACCGGATGCACGCCGGCATTGAGCGCCTCGACCAGCGCCGTAAACACGCGTGGCGACAGACCCGAACCGCCGGAGGCGAGCATCGCAATGCGGGCAAACATCGCCGCCCGCACCGTCGGCACCGGCAGGGCCTCGCCGACGGCGGCGCTGCGGCCTTCGATCAATTGGCGCTGGAAGGCGCTCGCGTCGCCTTCGACCGCGGTGACGAGATTGGCGCCCAGCCCGGTGTTCAGCCCGTAGATCTGCTGGCCGCCGGCCGCGGCGGCATCGAGGACCTGGCGTGCCTTGGCGAGCTTTTCGATGACGGAAGGTGTGACCTCGACCTTGCAGGCGTTGCGCGCGGCGGCAACCACATCCTCGATGCTGACGCCCGCGCCGGTGAGAACGAGCGGGCTCATGCGAAGCGCAGCCTCTGGCCGATGCCATCTTCGCCCGCCTTGGCGAGCATGGCCTTGCCAAGCGCGATATCGGAAAGCGAGAGGCCGCGATGCCAGAACAGGATCGTCTCGCCGTTGCTTTCGCGTCCGGCTTTCAGGCCGGCGGCGATCTGGCCGAGCTCGGCATGGAGCGTCGCCTCGCTCAGGCGCCCGGTTTCGACATGGGCGCGCAGCGAGCCGAACTTGCCGCCTTTGCACTGGCCCCAGTCGTCGACGACGATCTTGGACATGATGTCGGTGAGCGAAAGTTCCACCGCGCTCATCGTGCCATAGGGCACCACCAGCGCGCCGGGCTTGATCCATTCGGTCTTGAGCAGAGGCTGCGGCTCGTTGAGGCGAGAGGCCTCGACGACGATATCGGCGCCGTCGACGCAGCTTCTCCAGTCGGCGACGGCGGTGACTGTCTTGCCGAGATCGGCCGAAAGTTTCGCGGCAAAGCCGTGGCGGCTTTCCGGCCGGCGCGAATGGACGCGGATCTCGTCGAAGTCGAAGAGGTGGTCGAGCAGCCGTACATTCCAGTAGGCGGTGCCGCGCGCGCCGATATGGCCGAGCACTTTCGACGTCTTCTTCGCCAGGTGCTTGGCACCGATGGCGGTGACGGCGCCGGTGCGCATGTCGGTGATGACGGTGGCGTCGAGGATGGCGCGCGGCGTGCCGGTGCGCGGATCGAAAAGATTGAGGATGCCGAATTCGGACGGCAGGTCGTGCTTGTAGTTGTCGACATAGTCGCCGACGATCTTGACGCCGGCGGCGTCGAGCGGCGCCACATAGCCGCGCAGCACGTTGAAATGGCCGTTGAAGGAGGGGTCGGGTTCAAGATGGACGCGCGGCTCGATCACCGTCATGCCGTTACCTTGCGCGACGAGCCCGGCTTCGACGGCGCCGATGATCTCTGCATCGCTCATGGCCAGCGCTTCGATGTCGAGCGCATTCAGGTAGTCGATATAGATGGGCTTCATGCATTTTCCTCGGCCACCCCCACGCTCATCCATAACAGGCGATCGGCCGGCACGGAAGTTTGTTGGATAAGCTCTGGACTGGACCGGGCCTGCCGCGGTCCGCAGCCTAAGCGCAGCCGAAGCTCCGATCGCTCGACGGATGATTGACGCCGTCTTTGCCATCATCCGCGGCATCGACCTGTCGGCCGTGGCGATCATGGCGATGTCGGTCGCCTGGTACCTGCAATTGCTCAACACCGGAACCTCCGACGGTCTCGCCCTTGGCTGTATGCGGCAGTGCACTAGGGTGTTGGCTGCACTTCGACAATTGGCCGAATCGTCCGTCCCTTCGTCATCCACGGGCGGAGCAAGGAGCGAAGCGACGCGCGCAGACCCGAGGATCCTGTGTGTTGTTTCGAGCTAAAACTGAATCGGACAAACAGGTTAGCCGTCTATGCGCAACACTTGATTCAACGAGCGGCACCATCAATTCACGGAAAGGAAAACGCCATGGCCACTACGAAACTTCTGACCGATGCCGAGGTCGAAAAGATCCCGGCGGTGAAGGCCGTGTTCGACGATATCCGCGCGACGCGCAAATCCGACTTCGTCAACAATTTCTGGCGCGGGCTGGCCAATGATCCGGTCTCGCTGAAGCGTGTGTGGGAACAGCTGAAGGCGGTGATGATCGCCGACAGCGCCATCGATCCGCTGACCAAGGAAATGATCTATATCGCCGTCTCCACAGCCAATGGCTGCTCCTACTGCATCCATTCGCACACCGCCGCCGCCCGCGCCAAGGGCATGACCGACGCGCAGCATAGCGAGCTGGTGTCGATCATCGGACTGGCCGGGCAGACCAACCATCTGGTGACGGCAATGCAGATTCCGGTCGATCCGCAGTTCGAGGTGAGGTGAGGAGCGGCTTCCCTTCTCCCGCAAGGGGCACAAGGGGAGAAGGGAAAGCTAATCACTGCGGCGGAAGTTGCGGACGCGGTCGAACAGCACCGCCAGGATGATCGCGCCGCCGATGAAGGTGCCCTGCCAGAAGGCGTTGATGCCAAGCAGGCCAAGGCTGTTGCGGATGACCTCGATGAGTGCGGCGCCGACGATGGCGCCGAGCGCCGTGCCGACGCCGCCAGCGAGATTGGCGCCGCCGATGACGGTCGCGGCGATGACCTGCAGCTCCATGCCGGTGCCGAGATTGGTGGTGACGGCGCCGAGCCAGCCGGTCTGGATGATGCCGGCAAGCCCCGCTGAAAGCGCCGAGATCATGTAGACGGCGACCTTGATCTGCTTGACCGGAACGCCGGTCAGCGTCGCGGCGTGCTCATTGCCGCCGATGGCGAAGATGTGCCTGCCGAACCTGGTCCAGCGCAGGATGAAGCCGGTGATCAGCGCCAGGACGATCATGTAGAGCACCGGATTGGCGATGCCGAACAGCCAGGCGCCGCCGCCCAGCGCCAGAAGCTTCTGGTGATCCGGTCCGAACTGGAAGACCACGGTGTTGTTCGAGGCGACCATGGCGAGGCTGCGGGCGACCGAGAGCATGCCAAGCGTCACCACGAAGGGCGGAAAGCCCAGATAGGCGATGAGCACGCCGTTGAAGGCGCCGATGGCGAGCGCGGTGACGATCGTGGCCAGGATGCCGATTTCGATCGAATAGCCGGCATGCATGGTCACGGCGAGCACCATGGAGCACAGGCAAAGCACCGAACCGACCGACAGATCGATACCGCCGGTGATGATGACGAAGGTCATGCCGAGCGCGACGATGGCCACGAATGTGACGTTGCGGGTGATGTTGAAGATGTTCTTCGACGTGGCGAAGGAATCGGTGGCGAAGGACAGGAACAGGCAGGCGAGGATGACCGCGATCACCACCCAGAAGGTCTGGTTGGCAAAGAGCCGCGACAGGAAGGTGTGCTGCTTCTGCGCGATCGTCTGGTCAAGAGTGACTGCCATTATCGACCTTTCCTGAGAGGTGCGGCGCGGAATTCCGCGCGATCAAGCAACCTGTTCAATGGCGCCGGTGATCAGCCCGGTGACTTCCTCGGGCGAGCTCGAGGCGATCTTCTTGTCGGCTACCTTGCGGCCGCGGCGCATGACGATGACGCGGTCGGCGACGTCGAACACGTCGGGCATGCGGTGGCTGATCAGCACCACGGCAATGCCCTGGTCCCGGAGATGGCGGATGAGGTTGAGCACTTCGGCGACCTGTCTGACCGAGATCGCCGCGGTCGGCTCGTCCATCAGCACGATCTTGGCCTGCGACAGCATGGTGCGGGCAATCGCCACCGCCTGGCGCTGGCCTCCCGACATCTGCTTGACGAGGTCACGAGGCCGGGTCTCGGATTTCAGCTCGGCGAAGAGCTGGCCAGCGCGCTTGTACATCGCGCCATAGTCGAGGATGCGGAACGGGCCGAGGCCGCGGCGCAGCTCGCGGCCGAGATAGACGTTTGCCGCCGCCGTCAGGTTGTTGCAGAGCGCAAGGTCCTGGTGGACGATCTCGATGCCATGCTGGCGCGCATCCGCCGGCTTGTGCAGGACAAGCTCCTTGCCGTCCAACCGCATGGTGCCGTGGCTCGGGTGGAAATTGCCGGCAATCATCTTCACCAGCGTCGACTTGCCGGCGCCGTTGTCGCCCATCAGACCGACGACTTCGCCAGCCTCCAGCGAAAGCGAGACGTCGTTGACCGCCTGGATGGCGCCGAAATGCTTCGAGATGTTGGCGAGTTCGAGAACCGACACCAGCCTTAAGCCTCCCCATCTATCGCCGCGGCCGTCGCCGACCTGGCCGGCGCCGCTTGCGTCCCGCTCGTCCATTTCCTCCCGGACGAGCGTGATCCATGCATTTAGGCAAAAGCGGACAGAGGCGTCAATCAATTGTCAGACGATTAATTTCGAGTCTCGACGAAAAATCGGTTTTGTAGGACAAATAGGAATTGACGTCAGCGAAAAGCCGATATTAGCTAAGCCTCGGAGGAAGAATTTGCTCCTCGACCGTCTATCCGGCGGAGGCGGGCAAAAGGTTTGATGATCAAGGATCCGGCTGCGCCAGTATTCGGGCAAGCGGATCGGCAAATGCTTATCAGCTCGGCCCAGGACGCGAACATCGTGGGATGCTCGTCCAGTTCTTGTGCATCCGGGCTGATCGGTATGGCGGGCACGCGGTGTCCGTCTGTTTCAAGGGAGGACTGATATGAGGAAAACACTTTTGCTTGCCGCCGTCGCCGCCATGGCGTTGGGCGCCGGGCCGGCTTTGGCCAAGAAACAGCTCGTCATCGTCGTGAAAGGTCTCGACAATCCGTTCTTCGAAGCCATCCATCAGGGCTGCGAGAAATGGAACAAGGAAAACGCCAGCTCGGAATATGAGTGCTTCTACACCGGCCCGGCGTCGACCTCGGACGAAGCCGGCGAGGCCCAGATCGTGCAGGACATGCTGAGCAAGCCCGACACGGTAGCGATGGCGATCTCGCCGTCGAACGCGCCGCTGATCGCGCAGACGATCAAGAGCGCCAATCCGTCGATCCCGATCATGACGGTCGACGCAGACTTGACCAAGGAAGACGCCGCCCTTCGCAAAACCTATCTCGGCACCGACAATTACCTGATGGGCAAGAAGATCGGCGAATACATCAAGAAGGCCAAGCCGAATGGCGGCACGATCTGCACCATCGAGGGCAATCCGGCCGCCGACAACATCCTGCGCCGCGCGCAAGGCATGCGCGACGCGCTGACGGGCAAGGAAGGCCTCGCGGCGCTTGCCGGCGAGGGCGGCTGGACCGAAGTCGCAGGTTGCCCGGTGTTCACCAATGACGACGGTGCCAAGGGCGTGCAGGCGATGACCGACATCCTCGCTGCCAATCCGAAGCTCGACGCCTTCGGCATTATGGGCGGCTGGCCGCTGTTCGGCGCCCCGCAGCCCTATCGCGACCTGTTCAAGCCGATGGCCGGCAAGATCGCCAAGAACGAGTTCGTCATCGGCGCCGCCGACACGATCGGCGACGAGGTGGCGATCGCCAAGGAAGGCCTGGTGACCGCGCTGGTCGGCCAGCGGCCGTTCGAAATGGGCTACAAGGCGCCCTCAGTGATGCTCGACCTCATCGGCAACAAGAAGGTCAACGATCCGGTCTTCACCGGCCTCGACGAATGCACCAAGGAAACGGCCGACACCTGCATCCAGAAGTAGGCGCCGGCTGTGTCCGGAAGTGTCAAAAGGGGCGCCGCGAGGCGCTCCTGATTTCTTCCGGCGCCGGTTCCCGCGATTGAACAGGGCAGGGCGCCTCCCGCCTAAAGCGCGTCGCGCTGAACCGGATTCAGGCGACGCGCTTTAAGTCTTTGTTTTGATGCATGTCGTTGTCCTAGAACCGCTGCACACTTCTGGGCGACATGCATTAAATCTTCTGCTTAACGCCGTCCTTCGAAGGCATCAGGTCTACGCCGTTGAGCTTGCCGATATGGGTGGCGAGCATCGGCACATACTGTTCTGTGGGGCCGGTGGCGAAAGCGGTCGCAAAGGAATTCTTGGTCGCGTTGCCGAGCGGGTTGGCGATGCCGGCCGCGCCCGCCATCGATTCCAGATAGGTCAGGTCCTTGAAGGCATTGGCGATGGTGAACCTATGCGCGTCGCGGTCGCCCTCCAGCGTCCAGCGCATGAAGGTCTGGTAGAAGCCGCAATCCATGCGGCCGTTGCGGATGACGCTGTCGAAGCGCGGCGGCGAGATACCGACCTTCTCGGCCAGGGCGAGAGCCTCCGAATAGATCGCGGCATAGCCAAGCGAGATGAAGTTGTTGAGCAATTTCATGCGGTGGCCGTCGCCGGTGTCGCCGATATGGACGATGCGGCCGGCCCAGGTCTCGATCACCGGCTTCAGCCTGGCGAACACCGCGTCCGGCGCGCCGACCATGGCGTCGAGCGTGCCTTCCCAGGCCTCCTTCGGCGTGCGGCTGAGCGGTGCATCGACGTAGTCGACGCCGAGCGCCTCGAGCTCGGCCGCCAAGGCCACGGTCGAGACCGGATCGGAGGTCGAGCAGTCGACGACGACCGAGCCCTTCCTGAGACCCTCCTTCAGCCCGCCGGGGCCGCGGATGATCGCTTCCACCTCGCGCGAGCCGGTGACACAGATGAAGACGATGTCGGAGGCCGCCGCCACGTCCTTGGACGCGGCCACTTCCTTGGCGCCGCGGCTGGCCAAGTCCTGCGCCGGCTTGCGGTTCTTGCGGCCGAGGAAGGTCAGCGGATAACCCTTGTCGACGATGTTCTTGGCGATGCCGTGCCCCATCAGGCCGAGGCCGATGAAACCGATGTTTTCGCGGGCAGCGGTGGTGCTCATGTCGTCTTTCTTCCCTGTCTTTCGTGGTGATGGTCGCCCGCGCCGCGGGCGATTGTCGAGAAGGTTTTAGCGGTTCGCGGTGGCGGCCGAATGCGGAATACCATATTGTCTGACAATACACATAATTCCCGAGCATTGTGGAGGGCAAAATGACGAAGCGCATCATGTTCACCGGCGGCAGCGGCAAGGCAGGCCGGCATGTCGTTCAGTATCTGGTCGAACATGGCTGCCAGGTGCTCAACATCGACGCCAAGCCGCTCGACAATCCGAAGGTGCGCACCCTGGTCACCGACATCACCGACAGCGGCCAGGTGTTCAACGCGCTGTCGAGCTATATGGGCCTGCACGAGTTCGACCCGTCGCTCAGGGCGCAGCCGGTCGACGCCGTGGTGCATTTCGCGGCGATCCCGCGCGTCATGATCACGCCCGACAACGAGGTGTTCCGCATCAACGCGATGGGCACCTACAATGTGATCGAGGCGGCAGTGAAGCTCGGTATCCGCAAGGTCATCATCGCCTCCTCGGAGACGACCTACGGCCTGGTCTTTGCCAACGAGCCGCGCAATCCCACGCATTTTCCGCTCGACGAGGACTATGACGTCGACCCGATGGACTCTTACGCGCTGTCGAAGATCGTCAACGAGAAGACCGCGCGCGCCTTCGCGCTGCGCAGCGGCTTCGACATTTATGCGCTGCGCATCGGCAACGTCATCGAGCCGCATGAATATTCGCTGTTCCCGAAATGGTTCGCCGACCCCGGTTTCCGCAAGCGCATCGCCTGGAGCTACATCGATGCGCGCGATCTCGGCCAGATCACCTTGCGCGCCATCGAGAAGGATGGCTTGGGCTATCAGGTGTTCAACGCGGCCAATGACGATACCTCATCTGACCTGCCGACGGCGGAGCTTTTGAACCGGTTTTATCCGGGCGTGCCGGTCAAGGCCGAGCTTGGCGAATATGAGACGCTGCTTTCGAACCGCAAGGCGCGCGACGTGCTCGGCTTCCGGCCGCAGCACAGCTGGCGCAGATACGTCAAAACGGCGTGAGGCGGCGCCAAATGCCGGTTGATCTGTGCACATCTTCGCGCGTTGCGGCAAAGCGGGCCTGCCGTGCTTGACAGCTTCTGAAAACGGGATTTTCTGGAACCATGCGGGACGCGAAGCCGAACAACGAAAAAAGGCCGACTAAAACGGCAGCCGCGGAGCGTCAGGCCGGCGTTCGGCGGGCCAATGCGCCACGCATCCCAGGCGCCAGCGTGCACACTTCGCTGGCCAGCGAAATCGGCCTTCGGATCGTGCGTGGCGATTATCCGCCGGGCACCATCCTGCCCAACGAAGCGAAATGGTCTGAGACCTTCGACGTCAGCCGCTCCGCGGTGCGCGAGGCGATCAAGATGCTGATGGCAAAGAGCCTTCTGGCGTCGCGGCCGAAGATCGGCAGCTGGGTCGAGCCTAAGGAACGCTGGAACCTTCTCGACCGCGACGTGCTGTCCTGGTACGCGACGTCGCCGGATCGCGAGGTTTTCCTGAGGACGGTCCAGGAATTCCGCCATATCATCGAGCCGGAGGCGACAGCCTTCGCGGCGATGCGGCGCACCGACGAGCAGATGGCCGAGATCAGCCAGGCCTGCCGAGAGATGGGCGAGGCCACCAATCTGCAGGAGCGGACCCGCGCCGACACGCGCTTCCACCTTGCCATCCTGAGGGCTTCGGGCAACGACCTGCTGGTGCCGCTGGGCGTGCTGATCGAATCCGCCTTCGACCACCTCTTCACCTACACGACGCGCGAACGGGACGATCTGCATCATGCCCAGAAGCTGCATGAGGCGATCGAGAGGAATATCCGCCTGAAAAGGCCGGATGCGGCGCGTAATGCAGTGCGCAAACTGTTGGCGAATACGGACGAAGTGATCCAGTCGCGCTGAGGCCTGCCGGTATTCGTGCAAGGCTTGCTGCTTTCTAGTCCTGCTTCTCCCGGCCGAAGGCGACGCGCAGCTCGTCCTTCGCTTTTTCCAGCACTTTCTTGCGCTCGTCGGGCAGGTTCTTGCCGGCGCGGTTGATGTAGAAATTCAACATCGACATGGCGGATTGGAACGGCTCCGCCTTGCTGCGGTCGCTGTGCTCGGCCGAGCGCTTCAGCGACGCGGCTATCTTCTTGGCGTCGGCGGATTCGAAGACGTGATCCTCAAGATCCATCGCATCGCTGTGCTCGGTCACGTCGGCCGACCATTTCTTCTTGGCGGTCATGGCGAACTCCTTCCTTCAGGCAAGAACTCCATGAGGCGAGGTGGGTTCCCGGTTCTGGAGCCACGGAATAGTGCGTCGTGGCGCTGCTCGGCTCGGGAAATGGGCCGATAGTGCGCGCTCCGATCTCGAAGAAATCGCGGACAGGAAACGCCGTGACGACAGTCCCAGCAAACGCGGCAAACAGCGCCGGCACCGACAGCTTCTATGCGTGGACGCGGCTTGGCATTTCCTTGCTGCTGGCGACGATCGGCGGTGTCGGCACCTGGGCGGTGGTCGTGGTCCTGCCCGCAGTGCAGGCCGAATTCGGCGTTGATCGCGCCGCCGCCTCGATGCCCTATACCGCGACCATGGTGGGCTTTGCCGCCGGCAACGCGCTGATCGGACGCGCCATCGATCGCTTTGGATACTGGATACCGGCACTCGCCGCTTCCTTGGCGCTTGGCGCAGGGTTTCTATTGGCGTCGCTCGCCAATTCGATCCAGGGCGTCACGCTTGCTCAAGGCTTGCTGATCGGTGTCGGCTGTTCGGCGATCTTCGGTCCGCTGATCGCCGACGTCTCGCACTGGTTCAATCGCCGCCGTGGCGTCGCGGTGACGGTGGCGGCGTCAGGCAATTACATTGCCGGGGCGGTCTGGCCGACGATCATGCCTTATGTGATGCAAGGCCATGGCTGGCGCTTCACCTATGCGGTGATCGGGGTCATCTGCCTCGGCACCATGGTGCCGCTGGTCCTGCTGTTGCGACGGCGCGCGCCGCATGAGGGGATTTCCGGCGCGCTTCGCGGCCGGCCGGTGCAGCCAATCTCGCTATCGCCCTCGCAGTTGCAGATTCTGCTGGTGATTGCCGGCTTCGGCTGCTGCATGGCGATGTCGATGCCGCAGGTGCATATCGTCGCCTACTGCATGGACCTAGGCTACGGCGTCGCGCATGGCGCCGACATGCTGTCGATCATGTTGGCGGCCGGTGTCATCAGCCGGATCGGCTCCGGCTTCCTCGCTGACCGCATCGGCGCGGTGAAGACGCTGCTGATCGGCTCGGCGCTGCAGTGCCTGTCGCTGTTCTTCTACATCCCCTTCGACGGGCTTGCCTCGCTCTATGTCGTCTCGCTGGTATTCGGCCTGTCGCAAGGCGGCATCGTGCCCTGCTATGCGATCATCGTGCGCGACTATATGCCGGCAAAGGAGGCCGGCCAGCGCGTCGGCATCGTCCTGATGGCGACGATCTTCGGCATGGCGGTCGGCGGCTGGATGTCGGGCTGGATCTATGACCTCACCGGTTCTTACGCCGCTGCCTTCCTGAACGGAATTGGCTGGAACCTCGTCAACCTCGCAGCCATCGCGCTGTTGATGTGGAAAGCCAACCGCCGCGCCGCAGCGATTGCCTGACGGATCGATCGACCTGGCGCCGAAATCGGGTTGCTTGACAATGGTGGACGCATGCGCGACCCAACTCGGCAAAAGCTGGCTTGGTGGCGCGATGACACGGATGCCGATCCTGGAGCTTCGCATGAGCGATCTTCGGACGGCGCCGGCCATCGTCGTGATGGGTGTTGCCGGTTGTGGCAAGACGGCTGTCGGCGAGGCGCTCGCCAAAGCCTTGGGCGCCGACTTTATCGAAGGGGACCGGCTGCACCCGCCGGAGAACGTGGGGCGCATGGCGCGTGGCGAGCCGCTGACGGACGCGCTGCGCGAGGGCTGGCTCGACGCCATAGGCGAGCGTATCGCAACCTCCGTTGCCGGCGGGCGGAAAGCGGTGGCGGCGTGCTCGGCGCTGAAGCGCGGCTACCGCGCCAGGCTAAGCCGCTTCTGCCCCGGCATCGTCTTCCTTTATCTGAAGATCGATCGCGAAACGGCCTGGCGGCGGGTCGCTAGTCGCAAGGGCCATTTCATGCCGGCAAGTCTGGTCGACAGCCAGTTCGCCACGCTGGAAGAGCCTGCCGCTGACGAACGAGCGGTGACGGTCGACGGAACGCGAAGTGTTGCCGGGATCGTGAAAGATATCCTCGGCTAGGATCAGTTCCTGGCGACTCAGGCGCCGTCGCTACCGATCGAGGCTTCGGCCGGCCGCTCGGTCAGCCGCACGGCGCTCGACCAGGCCATCATCTGCTCCGGACAGAGTTTGAGCGTTTCCAGCATTTGGTCGCGCTTCGACAGGATATAGCTAGCCTGAACGGCGAGGTTCTTCGCCGTCGTGTCCTTTGCCGGCGACGCGGGGGCTTGCGGGCCCGCGCTCAGCTCGCTGACGATCGCGCGGTACTGGCGAAACGGGACCGTCTCGATCGTCGCCATATGAAACAATCCCGCGCCGGCGCGCGCCGCGAAGTTTGCCGGCGCCGAGGCGAGGTGGGTCCAGCCACGTTCGCCCATGGCGGCTTCGGTGAAGGCGGAGCCGGCGTAGATGGTGTTGGTCATCAGCACCACACCGTTTGCTTTCAAGGTCTTCTGGATGCGCGTGGTGACCTGATAGGCGTCGGTGCGCTCAAAGACGATCCGGCTTTTCAGGAAGCGGTTCTCGACATTGACCAGCGGCGGGTTGATCACGCGCAAGCCGAACTTGCTCGGCGAGAAGCCGTGGAACTGCGCACTCACCTGATGGGCATCGACACCGGCCTCATGCAGCGCGCGCTTGCCCATGATCGTCTGCGCCGTGAACTGGTCGCACCATACGATGGCGCCGCGCCCGTTGCGAACGGCTTGTCGCAGACCTTCGAGGCCTTCCAGCCGGATCGCCGGCGACCAGCGCCAGCCGGCGACGAGATGCGCCGCGGGCATGAGCCGTCGGCGGTGAACGGCGGCAAGTTGGGCCTCGAACATGCTTCGCGTGTCGACGGCATCGCCGAGCACGGCCTTGACCGCGACGTCGTAGCGGGCGAACTCCTTGCGAAAGTGGCGCCTGCGCCTGAGCCTGGACACCCAGCCGCAGATGGGTCCCCACCAGGAGACCGGCAGCATCGCCGCGACGCCGAAATAGAAACAGAACAGCAGGCTCTCGCGCAGGTCCCGATTGGAGAAGCCACGCAATTTGCCGGGGCGGACAACCTTGCGGCTGAAGAAACGGACGGACTCATCGCGCTCCGGCACCGGTACGTCGGCAATGATCTCGGTTTGATAGATGTCGCTCGACGATGGTTGCCGGCTGGCCTTGCGGGAATTGCCAAGCCAAGGCAGCCTCATGCGTCAGAGCCCTGTTTCATGATCCAGCCGCTTTACTGCGTCCACAGCGGACTGGCAACCGAGGGCGACAAGTCGGGGCAAGGCGACTTCTCGTCTGACGCAATCGCGGACGGAAGGCTACGGCGAAGTCGCCGAGCCCAGCCGCTGCACGCTTTTCCTGCTTTTAACGCGCGTCGCGCTGAACCGGATTCAGGCGACGCGCTTTTAAAGTCTTTGTTTTGATGGATGTCGTTGTCCCAGAACCGCTGCACACTTCTGGGCGACATGCATTAGATCTGCGAAGTGAGCTCTGCCGGGAAATCATCGTTGTCGGCGTCGCGCATGGCGGCGAGGCTGCGATTGTCGAGCACCTCGGCGATCGCCTGGCGGACTTCCAGCATCATGTGGCGGACCTGGCAGGTGGCCTCGTCGCAGTCCTCGCAACGCTGGTACTGCGTGCGGCTGGCGCAAGGGATCGGCGCCAGCGGGCCATCGAGCACGCGCACGACATGGCCGATCTTGATCTCCGAAGCGGGCCGGGCGAGGCGATAACCGCCTTCCTTGCCCTTACGGCTCTGGACGAAACCGGCATTGCGCAGCTCGCCCAGGATCGCATCCAGGAATTTCTTCGGGATGTTGTTGGCGACCGCGATGTCGTTGACGAATGCAAGCTGGCCAGCCGGCAGGCTGGAAAGATGCACGAGGGCCTTGAGGCCGTATTTGCCTTTTTTGGTCAGCATGCCCGATTCAGTTCATCAAACCCCAATGCGCCCTGCATCTGGCGGTTGTTTGTGTGCAAATCATGACAGTCTGACCGCGGAACGCCTTCTGGCCCAACAATTTGCCGGTGCAGCTTAGGCACAAACGCGTTGATTCTTCGTAACGTTTTCACGTTGGGGGTGGGATTTCCCCCGCGAACTCATGCAGCCCTGCTTACATGAAGAAAGCCGGCAAAGCCGGCCTCCTTGCTCTTGCTGATTGTGGAGCCTTTTTCAGCGGCTGCCATAGGCCTGATCGAGCAGCCCGCCGGCGGCGAAATGCTCTTTCTGAACCTTGTCCCAACCGCCGAACACCTTTTCCACCGTCAGCAGGCGGACGTCCGGGAAGTCGGCCTTGTGCTTGGCAGCGACCGTCGCGTCGCGAACCCGCAGGCCGTTCTCGGCGGCAATGTCCTGGCCGTCGGGCGTGTAGAGGAAGTCGAGATAGGACTTGGCGAGATCGCGGCTGCCGTGCTCGTCAGCAACCTTGTCGACGATCGCCACCGGGAACTCGGCCAGCAGGCTGACCGAAGGCGTGACCTGCTCGAATTTGTCGTCGCCATATTCCTTGCGGATCCCGCGCGTCTCGGACTCGAATGTGATCAGCACGTCGCCGATCTCCCGCTGGACGAAAGTGGTGGTGGCGGCGCGGCCGCCGGTGTCGAAGATCGGCACGTTGTTGAAGAGCTTGGTGATGAACTCCTTCACCTTGACGTCGTCGCCCTTGAAGGCCTCCTTGGCATAGGCGGTGGCGGCGAGATAGGTGTAGCGCGCATTGCCCGATGTCTTCGGGTTCGGGAAGATCACCTGCACGTCGTCGCGCACCAGGTCGTTCCAGTCCTTGATGTGCTTAGGGTTGCCGGCGCGCACCAGGAAGGATGGCAGGGAATAGAAGGGCGAGGCGTTGTCCGGAAAATCCCTCTGCCAGTCGGCCGAGACGAGACCCTTGTTGACCAGGAAGTCGACGTCGGTGACCTGGTTGAAGGTGACGACGTCGGCGCCAAGGCCTTCCGCGATGGCGCGCGCCTGCGCCGAAGTGCCGGCATGCGACTGATCGATGGCGACGCCGGGATGCCCGGCGATGAAGGCTCTGTTGATGTCGACGAACAGCTCGCGGCCGACGTCATAGGATGCATTCAAAAGCTTGTCGGCCGACCAGGCTTGGGAGGATGCGAGGACGAGACCGGCAACAGCCGCGATGCCGAGCAATAGACCCTTCATGAAAACAGGCTCCGATGAAAATATGCTAGTCGGCGGACAATAGCCGTGGCCTTGATGCGCGACGAGATACGCGCCCCGGCTCGAAAGCGTCGCGGCGAGAAAAGACGTCGCCGGAACGGCCAGTTGTTAGGATTTCTTTCCAGCAGGGTCTTGCCCGAGCCCAGGTCAGAAGCAAAAAGATTGCTTTTCGACCTCTTGGCATATACATTTGGCATATACAAGGAATGCTGCCATGGCCCGACACCACCCAACGACGCCTCCGAAGGAAGCAAGACTGTTCCGCAACAACCGCAGCCAGGCGGTGCGGATTCCCGTCGAGTTCGAACTCCCCGGCGACAAGGTCCTGATCAGCCGCGAAGGCGACCGCCTTGTGATCGAGCCGGTTCGTAAATCGGGTCTTACTGCGCTGCTCGCCCAGTGGGCGAAAGAACCCCTGCTAGGTTCTGAAGATGACTTCCCCGAGATCAGCGATAGTCCCGTCAAATCCGAGGACATTTTTTGATGCGGTTCATGCTCGACACCAACATTATAAGCGACATGATCCGGAACCCTGCCGGCAAGGCCGCTGTCGCGATGGCGCGCGAGGGGGATGCTGCCGTATGCACCAGCATCGTCGTCGCTTCGGAACTGCGGTATGGCTGCGCCAGGAAGGGATCGGCCAAGTTGCTCAAGAAGGTCGAGGAACTCCTGGCCGAGATTCCCGTCCTGCCGCTCGATGTGCCGGTGGATGCCGAGTACGGCGCACTCCGCGCCGAGCTGGAAGGCATGGGCCAGCCCATCGGCCACAACGACCTCTTCATCGCTGCCCACGCTTGCGCGTCAGGCGCCACGCTGGTGACGGCCAACACGGCCGAGTTCACCCGCATCAGGAAGCTGAAGGTCGAGAACTGGCTGGAGTAGCGATCGACGTGCCTATTCAGCCACTGGAAAAAGCTTCCAGCGCCCAGGCCTGAAGGCCACGCGGCTCTTCTGTGCCGCGGGATGGTCGATAGGCAGCTCGATCTCGACGCGCTGGCGCTCGCCGCCGACCTCGAGCTCGACCCGTCTGGTGCCGGCGACGCGGCGGCTCGCGGCAACCGTGCCGGCGATGCAGCCGCTGCAGCCGTCGAGCAGCTCGACATCGTGCGGACGGAAATAGAGCAGTGCCTCGCCGGAGGCAGCGTTCGGCGCCGGCAAGCCGATCGGCCGGTCGGCGAGCCAGATCTCGCCGTTGTCGACCCTGACCGGCAGCGAGCTCGATTCACCGATGAAGGAGTAGACGAAGGGTGAGTTCGGCGTGTCGTAAATCTCGTCGGCCGAGCCGACCTGTTCGATGCGGCCCTGGCTCATAACCACGACCCGGTCGGCGAGCTCCAGCGCCTCTTCCTGGTCATGCGTGACGAAGACGGTTGTGTGGCCGGTGCGGTCATGGATCTCGCGCAGCCAGCGGCGCAGCTCGCGGCGCACCTGCGCGTCGAGTGCGCCGAACGGCTCATCGAGCAAGAGCACCTTGGGCTCGATCGCCATGGCGCGGGCGAGCGCCACGCGCTGGCGCTGGCCGCCGGAGAGCTGCGCCGGATAACGCTTTTCGAGACCTGAAAGCTGGACGAGGTCGAGCAGTTCCGTCGCCCGGCGGCGGATTTCCTGTGCTGACGGCCGCGCCGCGCCATGCCGGACCTTCAGGCCGAAGCCGATATTGTCGGCCACCGTCATGTGGCGGAACAGCGCGTAGTGCTGGAACACGAAGCCGACATTGCGCTCCTGAATCGACCTCTGCGAAGCGTCCTCGTCGCCGAAGAAGATCGCGCCCTTGGTCGGCCGCTCAAGGCCGGCGATCAGGCGAAGCAGCGTCGTCTTGCCGGAACCGGACGGCCCAAGCAGCGCGATGAGCTCGCCTGATTTGATGTCGAGCGATACGTCATGGAGCGCCGGAAACAGCTCAAACTCCTTGCGCACGTTGACGACGCGAACTTCCATGCAAATCCCTCAGTTCTTTGACGCAGTCGTTGTCCCAAAACCGCCAGGCTTTGGGCGACAGCTATTCCTCAGTGTCCGCGCGTCGCGGCGATCTCGGCGCCGTAGCGCATCTCAAGAAGTGTTTTCAAGACCAGAGTCACCAGCGCCAGGCCGGCAAGCAGCGAAGCGACCGCAAAGGCGCCGACGGCGTTGTACTCATTGTAGAGGATTTCGACATGCAGCGGCATGGTGTTGGTGAGGCCGCGAATATGGCCCGAAACCACGGACACCGCGCCGAACTCGCCCATGGCGCGTGCGTTGCACAGAAGCACGCCGTAAAGCAGCCCCCATTTGACGTTGGGCAGCGTCACATACCAGAAGGCCTGCCAGCCACTGGCGCCAAGCGAGAGCGCTGCCTCCTCGTCGCCATTGCCCTGTTCCTGCATCAGCGGGATGAGCTCGCGCGCGACGAAGGGGAAAGTGACGAAGACGGTTGCCAGAACGATGCCGGGCACCGCGAACAGGATCTGGATGCCATGCGCCTTCAGCCATGCACCCAGCAACCCCTGCGCGCCGAAGAGCAGCACATAGACCAGGCCCGAGATGACCGGAGAGACCGAGAAGGGCAGGTCGATCAGCGTGGTCAGGAACGCCTTGCCCTTGAACTCGAACTTGGCGATGGCCCATGCGGCGGAAAGGCCGAAGACGAGATTGAGCGGCACAGAGATCGCCGCCACCAGCAGCGTCAGGCGGATCGCCGAGCGCGTGTCGGCATCGCTTAGCGACGCCAGATAAGCGCCGACGCCCTTGGCGAAACCCTCCTTGAACACGATGATCAGCGGCAACAGCAGGAAGACGCCGAGAAAAACCAGCGTGGCGATCGTCAGCGTGATGCGGACGGGGCGGCTTTCGGTGACCGCGGCCGACCGGCTCTCGTGCAGCGGTTCATAGGATTTGATCTCGGGGTCAGCCATAGCGCTTGCGGCTCCATGTCTGCACGAGGTTGATGACCAGCAGCATCGCGAAGGACAGCGCCAGCATGATCGCGGCAATCGCGGTTGCGGCGGGATAGTTGTACTCCTCCAGCCGGATGACGATCAAAAGCGGCGCGATCTCGGATTTGTAGGGCAGATTGCCGGCGATGAAGATGACCGAGCCATATTCGCCTACCCCGCGCGCGAAGGCGAGCGAGAAGCCGGTGATGATGGCGGGCGACAGACCGGGCAGGAGAACGCGGGTGATGATCTGGAAACGGCTGGCGCCGAGCGTGGCGGCGGCTTCCTCGACTTCCTTGTCGATCTCTTCCATGATCGGCTGGACCGTGCGCACGACGAAGGGCAGGCCGATGAAGACCAGCGCCACGACAATGCCGAGCGGCGTATAGGCGACCTTGATGCCGAGCGGCGCCAGAAGATGCCCGATCCAGCCGTTCGGGGCGTAAAGGGTGGTGAGCGCGATGCCGGCGACCGCAGTGGGCAGCGCGAAAGGCAAGTCGACCATGGCATCGACGACACGGCGGCCGGGGAAACGGTAGCGGACCAGCACCCAGGCGACGAGTGAGCCGAACACGACGTTGACCACGGCGGCGATGAAGGCCGTGCCAAAGCTGATCTGGAGAGCCCCGAGAGTGCGTCGGTCGGTGGCTAAAGCCCAGAAATCGGTCCAGCCAAGCGCAGCCGAGCGCCAGATGAGCCCAGAGAGCGGGATGAGGATGATGAGCGTGAGGTAGGCAAGCGAGAAGCCGAGCGTCAGTCCGAAACCCGGAATGACACTCGGCTGTCTGAACCGCCACCCCGCCTGGGCGGGTGCTGTGGTCATGCTGTTCTGGATCGTCCCTTCTTACTCAACCAGATTGCAGTCGGCATTTTGAGGCGGCCTTCACTGGGCCGGCTTGTAGATCTGGTCGAATATACCACCATCGCCGAAATGGTAAGGCTGTGCCTTCTTCCAGCCGCCGAATTGCGGGTCGTCGATGGTGACCAGCTTGATCTGCGGCAGCTTGGCGAGGTCCTCGGCCGGGACCAGTTCGGGCTTAGCCGGGCGATAATGGTTCTTGGCGATGATGGTCTGGCCTTCCTTCGAATAGAGCCAGGAAAGATAGGCTTCAGCCACCTTGCGCGTGCCCTTGGCGTCGACATTGGCGTCGACGACAGCCACCGGCGGCTCGGCCAGTATCGAGATCGGCGGGTAGACGATGTCGAAATTGTCGGCACCGAATTCGTCGAGCGCCAGATAGGCGTCGTTTTCCCATGCGATGAGAACATCGCCCAGTCCCTTCTGCGCGAAGGTGACGGTCGAGCCTCGGGCGCCGCTGTCGAGCACCGGGGCGTTGGCATAGAGCTTGCCGACGAATTCCTTGGTCTTGGCCTCATCATTGCCGTCATGGGCGTTGGCATAGGCCCAGGCGGCGAGATAGTTCCAGCGCGCGCCGCCGGAGGTTTTCGGATTCGGCGTGATCACCTGCACGCCGTCCTTCACCAGATCGCTCCAGTCGTGAATGCCCTTGGGATTGCCCTTGCGCACCAGGAAGATGATGGTCGAGGTGTAAGGTGCTGAATTGTTTTCGAATTTCGTGCGCCAATCGGGATTGATCTTCTTCGACTTGGAGACGATGGCGTTGATGTCGCCTTCGAGCGCCAGCGTCACCACGTCGGCGTCGAGGCCGTCGATAACCGCGCGAGCCTGAGCGCCTGAGCCACCATGCGACTGCTGGATGGTGACCGTCTCGCCGGTCTCGGCTTTCCAGTGCGCGGCGAAGGCCGCGTCATAGGCCTTATAGAGTTCACGTGTCGGGTCATAGGACACGTTTAGGATGGTCGTATCGGCAAACGCGAAACCGAGCGTGCCGAACTGGACAGATGTGGCGACCAGCGCGCCGAGCAGTTTCTTGAAATGAGGTTTGGTCATTCCCGCCTCCGTTGAACTGCTGCGAACTCTACCGAGTTTGTGGAATATAGATGCATTGAATGTTGCCTTTTTCACCTCCTCGAAGCAATTTTTCGCCGAGCTTGGGCTGATTGAGGAAATAGTTTCCTCAGTCGGTGGCCGCGTGGCGGTTCATCCCCGGCCTAATTAGAAGCGGTCGGGGTCAGGACAAGTCCGGGGCGCATAGAGCGGCTCAGCTTTTGATAGAAACGCCGAACCGCTCTACTCTTAGTTTTAACGCAATTCCGAACGGAAAACCGCTACGCACTTTTCCTGGAATTGCTCTAATTGGCGGTGACCGGAAAATCGAAGCGCTGTTTTGGATAAGGCTCTTTTGCCAGGGTGAAGTGCCACCATTCGCGCGCATAGTTGCGGAAGCCCGCGGCACGCATGGCGGCAAGCAGCATCTTGCGGTTCGCTGCCGCTTCGGTGGGAAGAGGGGTGTGCGCCGTCTCGCTCATCGGATCGAAACAGTCGAAACCGGTGCCGAAATCGAGCGTGCCGCCGTCGGGCGCGCCACAGGCCGGATGAGCCGGGCTTTTCTTGCTGGCCGCCGCAATGGCGAGGTCGACCGTCGAGCCGCGCGAATGGCTGGACAACTCGCCGATATAGCCCTTGGCGATAAGATCGCCGCGCTCGACCGTCGGGTACCATTGCGGATCCGGCGGGCCACCTTCTCTCGTCCATCTGCCCATGTCGGCAACCGCGCGGGCAGGGCGGTAGCAGTCGAAGACCACCAGCGTCAGGCCTTTGGCGGTCATCGCTTTCTGCACGCTGGACAGCGCCTTCGCCGCCTGCGCGGTCAGGATGCAGACCGGCGCGTCATAGCCATCGGCCTTGCGGTGCAGGAAGTTCCCGAGGCCGGCATAGCGGATATCCTGGCGGATGGCCGGATCGATATCGGCGAGCCTGACGAAGCCGGCGGGCAGGGGATCGGCGCGGGCTGGGAGGGCGACCAGGAAAGCCAGGGTTGCGAGTAATGCTACCCACCAAGGCCGGCGCGAGGGGTGCCTCGCGCCATACATCAGGCGAAGATCCGCAATCCCCTGAATCGCTTGCCGCATCTTATTCGACGAATACCTTCACGCTGGCCGCGCGCCCGGCGGCGTCGATCACGGTCAGCGTCGAATAGCCGGTGCCGTCGGGCTGCCAGGTCGCGGTGCGGCGGCGGTCGATGCCGGCGAGCGCCTTGCCGTTGGCGAGCCAGCGGAACGGCGCCCGGCCGCCCTGCAGTTTCAGCACCAGCGGCGTGGCATCGGCCGAATTGGTGCCAAGGTCGACGCGGGCGCCATTGGGCGGGAAGATGATGGTCGGCGCCGGCTCGATGGCGGTCGCCTGCACCAGCCCGTCTGAGCCGGCGCCGAAGCGGGCGAGCGTCACCGGCAATTCCTCGCGCTTGGGGTTGAAGACGCCCGGCGGCCGGCTGGGCAGCGGCACGCTGGCAAGGCCGGAACGGACAAAGCCCTCGAACAGGATCGGAGCTGCCGATACATAGCCCGACAGACCAGGGACAGGGCTGGCGTCGGCGCGGCCGACCCATACGCCCAGAACGTAGCGGCCGTCGAAGCCGACCGACCAGGCATCGCGATAGCCGTAAGAAGTGCCGGTCTTGTAGGCGATGCCGCGCTGCATGGCGCCTTGCGGCGGCTTCACGCCGGACAGGATGTCGTCGATCTGCCAGGCTGCCTGGTCGTCGAGGATGGTGGCGGTGGTGCGCTCGGCACTGGCCGGCTCGGTGCCGTCATGCAGCGTATGCATCTTCCCGCCATTGGCCAGCCCGGTATAGAGCTGCACCAGATCGCGCAAGGTCACGCCGACGCCGCCAAGCCCGATTGCCAGGCCCGGCGCCTCGTTGACCGGCAGGATCGGGTTGACGCCGGCTTGGCGAAACCGCGCCGTCAGCCGTGCCGGACCGACCGCATCGAGCACCCGGATCGCCGGCACATTGAGCGACAATTGCAGCGCCTGGCGGATGCTGACGTCGCCCTGGTAACCCATGTCGAAATTTTTTGGACGATAGCCGCCGAAATCGGCCGGGCTGTCCTCGATGATCATCTCCTGCGCCACCAGCCCCTGCTCGAAGGCCAGTCCGTAGATGAAGGGTTTCAGCGTCGAGCCGGGGGAGCGCACCACCTTGGTCATGTCGATCCAGCCGGAACGGCTGGCGTCGAAGAAATTGGCGGAGCCGACCTCGCCGAGGATATCGCCGGTGCGCGCGTCGGCCATGATCATGGCGATGGAAAGTTTTGGTCCGAGCTTCCTGGCGGCATCCCTTGCGACCTGTTCCAGCCCCTGCTGCACGCTTTTGCGGATGGTGAGTTGCAGCGGCTTGCTGGGCACGGCTTTGGGCAGCATGGCATAGGAAGCGTGCGCGGCCAGCGCCGGCAGCTTGCGGCGCAGGCCGGAAACATCGTCCAGCGCGGCGCGCGCGGCTTCGCGTTCGCCGAGCAGGCCGGCCGAGACCATGCGGGCAAGCACGCGATTGCGTGCGCCATGGGCGATGTCCAGGTTGCGGTCTGGCCGACGCTTTTCCGGCAATTGCGGCAGCGCGACAAGGAGTGCGGCTTCCGAGACCGTGAGCCGCTTCGGCTCCTTGCCGAAATAAGCGAGCGATGCGGCACGAACGCCTTCGAGATTGCCGCCATAGGGCGCCAGCGTCAGATAGCGTTCGAGGATTTCGCGCTTGGACAGTCGCCGTTCGATCTGGATGGCGCGCAGCATCTGCTTGATCTTGGAGCCGAGGCTGCGGCTGTCGCGCGGCTCGATCAGCCGGGCAAGCTGCATCGACAAGGTCGAGCCGCCGGACACGATATGGCCGCTGGTGGCGAACTGGCCGGCGGCGCGGCAAAGCGCCAGAACGTCAACACCCCGGTGATCCCAGAAGCGCTTGTCCTCATAGGCGACCAGCATGTCGACGAATTGCCTGTCGACCTGGTCGAGGCGGGTTTCGAGCCGCCAGTAGCCGTCCGGCGTGGCGAAGGCGCGCAGCAGCTGGCCGTCGCGGTCCTGGACCTCCGTCGAGACCGTCAGCTTTGCCGGCAGCGGCGGCGGGAAGGCGCGGTCGAGCTCCCATAGCGCGGCCAAAGACGCGCCCGCAACGCAGGCAAGCGAGATGCCTGCGATCGCGGTGCGCCTGAGAAATCTTTTGGAGAGCATGGTGCCGCCCCTCATCCGCCTGCCCGTCCTCCGCAGCAGCTGCGGAGGGTGGACCGGCACCTTCTTCCCATCTAGCAACGGGGAGAGGGGAGATACGCGCGACCTCTTCATCGCTACTCCGCTTTCACCTCCATCACCCCGGTGGCGGTGCGGGCTGAGTATTGCGGCCGGTACATGTCCTCCACCGTCGCCGCCGGATGCGCGTAGGTGCCCGGCGTCACGGCGCGCACGACATAGGCCAGCATGATATTGCGGTCGCCGTCGCCTTCATTCGGGTTGAAGGCGGCGACGAAGCGGTCGTTGCGGAACTCCAGATGCGCGGCGTCGGTCTGCGCCAGCCAGGAGAAGTTCGACAATTGCGCGCTGGAAACCAGGCCCGGATTGTCGATCTCGAAGCCAGCCGGCAACAGATCGGTGATCAGGAGCCGCGACGGCCATTTGTTCCGCTCATAGACCTTGAGCACCACCACGTAACGCTCGTTCTGCCTGGCCTCGGTGACGTTGGCCTCGGTGCCGTCGAGCTTGTAATAGGTGCGCGAGATGGTGAAACCGTCGCCGCCGGCCGGCAGCGGCTCGACCGGCGCGGCCACCGCGGTCACCACGGCCTGCAACGGCGTCGCGCCGGTGTTAGCGATGGTAAGCGGGCTGTCGACGAGGTCGCTGCCGGCGACCTGGTTGGAGTAGCCGCCCGAATGCGGCGCGCCGTTGACCGAAAGCATGATGGAATCATTGCCCTCCCTCAGCGCCTTCGCGGCAAGCAGCATCCAGGATTCGTCCTGCGTGCTCGTCCAGCGGGCATCGGCGCGTGCCACTCCCACCAGCTTGATCAACTGCGGCATGATGCTGGGCACCGGCTTCGATTCCGCCGCGAGCGCCAGCATCGCCGCGCCATCACGCAGCCGCGAGCCGTAGTCCGAGCGGTAGTAGTCATAGTCGGTTTCTGACTGCGCCAGCCGCAGCGCCGTCTGGAACGTGGCTTCCGAGCGCTGCGCGTCGCCATAGAGCGCGAGGCTCGCAGCCAATTGCGCGACCGCCATCGGGCTGGAGAAGGCTTCGAGCTTCGTGTCGGCATAGTAGCGCAGATCGCCGATCGAGGCTTTCTTGTTGCGGGCGAGCACATAGAGCGCATAGGCGATTTCGCTGCCGCGATCCTGGACGTCCTGGTCATAACCAAGCGAGTTCTGCAGGTTGTTCAGCGCCTGGTTCATGGCAAGCGCCGGGACATCGTATTTCTGCTCGCGCGCCCGGGTCAGGAACTCGCTGACATAAGCATCGAGCCATAGATCGCCGGAGCCCGGACCCCAGAGGCCGAAGCTGCCACTTGACGACTGATAGGACAGTACCTTGTAGATTGCGTCCTGGATGCGGCCATGCAGGTCGGGGTCGCTCTCCATCCCGATGCTCTTGGCCATGTCGTTGACATAGAGCAGAGGCATGGCGCGGCTGGTGGTCTGCTCGGCGCAGCCATAGGGGTAGCGGTCGAGCGACATCAAAAGCGACGGCACGTCGAGCGCGGATGACTGCGAAACGCCGACGCTGACCGAAGCGCCATCGAGCACGCTTGCGGCGAGCAACTCCTTGTCGACGCGCAATGAACCGC
The DNA here is from genome assembly GCF_053714275.1 of Mesorhizobium sp. Arg314. Lineage (NCBI taxonomy): Bacteria > Pseudomonadati > Pseudomonadota > Alphaproteobacteria > Hyphomicrobiales > Phyllobacteriaceae > Mesorhizobium > Mesorhizobium sp. Arg314. The sequence goes on along the minus strand of NZ_JBSKBP010000005.1, from coordinate 80,241 downwards.
CATGGGGCTTCAGGTCGACCACCATGCGGTTGGTGACCGGAAGCTGCGCCGGCCGCACCGGAAGATAGAGCGTCTGCTCGACTTCGGCGCCGTCGTCATGCGCGAGCTTGACGGTGACCGAGGCGTCGCCGGCGGTCTTCGCGACAAGCGGAAAGGTGAGCGACTGCCGCTTGCCCTGGGCGAGCGTCAGCTTTTCGGGCAGGGGCTTGTCGCCGGTCGAAAGATCGCCGGTCGTGGTGACCGAGAGGGCATAGTCGCCGGCCGGGCCATCGGTATCGGCGATGTCGAGGCGCATGGTCGCCGCATCGCCCGGCGCCAGGAAGCGCGGCAGGCCGGCGGTGATCACCACCGGATCGCGCACGATGACGTCGGTCTGAGCATGGCCGACGGCATCCTTGGTCCAGGCGACCGCCATGACGCGCACGGTGCCGTTGAATTGCGGGATGTCGAAGTCGACCCGCGCCTTGCCGTTGGCGTCGAGCTCGACCGGGCCGGAGAAGAAGGCGACCAGCTTTTCGGTCGGCGGGCTGCCTTGCGCCTGCATGTTGGCGCCGTCGCCGCCGGTCCTTATCTTGCCGGTGGTGCCGAGCGAGCCGTCGATCAGGCGGCCATAGAGGTCGCGGATCTCCAGCCCCAGCATGCGCTGGCCGAAGAACCAGTCCGCCGGATCGGGCGCCTTGTAATTGGTGAGGTTGAGGATGCCGACATCGACGGCAGCCACCATCACATAGGCGTTGCTACCGGCTTGAGCGCCATTGACGGCGATCGGGATCGACAATTGCTGGCGCGGCAAGGTCTTTTCCGGCGGCGTCAACGTGACCGCCAGCTTCTTCGAACCCGGATCGACCGCCAGCCATTTGACGCCGATGGCGCGGGCCGGCATGCGCGATTCCTGCGCGTCGCCGGGTCGGAACAAGGTCGCCGTGACATAGGCGCCGGCGCCCCAGTCGTCGCCGACGGGGATGTCGACGGTGCTGCCGCCGGCCGGCACCGAAGCGGTGACCGTCTTCAACAGCTTTTCGGCGCCGATGGTGACCAGAAGTTCGCCGGCAAAATGCGGCGAGACCTTCAGCTTGGCGACTTCGCCGGCGGCGTAGGTATTCTTGTCGAGCGCGATCTCCAGCCCGTCGGGCGTCTCGGTGGTCGTGGAGGCGACATACCAGCCGGCATCGAACTCATAGCTGGTCGCCGGACCATCCGGATCGGCGGTCTCGACCTCTAGCCGATAGCGGCCCCAGTCGACGGGCAGCGATACGGTCGCCTCGCCATCAGCCTTCAGGTCGACCGCGCCGTTGGCAACGGCCTTGGTGAGGCTCACCGCTTCATAGTTCCAGGAATTGTTGGAATGGTACCACTGATAATTGCGCTCGACCTTGACCAGCGACCACTGGGCGCCCTTCAGGTCTTCGCGCTTGCCGTTCGGGTCGACGGCGATGATGCTGAGTTTGGCGGTTCCGCCTTGCGGCACCTCATCGCCCTCGAAATCCGGGCGAATGCCGATGACATCATGTTGCGGGCGAACGCCGATGTCGAGCGAGCGCTCGACGGCGCGGCCGCCGGCCTCGCGCATGCGCACGGTGACCTTGGCATTGACCAGCTTGGTGGTCGACGGCAACTGGTCGATGGCGACCGGGAAGGTCGCCTTGCCGTCATCGCCGACCACGGGAAGGTTGGTGAAAGGCGTCACGGTCGGCTCGCTCGACTGCTCGTCGGCCAGACCGAAGGTGAAATCCTTGAAGCTGTCCCAGCTGCTTGTGGTCGACAACGTTATCTCGCCTTCGAGCGCAAGGCCCGCGGCCGGCGCGCCGTAGAGGAAGCGGCCATCGACGGTGGCGTTGGCGGTCTCGCCCTGGGCGACCTCCTTCTTGTCGGCGGTCAGATCGAATTCGATGCGATCCGGCACAAAATCTTCGACCAGGAACTTCTGGCTGGCGACGGCCGCCTGCTTGGGATCGGTATAGATCGACACCGTCCAGGTGCCGCGCATGGCATTGGCCTCGAGCGGCAGGTCGACGGCATGGCCGCCGGCGGACCCACCATTGCTGATGATGCGGCGGTTCTCGACGCCGTCGGGACGGGTGAAGATGAAGGTGAGCGGCAGGTTCTCGACCGCCTTGGCGGCGCCGTCGCGGGCAAGGGCGGCGACATGCACGTCCTCGCCGGCGCGGTAGATGCCGCGCTCGGTCCAGGCATAGACGTCGAGCGCGCCTGGCGAGGCACGTCCCTCAACGCCACGATCCGACAGATCGAAGCCGGCCTTGCCCATGTCGAGGAAGACGAAGTCGCTGTCGCCCTGCTTGGCCATCAGCACGGCCGGCACCATGCCGTTTTCGCCGCGGGTCAGGCCGGGATTGAAGACGGCGTGGCCCTCGGCGTCGGTGGTCGCCGTGCCGAGGATTTCGTTGTTCTTGGCAAGCAGCGTCAATTCGGCGCCCGAAATCGACTTGGCCGAGCCCAGTGAACGGGCAAAGACGTTGAGGCCGTCCTGGCCGGTATAGGTGGAAAGGCCGATGTCGGAGACGACGAACCACTGCGTGGCGCGCGAACCATAGTCGTCGCCCTTGTTGTCGACCGGCTGCGCGGTCAGCACATAGACGCCGGGCTTGCGCTGCGGGATCGCCTGATCCACCGGGAATGAAGTGGTCACTTCCTTGTTGAGATCATTGGCGATTTCGAGCGTGCCGGACCAGACGGGCGCGCCCATCTGGTTGGAAATGGTGGAAATGTCGTAGCCGTCGAGCTGACGCAGGAACTGATAGCCGGACAGAAGCTGCGCCAGCGAACGATCGCCGATGCGGTAAAGCGTCATCTTGGCGGCGTTCATGTTGACGGTGACGACCGGAATGCCGCGGCGCGCGCCGGCCGGCAGCACGAAGCTGTCGCCGGTGAAACGGGCGGAGGGGGCGCGGTCCTGGACGTAGATCGACAGCACGACGGGGGCCGCGATCGTCTCGCCGATCGCCGCCGGCAGGCCGACGCGGAATGTCACGTCATAATGCTGGCCGTGCTCCAGACCCTCGACGCAGATCTGTTTGTCCTTGGCCTCGACGGCCTTGGGCGCGGCGTTGTCGACCGTCACGAACTGCGAATAATCGACCCCGGTCTTGACCAGTTCCTCGGAAAACTGGGCGCAGATGCGCGGCGAAGAGGAATCGGCATCGACGGTGTGCTCGATGACGCGGAACCCCTTGCGCGCCTTGAGGTCGGCGTAATCGGCCTGGACGGCCGGCGAGTTCACCAGCGCCAGGCTCGCTTCATAGGCCTGCAGCGATGGGCGGAACAGGTCGCGCTTGTCGAGACCGGCACCAAGCAGCGCCAGCGCCTCGGCGCGGGTCTTTGCGGTGCGCACCAGCCTGTAGGCGTTGAAGGCCGCTGACGTGATGTTCGTCGGGAAAGTCGAAGGTTCGGTGGTGTTTGACGCCGGCTGCACGGCAAGCGTCTCGCGCGCCAGCGCCAGCCACAGCGCGCCGTCATCGGGCAGCACCGACACCGCGGCCTGGTATTTCTGCATTGCAAGGCGATGGTCGCCGGTCAGTGCTGCCTGCTCGGCGGCGGCCTGCAGGGCGGAAAGCCCTTCCGTCGGCTTGTCATAGGCCGGATCGGTCAGCTTGTTGCGGAACTGCTGGGCCTGATCGGCCATCCAGTTCGGGAAGAAGGCCAGCGCCGGCGGGGCGCCGATATCGGCGTCGCCATCGACATTCGCGACCTTGCCGGCGACTGCGCCGGTGAAGGATTTGAGCTGATTATAGTCGGATTTGAGAAAACACCATTTGGCCTTGGTGTTGTAGGTGAAGGCACGGCAGGCGGTATCGCCGAGGCAGGTGGTCTTGCACTGGTCCAGGCTGACATTTTGCTCCGACCGGAGATCGAAACCGAAATAGTCGGCATTGTCGGTGGTTGCGATTCGCCTGGCTTCGGCCGCAAGTGCCACCCCGCTCAAGGCGAAAAAGATAAGGAGAAGGAAAGAGAGACCACGAGCCGCGCGCATTGCCACATCACCCTCCAGACATTGCCAGCGTCCAGGCATGATCAAGCTTCAGACAGGCTTGTCAACGCCGGAGCGCCGCAGGTTTATCACCCGCGAACGGTTTCCATGCCGGCCAAAGGCCGGTATTTCGACAGAACCTCTGTGAGACGGATCACACTTTCTTGCGAAAATGCAAAAGGTGTGAATTCCAAGCCCGGTCTATTTCAGACAATTGGATTGTGGCCCCTTTACGAACGTTTCGGAACTTCATTCCAATTTTAGTTTTGTCGATTAGGTTGTATTAAATGCAGGCACATGAAAAGCAGATGTCAGGAGGGTACGCGCCAGGGCGCGGGCTTCCGCGCGCCCTGCTTTTCGCGCTCGTCTGCTCGACCACGCTGGCGGGCGAGGTACGGCAGGCTGCGGCTTTCGAGATTTTCGGCATCAAGCTTTGGGGCTCGTCCAAGGACGAGGATGCCGATATCGTCGATCCGCTGCGCTATTCCGTGACCATCGATGCCCCGGATGCCGACAAGGATCTGGTCAAGAAGCTTGAAAACGCCTCGGCGCTGAAAAATGATGAGGATCATCCGGTGTCCGGATCGCTCGGCCTGATGGCCAAAGCGCGCGGCGACCGCGAACAACTCGTCGCCGCGCTTTATGCCGATGCCCGCTACGAAGGCGTGGTGACTGTTACGATCGATGGCAAGTCGATCGACGAGTTGCCGCCGGATGCCGAGTTCAAGGGTCCTCAGCCTATTCCTGTGGTCGTGAGCGTCGCAGCCGGAGCGAAATTCACGCTGGGCAACATCCGGCTGAAGGGCGATGCGGCCGGGTTGGCAAGCGCCGACTTCGGGCTGATCGCCGGCGGCGATGCCGGCTCGGGTGCGGTGCTCAAGGCCGAAGCTCTGATCGTGCGGGCGCTGAAGGACGAGGGCAGGCCGCTTGCCAAGGTTACAGACCGCGAGATCGTCGCCGAGCACGCCAGCTCGACGCTGGACGTCACGCTGACGGTGGCGGCCGGCCCGGTCGCCGGCTATGGCGACACGACGGTCGAGGGCACCGAAAAGGTCGATCGCGACTTCACCCAATACATGACCGGGCTGAAGCGGGGCCAGCAATATTCGCCGCAGGAAATCGACGATGCGCGCGACCGGTTGCTCGGGCTCGAAGTCTTCAACAGCGTGACCATCAAGGAAGGCGACAGGCTCGACGCCAACGGCAACATCCCGATCGACGTCCAGGTCAGCGAGCGCAAGCCGCGCTATTTCGGCATCGGCGGCACGTTTTCGAACACGGAAGGCCTGGGGCTCGAAGGCTATTGGGGACACCGCAACCTGTTCGGCCAGGCCGAGAAACTGCGTATCGACGGGTCCATCAGCGGCATCGGCAGCAACAGCATTTCCGCGCTCAACTACAATGCTGGCGTCATGTTCGAGAAGCCGGGCGTGCTCGGGCCGACGTCGAAATTCTTCACCGGCATCAAGACGGTGTTCGAACACCCCGATGCCTATGACCATTTCTCGGTCAAGGGCGACGTCGGCGTTTCCTACGACCTCGACAAGAAGCAGCGGGTCTCGGCCGAATTCGACCTCGATTATTCCAAGATCACCGACGCCTTCGGCAAGCATACCTATCTGATCGCCAGCGTGCCGCTGCAATATGTCTATGACAGCCGCGACAACAAGCTCAACCCGACCAGAGGGTTCCGCTTCCTCGCCTATGCAGAGCCGAGCTACGACATACTGAACGGCGCGGCCTTCCTGAAGCTGAAGGGCGAGGGCTATACCTACCAGTCGCTGGATACGGCAAGCAGGTTCGTGCTCGCCGAGCGCGCAACGCTCGGTTCGATCGTCGGCACCGGCCTGCAGAACGTGCCGGCCGACCGGCGCTTCTATTCCGGCGGCGGCGGCTCGGTGCGCGGCTATTCCTATCAGGGCATCGGCCCGAAGGACATCAACGGCCAGCCGATCGGCGGTCTTTCCTTCTTCGAAACCTCGGTAGAGATGCGCATCGGCGTCACCGACACGATCGGCATCGTGCCGTTCATCGATGCCGGCACGGTCTCGACCAGATCCTTCCCCGATTTCTCGAATGTGAAGGTCGGCGCCGGCGTCGGCCTGCGCTACATCACGCCGTTCGGGCCGCTGCGCATCGACGCGGCCGTGCCGCTCAACCGCGATCCGGGCGATCCGCGTTTCGGCATCTATGCCGGCATCGGTCAGGCGTTCTGACGATGAAGACAGCCTGGCGCATCCTCCGCATCTGCCTCTACACGCTGCTTCTGCTGCTGGTGGTGGCGATCGGCGCGCTCGCCGTCTTGACCGGCACCGAAGGCGGCCGCCAGAACCTCGCCAGCCTGATTTCGAAGATGGCTTCGAACGAGGACCGCAAGGTGACGGTCCGCGGCATCGAGGGCATCTGGTCCGGCGCGCTCAGGCTCGATCATGTGGTGCTGGAAGACCGCGCCGGCCCGTGGATGGTGGCGCGCAAGGTGGCGCTCGACTGGTCGCCGACGGCGCTGCTCTCCTGGAATTTCAATGCCGACCGCTTTGCCGCCGAGCGCATCGAACTGGCGCGGCTGCCGCAGCCAGGCCGGCAGCCGGCGCAGGGTGGCTCGACGAGCCTGCCGGTGTCGATCGACGTCAGGGAGATCGACCTGCCCGAGATCGCGCTCGGACAGGAGCTTGCCGGCAGCGGCATTGCCGAACTTGCCGCCAAGGGCTCGCTCAAGGCCGATCCGTCGCCGCTGGCGATCGAGAGCGTGCTCAACGTCACCCGCCATGACGGCAAGCAGGGCAATGTCGACGCAAAGATCCATTTTGCGCCGGCCGACAACAAGCTAGACCTCGATCTCAAGGCGTCGGAGCCGGCCGGCGGCATCATCGCCAACCTGCTTAAGCTGCCGGATGCGCCGCCCGTCAACATCGTCGTTTCCGGCAGCGGGCCGCTCGCCAACTGGAGCGGCGTCGGCACCTTGATGGTCGACGGCCGGATCATCAGCCAGCTGACCAGCCGGCACCAACTCACCGACAAGGGCCACCGCATCGAGGCCAAGGGCGACGGCCAGTTCGAAGGTTTCCTGCCGGAGAAGATAAAGTCGATGTTTGCCGGCAAGACGAGCTTCGACCTCGCCGGAACGGCGACCACGTCTGGCGGGGTCGATATCGAGCGCGCCACTATAGAGAGCGACGCGGTACACGGCACAGCAACCGGCAAATTCGACCCGAAGGGTGCCAGCGACCTGGCCATCGAGCTCTCCGCCAAGGACAAGCCGGTCACCGTCGATGTCGGCAACAGCGCTGTTCCCATCCTGGTTGCGGTCGAAAAGGCGACGGTGCGCGCCTTCGGCGACGGCAAGGCGCCGATGGTCGATATCGGTACCTCCCTCACCTCGGTGGCCGTCGGCGGCACGCAGCTCAACAATATTACAGGCGAGATACATTCCGACGGCTTCGATATCGAGAACCGCAGCGGCCCGGTCAGCATCAAGCTCGGGGCCGCCGGCCTGAAGACCGACGTCGCCACGCTGGCGCCGATGGTGACCGGCAAACTCGCCGCCGATCTCTCCGGCACGATCAGCCGCGAGACGGTGACCATCGAGAAAGGTACTTTGCGCAGCGATGCGCTCAATGCCGCGCTGACGGCAAGCGTGTCGCTCGCCGATCTGTCGATGACGCTGAAGATGAATGCCGACGCCGTCTCCAAGGCGCTGCCACCGCAAATCAGCTCGCTGCTTGGCGAGCGGGTGAAGTTTTCGGCCACCGCCACGCGTGATCCGCAAGGGGCGTTCGCCGCCAATTCGCTGGAACTCACCTCCGGTTCGCTCAGCGCCAGCGGCACGGCCAGCGCGCAAGGCTCGGACATCCAGGCGGATGTGAAAGGCACGCTGGGCGATGTCTCGTCGCTGTCGTCGCTCGCCGGTACACCGCTTGCCGGCGGAGTGAACTTCGCGCTGACGGCTAGCGGTCCGCGCTGGGCGCCGGATTTCTCGGTCTCGGCCGACAGCGCCAGTCTGACGGCGGCCGGCCGCACGGTGAAGGACATCAAACTTTCGGCCAAGGGCAGGGCCGACATCGCCAATCCGTCGGCCGAAATCTCGCTGACCGGCAGTGCCGAGGGGCAAGCGCTCGATATCGGGGCTTCGCTGATCACGGCGGACGGCAAGCGCTCGATCAAGGGTCTCAGCCTGGCGCTCGGCGACAACAAGGTTTCGGGCGATCTCTCGCTCGACGACAAATTCCTGCCGCTCGGCACGCTGACGCTGGCCGTGCCCGACATCGGACCGCTTGCGGCACTCGCAAATCAGACTGCGACCGGCGATATCAATGGCACGATCGCTTTCGCCAAGGAAGGCGAGGCGCCGACCGTCACCATCAATGCGGCCAGCACAGCGATCGCGCGTGGCGAGCTGGCGGCAAAGGCCATCACCGTCAACGCGCTGATCGCCAATTACCTGAAGGGGCCGGCGATCTCGGGCTCGATCAAGGCCGACAGCGTGACCTCCGGCAGCACGGTCATCAGCAGCATCGGCATCGATTTGAAGCGCGACGGCGACTGGACCAATTTTACCGGCGGCGCCACGGCGTCGGGCATTCCGGCCACGGCTACCGGACGGGTGAAGATCGCCAACGGCACGACAAGCGTGGAAATCGCTTCCGGCGAGGCGACCGTGCGCGGCATCAAGGCGGCGATCGCCGAGCCTTCCAGCGTCTCTATCGCCAATGGCGTCACCACAATCGAGAAGCTCGCGCTCAATCTCGGCGGCGGCTCGGCGACCGTTTCCGGCAGCGCCGGTCAGACCCTCGACCTGACGGCCAACCTTGCCAACCTGCCGGTCGCGCTCGCCAATGATTTCGTGCCAGGCCTTGACGGGGTCGGAACGGTGGAGGGCACGGCACATGTCACGGGTCCGTCGTCCAGCCCCGACGTGCAGTTCAATGCGAAGGTGGCGGGCGCCGAAACCAGCCAGACCCGCCAGGCGGGGCTCGGGCCGCTGGATCTGGATGCTGCCGGCAGCTATACGCTGGCGGGCGGCGTGGCCCTGGACCACGCCACGCTTTCGGGCGAAGGGATTTCAGGCAAGGCCGCCGGTACCCTAAACCCTAACGGCGCCAGCGATTTCTCCCTCGACCTTACGTCATCCGGACCCAGCCTGCCTTTGACGGTCGGCAGCGCCGAGAGCCCGGTCAAGATCGCGGTCCAGTCCTTGTCGGCAAAGATGGCGGGCGAAAGCACGCAAGCGCGGCTCGACGTGTCCGCAATCCTGCCCTCCATCGCCGCCAGCCAGGCGAAGGTGGACGGACTGACACTGATGCTGCATTCGGATGCCTTCGACCTAAAGGGGCGGGCAGGTCCGGTTTCCGGCACGGTGTCGGTGGACAGGGTCGGCCTCGACAATCCCATGATCGCGCCGCTGATCGCCGGCAAGGTCACGGCCAAGGTCAATGGCCGCCTGACGACCGATTCCGTTGCCGTCAACAGCGGCTCCCTGAAGAGCGATGCGCTCAACAGCCAGGTCGTGGGCCGGATATCGCTGGGTGACGGTGCGGTCGACCTCAATCTGAAGGCCGATGTTGCCTCTTCCGCCTTGCCGGCGGCGATGCGCGGCATGCTTGGCGAGACAGCGCAGTTGAGCGCCGCGCTGAAGCGCGATGCCAATGGCAACGTCAATGTCGACGGCCTGAAGCTGAATTCGGGCGCGCTCAGCGCCGACGGGCAGGCGAGCCTTGCCGACAGCAAGCTGGCCGCCGGGATCCGAGGTGCGTTGAGCGACGTTTCAGGGCTCTCGAAGGACTCCAAGGGCGCCATCGCCTTTGCCCTGAATGCGCAAGGCCCGGTCACCGCGCCAGATCTGTCGATGACGGTGAGCAGCGACCGGCTTTCGGTGGCGGCGCGCGAGATCACCGGGCTGAAGCTTACGGCCAGCGGCAAGGCCGATGCCGCCAATCCGGCGGCCAATGTCGAGCTCACCGGCAATGTCGCCGGCCAGAACCTGCAAGGCAGCGCGGTGCTCGCCACGACCGATGGCAGCCGCGCGATCAACGGGCTTTTGCTGTCGCTCGGCCCGAACAAGATTTCCGGCGATCTCGCCCTCGACGATGCCTTGGTGCCGGTCGGCACCGTTACGCTCGACCTGCCCGATATAGGGCCGCTCGCCGCGCTGGCGCTGGAAAAGGCCGAGGGCAATGTGCGCGGCACGATCGCCTTTACCAAGGCGGCCAACGGGCCGAATGTCGCGATCAAGGCGAACACCTCGGCAATCAAGCGCGGCGATCTCTCGGCCAGGAATGTGGCCATCGACGCGCAGATCGCGAACTACATGGCAGCACCGGTCATCGCCGGCACGGTGCGCGCCGAGAGCGTCACTTCGGGCGGCACCGCCATCACCGGTATCGATGTCGATCTCAAGCGCGACGGCGACTGGACCGGCTTTTCAGGCGGCGCCACCGTCAAGAACATCCCGGCGAAGGCGGCCGGCCGGGTGAAGGTCGCCAACGGCACGACGACCATCGAGCTCGCGTCGGGCCAGGCGACGGTGCAGGGCATCAAGGCTGCGATCGCACAGGCCTCGACCGTGACCATCGCCAACGGCGTGACAACGCTCGACCGCCTGGTGCTCAACCTTGGCGGCGGCACGGCGACGGTGACGGGCAAGGTCGCGCAGGCGCTCGACATCAACGCCAATCTGGCCAGGGTGCCGATCTCGCTCGCCAACAGTTTTTCGCCGGGTCTCGACGCGGCGGGTTCGATCTCGGGCACGGTCAAGGTGACAGGAGCGCCGGCAAGCCCGTCGGTTGCCTTCAACATCGATGCCTCCGGCGTGCAGACCTCGCAGACGCGCGGCGCCGGGCTGGGCGGCATGAACGTATCCTCGTCGGGAACCTTTGCCGGCAACAAGCTTGGTTTCGACGCCAACATCAGCGACGGCGCCGGCCTCGGCCTCAAGGGCGGCGGCTCGGTGACGACGGCGGGCACGCCGGCGCTGGTGCTCGACTTCAACGGCAAGGTGCCATTCTCCTTCCTTGCCTCGAAACTCGCCGCGCAGGGGCTTGGACTGACCGGAACGGCCAATGTCAACGTGCAGGTGCGCGGTCCGGCGTCGTCGCCGGTGATCGGCGGAACGGTCAACACCACCGGCGCGCGCCTGGTCGACGCGCGTTCCGGCCTGGCGGTCAACGACATCGCCGCAGACGTTTCGATCGGCGGCGGCGTCGCCAGGATAAACCGCCTGACCGGAACGCTGTCGACGCGCGGAAGCCTGTCGGCGAGCGGCACGGTCGGCATCAATCCGGCGCAAGGCTTCCCTGCCGATCTCTCGATCAAGCTCACCGATGGCCGCTATACCGACGGCCGGGTCGTAACCGCCAATCTCGGCGGCGACCTGACCATCAAGGGACCGCTGGTTTCGGCGCCGGTGGTTGCCGGCACGATCAATCTGGCGAGGACGGTCATCACCGTCCCGGACAAGCTGCCGGCCTCGCTCTCGGCTTTGGACGTCAAGCACAAGAACGCGCCCAGCGCGGTGCGGGCGCAGGATAAGGCGCTGCGCCCGCCGACATCCGGCGGCGGCAACAGCGGCAGCGGCCTTGCCCTGGATGTGACGGTCAACGCGCCGAACCAGATATTCATCCAGGGCAGGGGCGTCGATGCCGAACTCGGCGGCTCGCTGAAGTTGACGGGGCCGGCCTCGGCGCCGCAGGCGGTCGGCACTTTCACGCTGCAGCGCGGACGGCTGACCATCCTTGCCAAGCGGCTGACCTTCACCGAGGGCACTATCGGGTTCCAGGGTTCGCTGGTGCCCTACCTCAACATGACTGCGACCACGACGACCAGCAGCGCCACGGTGGCGATCGTCGTGTCGGGCGAGGCGACCAATCCGAAGTTTACCTTCTCCTCCGTGCCGGCGCTGCCCCAGGACGAGGTGCTGGCACAGCTCATCTTCGGTCAATCCATGTCCAAACTGTCGCCGCTGCAGATTGCGCAACTTGCGAGCGCGGCCGCGCAGCTGGCAGGCGTCGGCGGTTCGACCTCGCTGCTTGAGAGCCTGCAAAGCGCCATCGGCGTCGACGATCTCGACGTGACGACGGACGAGAAGGGCGGCACGGCGGTTTCGGCCGGCAAATATCTCAACGACCGCACCTATGTGACCATACAGAAGGGCGACAAGCCGGGCTCAGGCAAGGCAACGATCGACCTCAATGTCGGGCGTGGCGTCAAGCTGCGCGGCGAGGCCAACGACGCCGGCGAAGCAAAGGGCGGCGTGTTTTACGAGCGCGAATATTGAGGCTGCGCGGTCCTTCCCAGGCCTGTCGAATGGGCTGCTCGCCCCGGACACAGGCCCCTTATCCTTATAAAATGTATTGATTTAATCGCCCGCCACGATTTTTTTGGAAATCCGTGGCGCGCTAACAAATTTGCGCCAAGACTGTCGCTATCACGCGAACCGGGTTGCACTCAAAGATGCACATTCCCTAACATGTTCCCACTCCACATCGCCTTTTGACAACGCGGTCTGGATGCGGAATGTTACAAGGCGGAAAGCCAACAATGGGAGTAAGTCATGGCAATCTATAAAAGCAATGGTGATCGCGTTCCCGATCACATCCTCAAAATGGCCGAAGAGGCCAAGTCGGGCAAGGTGGACCGTCGTGAATTCCTGGCCTTGGCCAGCGTTTTCGGCGCCTCGACGGCGATGGCCTACGGCATGCTCGGCCTTGCAGTGCCGACCGAGGCGCGAGCCGAAGATGCCCCCAAGAAGGGTGGCATCCTGAAGGTCGCGCAGTGGGTCAAGGATCCGAAGGATCCGCGCAAGTCCGACTGGTCGGAAATCGCCAATGCCGAGCGCCAGGCGCTCGAGCCGCTGGTCAAGTACACCACCGAATACACGTTCCGCCCCTATCTGCTCGAGAGTTGGGACGTGAACGACGATGCCACCGAATATGTGCTGCATGTGCGCAAGGGCGTGACCTGGCACAATGGCGACGCATTCACCGCCGACGACGTGGTGCACAACTTCAACCGCTGGGGCGAGAAGGCCGCCGAGGGCAATTCAATGCCCGGTCGTCTCGGCACGCTGTTCGACGACAAGACCGGCAAGCTGCGTGAAGGCGCGGTGACCAAGGTCGACGACATGACCGTCAAGCTGTCGCTGACCAAGCCCGACATCTCGATCATTCCCGGCATTTGCGACTATGTCGCCCTCGTCGTTCACAAGACCTTCGATGAAAAGGGTGGCGATTTCAAAGCCTGCCCGATCGGCACCGGCCCGTTCGAGCTCGTCTCCTACGACGTCGGCCAAAAGGTCGTCTACAAGCGCCGAGCCGACAACAAGTGGTGGGACGGCGACGTCTACCTCGACGGCATCGAGTTCATCGACTATGGCACCGATCCGGCGGCCATGGTCAGTGCATTCGAATCCGGTGAAGTCCACACCAATTTCGAAACCTCGGCCGACTATGTGTCGATCCTCGACGGCATGAAGCTGGTCAAGTCGGAAGTCGTGACCGCCTCGACCATCGTTTGCCGCACCAACGTCAAAAACAAGCCTTATGACAACGAGAAGGTGCGCAAGGCACTGCAGCTCGGCGTCGACAACAATGTCGTCCTCCAACTCGGCTACGGCAATGCCGGTTCGGTGGCCGAAAACCACCATGTCTGCCAGATCCATCCGGAATATCACGAGCTGCCGAAAGTCGCTCGCGATCCGGCCAAGGCGAAAGCGTTGATGGCAGAGGCCGGTCAGGCCGACTTCGAACACGAGCTGATCACGGTCGACGAGGACTGGCACAAGAACACCGGCGACGCCATCGCCGCCCAGCTTCGCGACGCCGGCATAAAGGTGAAGCGCACCGTGCTGCCGGGCTCGACGTTCTGGAACGACTGGCTGAAGTATCCGCTGTCGATGACCAACTGGAACATGCGGCCGCTCGGCGTCCAGGTTCTGGCTCTGGCCTACCGCACCGGCGAGGCTTGGAACGAATGTGCATGGTCGAACCCTGACTGGGACGCCAAGCTCAACGCGGCGCTCTCGGTCTCCGACGCCACCAAGCGCAAGGACATGATGAAGGACATCGAGCAGATCCTGCAGGATTCAGGCATCATCATCCAGCCTTATTGGCGCAAGCTCTACAGCCACTCGGTTGCCGCCGTTAAGAACTACAAGATGCACCCGACCTTCGAGCGCGACTACGGCAAGATCTGGCTCGACCAGGCCTGATCTGGCAATCAGGGAAAGGGGCGGCTCGCCCCTTTCCCTCGTTCTTGCATGGTTCCAAAACCGGAGGTCGGCGCAGCAAAAAAGTTGCGGACTCTTCGGAGACGGTCATGCAATAAAACAGAGTCGATCGCATTCGAGGGCTTGTTTGACAGCCAGCTTGCCGCTGCGGCTGGATTGTCTCGAGCAGGCTTCAACCCCAACCAGATCGGCAGGGGACCGCCATGCTTTCTTTCGTTATCAGGCGTCTCGGCACCATGGCATTGACGATGCTGTGCCTGACGATGATCGTTTTCTTCCTGATCAATCTCGACCCGAATCTGAAGAAGCTGGCCATCAGCCAGACCGAAATGCATACCTCCGCCGAGCAGCTGGAAAATTGGCTGGCCGGACACGGTTATCGGCAGAATTTCTTTGTCCGGTACGGTCAATGGCTGGGCATCTTGCCCAAGCAGCCGGTGACGGACCCCACGACCGGCAAGCCGGCGCAGCGCTTTTCCTTCTGCAATGACCCGCTCGTGCCAACCTTCTCGGGCATCCTGCAAGGCGATTTCGGCTGCTCGACCAAGTTCAAGACCACTGTCGCGTCGAAGCTCTTTCCAGCGTTGAGCGCCACCGGCATCTTGATGCTCTGCGTCCTACTGGTCATGGTGCCGATCTCGCTGCTGGTCGGGATACTTGCCGGCATGCGCGAGGGCTCGCGCACCGACCGCACGCTGTCAGTCGCGTCTATCGCCTCGACGGCGACGCCTGAATACGTGTCGGGCGTCATCTTCACCGTCATCTTCGCCTCATGGCTCGGCTGGCTGAACGGCTCCGCGGCCTCGGCAAGCCAGGGCATCACCTTCTACAATTTCACGCTGCCGGTGATGACGCTGGCCATCTACGGCATCGGCTACATCGCGCGCATGACGCGCGCCTCGATGGTCGAGGTGATGACGCAGCAATATATCCGTACCGCGCGCCTCAAGGGCCTCTCCTTCGGCGGGGTGGTCGTCAAGCATGCGTTGCGCAATGCGCTGATTGCGCCATTCACCGTCATCATGCTGCAGTTCCCGTGGCTGCTCACCGGCGTCGTCATCGTCGAGGTGATGTTCCGCTACCAGGGTTTTGGCTACACGCTGGTCGAAGCCGCCGGCAACAACGACATCGATCTTCTGCTCGGCTGCTCGCTGGTCTCGGTGTTCATCGTGCTGATCACCCAGCTCATCTCGGATGTCGGCTACGCGTTTCTCAATCCGCGTATCAGGGTTCAGTAGGGGGCAAGCCGATGCAAACCGAATATATCAACGCCTTCGACATCGTTATTGGCGTGCTCTGGCGCTTCTGGCCGGTATGGGCCGGGCTCATCCTGGTGATGGGCGCCAGCTTTACCTACAAGAAGCGGCTTGGCCTCTACGGCCAGCTCTTCGACAGCGGCGTCGGCGTTGCCGGGGTCTTCATCTGCCTGTTCTGGCTGTTCACGGCGATTTTCGCTTCCACCATCTCGCCCTTCGACCCGCTGGCTCAGGTTTCGGTGATGAAGGACGCGCTGCCCGGCGCTGTCGAACCGGTCTCGAAGCTGGTCTACTATTTCGGCGGCGACAAGCTCGCCCGCGACGTGTTCTCGCGTATGGTCTATGGCAGCCAGATCGTGCTGATCATCGCGCCGGCCGCCACCGGTTTCGCGCTGATGGTCGGCATCACGCTCGGCCTCCCGGCCGGCTACTATGGCGGCAAGATCGACACGCTGCTGTCGTTCCTGGCCAATCTGGTGCTGGCCTTCCCGGTCATCCTCCTGTTCTACCTGCTGGTGACACCGGGAATCATGGACACGCCGATTCCCTATGCCATGGCCGGATTGTTCTTCCTGTTCCCGATCGTCTTCTTCAGCGTGCTGTTCTGGACGCGCTTCAAGAACCGGCCGGACCGCCTCTATATCCTGCTCGGCATCACGCTGGTCGTCGGCGGCTGGATCTATACCGGCTTGGTCTTCGACAAAGATCCGCTCAAGATCGTCCACATCGACCCCAACCAGCTCAACATCTTTGTGGCGGTGGTGTTCGCTTCCAGCCCCGGCGTGTTCCGCATCGTGCGCGGGCTAACCATGGACATCAAGACGCGCGACTATGTGGCGGCGGCGCAGACGCGCGGTGAATCGCCCTGGTACATCATGCTGTGGGAGATCCTGCCCAATGCGCGCGGTCCGCTGATCGTCGATGCCTGCCTGCGCATCGGTTACACGACGATCCTGCTCGGAACGCTCGGCTATTTCGGCCTGGGCCTGGCTCCGGAAAGCCCCGACTGGGGCACTGCGATCAAGGATGCCAGCCGCCTGCTGCGTTCCTTCATCCACCCGGCGCTGCCGCCGACGATCGCGCTGATGTCGTTCGTGCTGGGGCTGAACCTGTTGGCGGATTCGCTGCGTGAACAGTCGATGAAGGATTGATGGCGGGGTCGAAGGCCCTACTTGCCGGAGCATGATCCCGAAAAGTGGAACCCGGTTTTCGGACATGATCATGCTCAAACCAAAGACCAAGGATTGGAGCGACCCATGAACGAGGCAGTTCGAGATCCAGCCAAGCCGACCAATGGGCCGATCATCGAGATCGAGAACCTCTCGATCTCCTTCTTCACCCGCAAGGGCGAGATTCCGGCCGTGATGGACTTTTCCTGCACGGTCATGCCCGGCGAGGCGATGGGCATCGTCGGCGAGTCCGGCTGCGGCAAGTCGACCGTGTCGCTCGGCATCATGCGCGACCTCTCCAACATCGGGAAGATCGTTGGCGGGCGCATCAAGTTCCAGGGCAGGGACATGGGCGAACTCTCCGAGGAGGAGTTGCGCGCCATCCGCGGCAACAAGATCGCCATGATCTACCAGGAGCCGATGGCGAGCCTCAATCCGGCGATGAAGATCGGCCAGCAGTTGATGGAAGTGCCGCTGATCCACGACAAGGTGTCGAAGGAAGAGGCGCATAGCCGCGCGCTGGAGATGGTGCGGGCCGTGAAGCTGCCCGATCCCGAGCGCATGATGCGCTCCTATCCGCATCAGCTTTCCGGCGGCCAGCAGCAGCGCATCGTCATCGCCATGGCGCTGCTGTCCAAGCCGGCGCTGCTTCTGCTCGACGAGCCGACCACCGCGCTCGACGTCACCGTCGAGGCCGGCATCGTGGAACTGGTCAAGGGGCTGGGCGAGAAGTTCGGCACCTCGATGATCTTCGTGTCGCACAATCTTGGCCTCATCCTTGAGACCTGCGACAAGATCACGGTGATGTATTCCGGCGAGGCGGTCGAGACCGGCAAGATCAAGGACGTGTTCGACCGCATGCGCCATCCCTACACGCAAGGGCTGTTCCGCTCGATCCCGCTGCCCGGCGCCGACAAGAACTCGCGGCCGCTGATCTCCATCCCCGGCCAGTTGCCGCTGCCGCATGAGCGGCCGAAGGGCTGCAATTTCGGGCCGCGCTGCCACCATTTCGTGGAAGGCGTCTGCAACGCCGCCGAAATCCCGATGGTTCCGGTCGACGGCCATGAGGGGCACTTCTCGCGCTGCGTGCGCTTCAACGAGATCGACTGGGAGGCGCTGCCGCCCGGCGCCAAGAAGGTCAATGAAAAGGTCGAGCCCGGCGCGCCGGTCCTGAAAATCCAGGACCTCAAGAAATACTACAAGGTCGGCGGCAGCGAAGTGTTCGGGTCCAGCGAGGGCCGCGTCGTCAAGGCCAACGAGACGATCTCGTTCACCGCGCGCGAATCCGAGACGGTGGCGATCGTCGGCGAGTCCGGTTGCGGAAAGTCGACCCTGGCCAAGGTGCTGCTTGGTCTGGAGACCGCCAGCTCCGGCACAGTGAGCCTGGCCAACAAGGAAATCCAGTCGACAGGCATCGAGAAACGCGGCGTCGATACGGTGTCGTCGATCCAGATGGTGTTCCAGAACCCGTTCGACACGCTGAATCCCAGCCATACGGTAGGCTCGCAGATCATCCGTACGCTGGAAAAGTTCAAAGTCGGCAAGAATGTCGCCGAGCGGCGCAAGCGGATGCTGGAGCTGCTCGACCTGGTGAAGCTGCCGCGGGCCTTCGAAACCCGCAAGCCGCGCCAGCTTTCGGGCGGTCAGAAGCAGCGCATCGGCGTGGCGCGCGCCTTCGCCGGCGATGCCAAGGTGGTGGTGGCCGACGAGCCGGTCTCGGCACTCGACGTCTCGGTGCAGGCGGCGGTGACCGAGCTGTTGATGGACATCCAGCGCAAGAACAAGACGACGATGCTGTTCATCAGCCACGATCTGTCTGTGGTGCGCTACATCGCCGACCGCGTCGTCGTGATGTATCTCGGCTACATCGTCGAGCAGGGGACGACCGACCAGATCTTCTCGCCGCCCTACCACCCCTATACCGAGGCGCTGCTGTCGGCGATCCCGATCGCCGACACCAGTGTGGTCAAGAAGCATATCGTGCTCGAAGGCGACATCCCCTCGGCGATGAACCCGCCGACCGGCTGCCCGTTCCAGACGCGCTGCGGCTACAAGAAGCTGGTGCCGGACAATCTGTGCGAGACGAAAGTGCCACCGGTGAAGAATCTCGGCGACGGCCATATGAGCCTGTGCTGGCTCTCGGACGATGTGCTGGCCAAGATGGAGCCGGTCATCAAGTTCGACAAGGAACATGCCGCGCACGAAGGCGTGCCGGACGATGCTCCGCACGGCTCGGGACCGGGCTTTACCGGTACGCCGCCGCAGCGTCCGGGTGGCAAAAATGCCAGTTCGGAAGCCGATGCGACCGGAAAGGCTGTCGAGGACGCGGACGCCGTCTTGCGAGTCCGTCGCCACGAGGTCCGCGACGAGACTTCGGAAACCGGTGCTTCAAAGCCGAAGGACACGACGAGGCGGCATTAGAGCGTTTCACCGTTTCACGGAAACGGCGAACCGCTCTATCTCTTTGTTTTGACGCAATTCCTGACGGAAAACCGCTCACACTTTTCGTGGAATTGCTCTAGCCCGGCAGGGTGTCAGCTTCCGCACTGCCGCATCTGCGCGGCGTAATCGCGGGCCATCTGGTCGGTGGCGCGCGCGTAGCTTTGAACGCCGCCGTCGCCGCGATTGTCGCGGCCATAGGCTGTCCAGCCAAGATAATAGGCCAGGTAGAGATTGTAGGTGTCGTTGCGCGCGACTCCGAACGTATCGGCGGTCTTGGAGTGGTACCAGCCGACGAAATCGATGGCGTCGGCAAAACGCGTGCGGCGCGCCGTCCAGTTGCCGGTCTCGCTTTGATATTGCGACCAGGTGCCGTCGAGCGCCTGCGAGTAGCCGGTGGCGCTCGAGACATGTGTCCACGGGATGAAGCCGAGCAGCTTGGTGCGCGGCGGTCGGGCATTGCTCTTGAAGCCGGACTCCTTGCGCACCGTGGCCATCAGCACCGGAACGGGAATGCCGTATTTCTGCTCGGTGCGCTCGGCGGCAGACTGCCAGTTGTCGAACCAGCCGTCATTCTGGTCGAAGACGGCGCAGACATTGTTGATGTGGCTGGGCGCCGTCGCGCAGGCCGAAAGCGCCAGCAGCACGGAGACAGCGACAATTTTACTAAAACTCGACCTACGCATTGAAAGACGAATAGGCCGAAATCATAAAAGGAGTCTTGCGCGGTTCCTTAACGCGGGAGCGGAAGGCGTGAAAAATCGAGTATCGATATTACGACTGCCTATGTCGCTATTCTTTTCTTTGACCTTGAAAAAATGCCGCCTTGGCTAAAATCACGCCGGCAAACGGCGAATTTCTGACAGCCCGCCTGTGATGCGGGCGCTCTGATACGCGCATGAGCGAACCAAGACGCAAGCGCGGCGCCGAACGCACCAGCAACCGGGGGCCGGCCGCCATTCCGCAACTGCCGCGGCGGCGGGTGGAGAATCCCTATCCGCCGATGGCGCTGCTGTCGGCCGACCAGATCGAGGCCATCCACCAGGCCTCGATGCATGTCCTGGAGAATTTCGGTATCGAGGTGATGAGCCCGCGGGCGCTGTCGCTGTTCGAGCGTGCCGGCGCCAAGGTCGATCACGCCATGATGAATGTGCGCGTCGATCGCGGCATGGTCGAGGAAGCGCTGAAGTCGACGCGCAGCCGCTACACGCTTACCCCACGCAATCCGGCACAAGCCGTCCATCTTGGCGGCAGCACGATCAACTTCACGCTGGTGGCGGGGCCGCCCAATGTGCATGACATGGAACGCGGCCGCCGAGCCGGCAACATGCCCGACTATCGGGACCTTGTCCGGCTGGCGCAGCATTTCAATTGCATCCACATGCTGGGCAACCAGGTCTGCGCGCCGATCGAACTGCCGGCGAACACAAGGCATATGGACACCTATTTCGCCAACCTGACGCTGACCGACAAATGTTTCCACGTTTCGGCGATCGGAAGAGGCAGGGCGCTCGACGGCATCGAGATGATGGCGATCGCGCGCGGACTGACGCTGGATAAGATGCGCGATGATCCCGGCATCACCACGATCATTTCGGTCAACTCGCCGCGCCGCTTCGACGAGATGATGGCGGAGGGGCTGATGACCATGGCCGAGTACGGTCAGTCGGTGGCGGTGACGCCGTTCACGCTGATGGGTGCGATGAGCCCGGTGACGCTTGCCGGCGCGCTGGCGCAGCAGAATGCCGAAGCGCTGTTCGGCATCGTGCTGACGCAGCTGGTGCGTCCCGGCGCGCCGGTGATGTATGGCGCGTTTACCTCCAATGTCGACATGAAGTCAGGTGCGCCGGCCTTCGGCACGCCGGAAAACACGAAGGCCAACATCGCCTCGGGGCAGTTGGCGCGGCGCTACAATTTGCCATACCGCACGACGCCGGGCTCAGCCTCCAATGCCGCCGACGCGCAGGGCGCCTATGAGACGTTGATGGCGTTGTGGGGCGCGGTGCTTGGCCACGGCAATCTCGTCTATCACGCCGCCGGCTGGCAGGAAGGCGGGCTGACGGCATCGTTCGAAAAGCTCATCATCGACGTCGAGATGATCCAGCACATGATGGAATTCCTGCGGCCGATCGTCGTCGACCAGGGCGAGCTGGCGGTGGAGGCATTGGGCGCAGTGCCGACCGGCGGCCATTTCTTCGGCGAGCCGCACACGCTGGAGCGCTACGCCACGGCCTTCTACCAGCCCATGCTCTCCAACTGGCAGAATTACGAGGCCTGGCAGGAGGCCGGCGCGCTCGACACGACGGCGCGCGCGACGCGGCTCTGGAAGAAAGCGCTGGAGGAGTATGTCCAGCCGGCCATGGATCCCGCAATACGCGAAGCGCTCGAAGCCTATATGGCACGCCGCAAGGAAGCGATCGGGCAGGGCGAGCCGTGACTTTAGCGTCGGCGCGAGGCACCCCCCTCTGTCCTGCCGGACATCTCCCCCTCAAGGGGGGAGATCGGCTGTCACATCTTGCTTCGCCAATCGCCGAGGTTGAAAAGTATGCTGCGGCAGCGATGCTGCTGATCTCCCCCCTTGAGGGACCCTCGAGGGGGAGATGGCCGGCAGGCCGGAGGGGGGTGGCCTGGCGCTTCCCGTCCCGATTCATCTCACCGATCCAACTCACTGAACCAACGAGAAAAAGCCCATGAAGTCACATGCAAAGGTCGTGGTTATCGGCGGCGGTGTCGTCGGATGCTCGGTGCTGTTCCATCTTGCGCGCCATGGCTGGACCGATGTCGTGCTTCTGGAGCGCGACGAGCTGACGTCGGGCTCGACCTGGCATGCGGCGGGCGGCATGCACACCATCAATGGCGACCCCAACGTCGCCAAGCTGCAGAAATACACCATCTCGCTCTACAAGGAGATCGAGGAGTTGTCGGGACAGGCGACCGGCGTGCACCTCACGGGCGGCGTGCTTCTGGCGGCGACCGAGGCGCGGCTCGACTGGCTGCGCGGCGTGGTGTCGAAGGGCCGCTATCTCGGCATCGACCTCGAAGTGATCTCGGCGAAGGAAGCGGCGGAATTGATGCCGCTCATCGATCCCAGCCAGTTCGTCGGCGCGGTGCGCAACAAGGAGGACGGCCATCTCGATCCGTCGGGCGTGACGCACGCCTATGCCAAGGCCGCACGCAAGCTGGGTGCGGAAGTCGAGCGCTTCACCAAGGTCGAGGACATCGTGCGCCGGCCCGACGGGTTGTGGCGTGTGATCACCAACAAGGGCGAGGTGGTGACGGAGCATGTCGTGAATGCCGGCGGCCTGTGGGCACGCGAGGTCGGCCGCATGGTCGGGCTGGAACTGCCGGTGCTCGCCATGGAGCACATGTACTTGATTACCGAGGACATGCCGGAGGTCGCCGACTGGAACGCCAAGACCGGCACCGAGATCATCCATGCGGTCGACTTCGACGGCGAGCTCTATCTGCGCCAGGAGCGCGGCGGCATGCTGATGGGCACTTACGAGAAGGCGAACAAAGTCTGGTCCGAGTTCCAGACACCGTGGAATTTCGGCCACGAGCTGCTGGAGCCGGATATCGACCGCATCGCGCCGTCGCTTGAGGTCGGCTTCCGCCATTTCCCGGCTTTCCAGAAGACCGGCATCAAGCAGATCATCAACGGCCCCTTCACCTTCGCGCCGGACGGCAATCCGCTGGTCGGTCCCGTGCGCGGCCTGCCCGGCTTTTGGGTCGCCTGCGGCGTCATGGCGGGGTTCAGCCAAGGCGGCGGCGTCGGGCTGGCGCTCTCCAACTGGATGATCGAGGGCGACCCGGGCGCCGACATCTGGGCGATGGATGTGGCGCGCTACGGCGACTGGGCGACGATGGCCTACACCAACGCCAAGGTGCGCGAGAATTATTCACGACGTTTCTCGATCCGCTTCCCGAATGAGGAACTGCCGGCAGGGCGTCAGCTCAAGACGACGCCGGTCTATGACACGCTTGCCGCCAAAGGTGCGCAATGGGGTGTCTCTTATGGGCTCGAGGTGCCGCTCTGGTACGCGCCGGATGACGTCAAGGACGAGTTCTCGTGGCGGCGTTCGAGCGATTTCGACCATGTCGGCAAGGAAGTCGCGGCGGTGCGCAACGGCGTCGGCCTGTCGGAGATTTCGAACTTCGCCAAGTACAGGGTGACGGGCGAGGGTGCGGCTGCCTGGCTCGACCGCATGCTTGCCTGCAAGCTGCCCAGACGTGGCCGCATGACGCTGACGCCGATGCTGAAGGACGACGGCAGACTGATCGGCGATTTCACGCTCGCCAATATCGACGACAAAGAGTGGTTCATCGCCGGCTCCGGCATCGCCGAGCAGTATCATATGCGCTGGTTCGAGGCGCATCTGCCGAAGGACGGTTCGGTGCGCGTGGAAGCGCTGGGACAGAAGCTCACCGGCCTTGCGATTGCCGGGCCGAAGGCGAGGGAGGTTCTGGCCAAGGTCACCCGCGCTGACGTTTCCAACGCGGCATTCCCCTTCATGGCGGTTGCGCGAATGGATATCGGCATGGCGCCGTGCCTCGTCGGCCGCGTCAGCTATACCGGCGATCTCGGCTACGAGATCTGGGTGGCGCCGGAATATCAGCGCGCCGCTTACCAGGCGCTGGTCACAGCGGGCGAGGAATTCGGCATCGGCCTGTTCGGCTCGCGCGCGCTCAACGCGCTGAGGCTGGAAAAGAACTACGGTTCGTGGGCGCGCGAATACCGGCCGATCTACGGGCCGGTCGAGGCCGGGCTCGACCGTTTCGTCGCCTATGGCAAGGACGCCGATTTCATCGGCAAGGAAGCAGCACTTGCCGAGCGCAAGCAGGGCGGCAAGCTTCGGCTGCGCAGCTTCATCGTCGACGCCACCGATGCCGATGTGATCGGCGACGAGGCGATCTGGCATGACGGCGTCGTGCGTGGCTGGGTCACGTCCGGCGGCTATGCGCATAATTCGAAGAAGTCGGTCGCCATGGGCTATGTGCCGAAGGAAATCGCCGACAAGCCGGACGGTTTCGAGATCGAGATCCTCGGCAAGCGCCATGCGGCGCGCGTCCAGGCGGTGCCGCTGTTCGACGCCAATTTCGAACGGATGCGCGCCTGAAACCGGGCTCGCCCTGATCAGGCCTTGGCGTTGTTGCGATTGTCCAGCGCAAAGGCGCCGGGTCCGGCGAAGATCAGATAGAGGAAGATGAAGCAGAACGAGATCGCCGAGTCGCCGCCATTGTTGACGGGGAAGAAGTCGCGCGGCGCATGCGCCATGAAGTACGCGATCGCCATCTCGCCGCAGAGCAGGAACGCCACCGGGCGCGTGAAGAGCCCCACTGCCAGCAGGACGCCGCCGGCGAACTCGAGAATGCCGGACGACAGCGCGAGTCCGGTCATGGCCTCGACATGGGTGCCGGGAGGAAAATTGAACAGCTTTTGGGTGCCGTGCTCGATGAACTGCAACGCGGTCATGATGCGCAGCACACCCAGTGCTTGCGGTCCGTACTGGGCAAGGCTTTCGAATAGCTTCATCCAAAACTCCAATTCAACCCCAGGACCGGCCACAAATATCGCCCGGCAATCGACCACTCGCTTGCCATGGCTTGCCATCAACAATCGGTGTGTGGAAATGGTTTCAACTCTCATATTTTTCTCGCAATGGTTGCATTTGTATCCTCATGGTTGTATTGATGTGGGTACACCAAACCATGCGAGTTCCGTTTCTATGAAAAAAGTCGCCATCAGCCTCTTCGCAATCCTCGCAGGCACGAGCTTCGCCATGGCCGGCGACGCCGGCTGCGATGCCTTCAAATGGCCGGTTGCACGCGAGCAGGCCCTGTTTCCGGCGGCGCCCGCCGCGCAGTCCGGGGCCGCCCTGACAGTCGGGCAAGCGGTGGATTTCTCGCTCGCGGCGGTCGACACGATCAGCTTTGAAGTGCCGCCGGAACATGCACCGGCAGCCGGCACGTTCGGCGCAACGGCGAGCGTGACCGTGCCGCCTGAAGGCGAGCTCCAGTTCAGCCTGTCCGACGAGGCCTGGATCGATGTGGTGCAGGACGGGCAGGCCGTAAAATCAGCGGCTTTCAGCGGCGTGAGGACCTGCCCCGGTATCCGCAAGAGCGTGCGCTTCAAGCTGACCGCCGGTCCCGCCACCGTGCAGCTCAGCGGCGCGAAGAAGGCCGATCTGAAACTGGCGGTGCTGGCGCCGGAGTGACGCACAAGCGGGCGAGGTCGGGCGGGACAGCGCCCCCCTCAGTCCTGCCGGACATCTCCCCAACAAGGGGGAGATCGGCAGTTGCTACCGCACCGGCGCGAGCAAAGCGAAATGCGCGCCTTGCGGATCCTGACACTGGATAATCCACTGGGCGCTCGGCACCTCCATCGGTCCCATCAGAACCTTGCCGCCCGTGTCGGTGACGCGCTTGGCGGCGGCGTCGATGGCGTCGACGTTGAAATAGAACTGCCATACGGGAACCGGGATCTGCGGCGGCTTGTTCATGATGCCGCCGCCGGATTCGGGGCCGGCGCCGAAGGTCTTGTAAGTCCCCATCTCGCCCATATCGAACTCGCCGGCGCTCTCCCAGCCGAACTGGCTGGAATAGAAATCGAAGGCGGCTTTCCAGTCCGACGTGTAGAGCTCATGCCAGCCGACATGGCCTAGCGCGGTCGCCGGCACCGGCGGCTGATCGGGCTGGTTGGGTTGCAGGAACATGAAGGTTGCGCCCTGCGGATCGGCGACGACGGCGAAGCGGCCGACTCCCGGGATGTCGTCCGGTGCGCGGTGGACGGCGCCGCCTGCCTCCTGCAACGCCTTCGTCGAGGCATCGACATCCTTGGTGTAGATGTAGCCCACCCAGGCGGGCGGCATGCCCATCTTGGCGGGTTCTTCCGGCATCGTCATCAGTCCGCCGACACCACGCACGCTGGAATTCATCACGATGTAGCGGGGCATGCCGGGCGCCTTGTCGAAGGGCTCGGCCCTCCAGCCGACAACGGCGGTATAAAAGGCCTCGGCGGCGTCGAGGTCGGTGGTCATCAGTTCGTACCAGAAGAAGGGTTTTGGGGCATTCGGCATGGTCGGTCTCCTCACCGGTTCAGGCAGCGATCGTGGTTCGATCCATCCTAGGACGATCCTGGCGACAGAAATCCGACATCTGGGCCAGAATTCGAGGATGGCAAGGCACTCTGTCCTACGATCTTGCGTGTCCCGAGATTTTCGACTTTGCTGCCCTCAAAGAGGGGCTTGCGTTTCCATGCGTCGAATGTCGCTCACGCCAGAGCTTGTCGCGCTCTGCCATCGCGAGGAAATCGATCCCGGTCCGAGCGGGGAGTGGACGCAGCTGAGCGACGACGATTTCAGCACGCTCGCCTCGCGTCTCGCCGATGAAGCCGACGAGGGTCCGCTCTGGGTATTCGCCTATGGCTCGCTGATATGGAAGCCGGCCTTCGAATCGGTCGAACAGCAGCGTGCTTCGGCCTATGGCTGGCATCGCTCCTTCTGTCTCGACATGGTCCGCTGGAGAGGCAGCGCCGCGCAGCCGGGGCTGATGATGGCGCTGGAACGCGGCGGGCGCTGCGACGGCGTCATCTACCGCCTGCCGGATGGCGAAAAGCCCGCACAGATCGAACGACTGTTGCGACGCGAGATAGATGACCATGAAAGCGTCAGTTCGGTGCGATGGGTTCCGGTGCGCACGAGACAAGGCCGGTTGCGGGCGCTGGGCTTCTGGGTGGGCGTGACCGGCAAGGGCACGTCGCTCAGGCAGCCGCTGGAGCAGGTGGCATGGGTGCTGGCGCGCGCCTGCGGCCATGTCGGCTCCGGCGCCGAATACCTCTACAACACCGTCAGCCACCTCGAGACATTCGGCATCCATGACCGCAATCTGTGGCGCCTGCAGGAACTGGTCGCGGGCGAGATCGGGTTGATCCATCGCAACAGGATCAACGGCGAGCCGTCGGTGATGGAAGTTTCTATAACATGAGTATGGTTATCATGTTTTTATGCAGGCAATACAGTGGCTTGGCCGAAAATTGACCAATTGATAAAAAAATAAAACGTGCTAGCCTTCCCCAAAACGACAACAAGGGGAACTGGAATGGCGACTGGTCATTTCATCGAAGGCATTGCCGGCGGCCGGCTGTCTTCCGAGCAATATGCCGACAATTTTTCCGACCTGCACCCGCCGCTCGATCATCATGAGGCGCTGGTCGAGGCCGACCGCTGCTATTTCTGCTACGACGCGCCGTGCATGAACGCATGCCCGACGTCGATCGACATCCCGCTGTTCATCCGGCAGATCGCGACCGGCAATCCGCTGGGCTCGGCCAAGACGATCTTCGACCAGAACATCCTCGGCGGCATGTGCGCCCGCGTCTGCCCGACCGAGACGCTGTGCGAAGAAGTCTGCGTGCGCGAGGTGGCAGAAGGCAAGCCGGTGCAGATCGGCCGGCTGCAGCGCTACGCCACCGATGTCGCGATGCGCGAGGACAAGCAGTTCTACAAGCGCTCCGAGCCGACCGGAAAGACGGTCGCGGTGGTCGGCGCCGGGCCTTCGGGGCTGGCGGCGGCGCATCGCCTTGCCCGCCATGGCCATGACGTGACGATCCTGGAGGCGCGGCCGAAGGCCGGCGGCCTCAACGAATATGGCATCGCCGCCTATAAGAGCGTCGACGACTTCGCCCAGGCCGAAGTCGACTATGTCACCGCGATCGGCGGCATCGACATCCAGAACGGCAAGGCGCTCGGCCGCGACTTCCAGCTCTCCGATTTGATGCGCAACTACGACGCGGTGTTCCTTGGCCTTGGCCTCGGCGGCATCAACGCGCTGCGCGCCGACGGCGAGGACGCGGACGGTGTCGCCAATGCAGTCGAATTCATCGCCGACCTGCGCCAGGCGAGCGACCTTTCCAGCCTGCCGGTCGGCCGGCGCGTCGTCGTGATCGGCGGCGGCATGACGGCGGTCGACGCCGCGGTGCAGTCGAAGCTGCTCGGCGCGGAGGAAGTGACGATCTGCTACCGCCGCGGCCAGGAACATATGAACGCCTCCGGCTTCGAGCAGGATCTGGCCGCCGCCAACGGCGTCACCATCCGCCACTGGCTGCAGCCGAAGCGCGTGATAACCGAGAACGGCAAGGTCTCGGCGATCGAGCTCGAATACACCGCGATCACCGGCGACAAGCTCGCCGGCACCGGCGAAACGCTGCGGCTCAATGCCGATCAGGTGTTCAAGGCGATCGGCCAGAGCTTCGTGCCGGCTCATCTCAACGGCAGCGGCGAACAGATCGAGCTCGAAGGCGGCCGCATCAAGGTCGATGCAGAAGGCCGCACTTCACTGGCCAAGGTCTGGGCCGGCGGCGACTGCATCTTCGGCGGTGACGATTTGACGGTCTCGGCGGTGGCGCAAGGGCGTGACGCCGCCGAGAGCATCCATCGGGCGCTGACCTCTAACGGGAGGGCATGAGCATGGCAGACATCCGCAACACTTTCGTCGGCATCAAGTCGCCCAATCCATTCTGGCTGGCCTCGGCGCCGCCGACCGACAAGGCCTACAATGTGGAGCGCGCCTTCAAGGCCGGCTGGGGCGGCGTGGTGTGGAAGACGCTGGGCGAAGAGGGCCCACCGGTCGTCAACGTCAATGGGCCGCGCTATGGCGCGATCTGGGGCGCCGATCGCCGGCTGCTCGGCTTGAACAACATCGAGCTCATCACCGACCGCGACCTGCAGGTCAATTTGCGCGAGATCAAGCAGGTCAAGAAGGACTGGCCGGACCGCGCCATCGTCGTCTCGCTGATGGTTCCTTGCGTCGAGGATGCCTGGAAGGCGATCCTGCCGGTGGTCGAGGACACGGAAGCCGACGGCATAGAGCTCAATTTCGGCTGCCCGCATGGCATGTCGGAACGCGGCATGGGCGCGGCCGTCGGTCAGGTGCCCGAATACATCGAAATGGTGGTGCGCTGGTGCAAGCAGAATACCCGCATGCCGGTCATCACCAAGCTGACACCCAACATCACCGATGTGCGCAAGCCCGCGCGCGCGGCACTGGCCGGCGGTACGGACGCGGTGTCGCTGATCAACACGATCAACTCGATCACCGGCGTCGACCTCGACAGTTTCGCGCCACAGCCGACCATCGACGGCAAGGGTTCGCATGGCGGCTATTGCGGCCCGGCGGTGAAGCCGATCGCCATGAACATGGTGGCCGAGATCGCGCGCGATCCGGAAACGCATGAATTGCCGATCTCGGGCATCGGCGGCATCACCACCTGGCGGGATGCGGCCGAATTCATGGCGCTCGGCGCCGGCAATGTGCAGGTCTGCACGGCGGCGATGACCTACGGCTTCAAGATCGTGCAGGAGATGATCGCCGGTCTGGAGAACTGGATGGACGAGAAGGGGCACGCCTCGCTCTCCGACGTCATCGGCCGCGCCACGCCCAACGTCACCGACTGGCAGTATCTCAACCTCAACTATGTCGCCAAGGCGCATATCGACCAGGATGCCTGCATCAAATGCGGCCGCTGCCACATCGCCTGCGAGGACACCTCGCACCAGGCGATCACCAACATGGTCGACGGTGCCAGGCATTTCGAGGTGATAGAGGCCGAATGCGTCGGCTGCAATCTCTGCGTCAATGTCTGCCCGGTCGAGGGCTGCATCACCATGGAGCCGCTGGCGGCCGGAGCGATGGACCAGCGCACCGGCAAGCCGGTGTCGCCGATCTACGCCAACTGGACGACGCACCCGAACAATCCGATGGCCAAGGTGGCGGCGGAATAGGGGTTCGTCCAAGGTTAGCCTAATCGCTCCGCGCCTTCGCATGGGGCGATTTTGTGTGACGCGCGGCGCCTGGATTTCAGAGATCCGCGCCGCCCCTCATCCGCCCTTCGGGCACCTTCTCCTCGTGAACGGGGAGAAGGCTAGGTGAGGCGCCGTTGGCGCCCTTTTTGCAACGCTGACAATTGGCGAAATCGTCGATGAAGGCTCATTTCTCCCCGTCACTATACGGGGAGAAATGCCCGGCAGGGCAATGAGGGGCAGCGCCAACCTTCGAGGGAATGCGCAGCGAAGTCCTTAAAGCGCGTCGCGCTGAACCGGATTCAGGCGACGCGCTTTAAGCCTTTGTTTTGATGCATGTCGTTGTCCAGAACCGCTGCACACTTCTGGGCGACATGCATTAGCTTTAGCTTTCCGCACGGCCTTTGGCACAACCGATATCACGACTGCGATTGCACGAAATCCAGATTCCCCTATTGCAGATAAAAAATATCCACGATAAGAGATATCCATGAATTGGAGATCGGCACGATGAAGCTGGGCGAGGGCGTTGAGGCGGCCATCCACTGCGCGGCGACGCTGGCCAGCGTCGACGGCAACAGCACCATGCCAGGTGCTGCGCTCGCGGAGTGCTTCGGGCTGTCGCCAAGCTATCTGCTGAAACATCTCAACCAGCTGACGGCGGCGCGCATCCTGGAATCGGTGCCGGGGCCGGCGGGCGGCTATCGGTTGGCGCGACCGGCCGAGCGTATCACGCTGCTCGATATCGTGCTGGCCGTCGAGGGGCGCGAACCGGCGTTCCGCTGCGGCGAAATCCGCCGCAACGGTCCGGTCAAGATCGATGCTTCGGCCTATGTCAAACCCTGCGGCATCAACGCCGCGATGCTGAAGGCCGAGCGTGCCTACCGGGCCGCACTTGCCGAAGTGAAGGTGTCCGACATCGTGGCGGACTACGCCGCGGAGGGCGATCCCCGCTCGATTGCGGCAAGCTGCGCCTTCGTCGAGCGCCACCAGCGGCCGCAGAAATTCGCTTCAACCAAGCAGATCTAGACTCACTCAAAACCCTGAAGGAAAGACGATGAAACCGAGATTGCAATTTTTCGCCAAGGCGCCCGCGATCATGAAGGCGGTGTCGGCGCTCAACAAGGCCGTCGACGAATGCGGACTGGAAGTGAGCCTGCTGCACCTTATCAAGCTCAGGGCGTCGCAGATCAATGGCTGCTCGTTCTGTGTCGAGATGCACAGCCGCGAGGCGAGGCGCGACGGCGAGACCGAAACCCGGCTCTACCTCGTCGCCGCCTGGAAGGAATCGCCGCTGTTTTCCGAGCGCGAACGGGCCGCCTTCGCCTGGACGGAGGCCGTGACGCTGATCGCCGACAATGGCGTGTCGGACGAACTCTACGCCCGCACGCTCGAACACTTCTCGGAAGACGAGCTGGTCAAGCTCTCGGTCGCGCTCGGCATGATCAACACCTGGAACCGGCTGTGCGTTCCGTTCCAGGCCATTCATCCGGTGCCGGCCGCCAAGGCTGCGTGATCGGACGAGCTGCGCGCGGATGAAAGAACCGCGCGCCTAATTGTTCACGCGGCGTAGCGCAGGCCGCCGTCGCAAGTGAGCACCTGGCCGGTCATGAAGCCGTTGGAGACCAGGAAGGCGATTGCGTCGGCGACGTCCTCGGCGCGGCCGATGCGGCCGACCGGCGTCTTGCCGGCATATTCGGCGAACACCGCTTGCCGCTGATCGTGCGGCAAGAAATCCCACCAGGGGGTGTCGATGACGCCCGGCGCCACGACGTTGACCCGCAGCGGCTTCAGCTCGACTGCCAGGATCGGCGCGACGGTCAAAAGCATGCCGTTGATGGCGCCGATGCCGGCGATGCCGGGCGCTGCAATCTGCGCCGACACGGCCGAGATGAAAGTCACCGATCCGGCTCTGTTCAAGGTCGGCAGGGCCGCCTGCAGACAGGACAATTGCGGCCGGATCTTTTCGTCGACGCCGCTGCCGATGTCGGCGAGGTCGAGCGTCGCGAACGGCCCCAGCCCCTTGCCGCCGCTGGCGGCAAGAACCAGGTGATCGAACGGTCCGAGGCGCTCGAAGAACCGGCGGACCTCGTCCGGCTTGGTGGCGTCGAAGGCGGCCTTGTCAGCGGTGCCGCCAAGGCTCGCCCAGGCGCTCTTCAGCTTCTCCTCATTGCGGCCGGTGATCGTGACTTTCATTGTGGGACCGACCAGCCGTTTGGCCGTGGCAAGGCCGATGCCGGATGAGCCGCCGATGATGACGCAGTGTTCGATGTTCTCGCTCATGAGCTCTTTTCCCTGGATGTCGCAGAAGATTGTCCGGTCAATTGGAGGCTGAGCGCGCGCAACTGGCGGCGGGCTTTCTCGTCATAGGCCTGGGCGTCGGCGCGCGATCCCCCCTGGCCGTCGAAATAGAGGCCGCTGCGCCGTTCGAGCGCCGGCGACGTTGCCAGGTTGAGGATGGCGTCGGCGCCGGTCTCGACCGAGTTCCACGGGGTGACGCCCGCCTGCCGGACCATGGTCGTGTCCATGTAGCTTGCCGGGTGCAGGGCATTGACGGTGATGCCGGTGCCGTCGAGCTGCTCCGCCAGATCGATGGTGAACAGGATCTGCGCCAGCTTGCTCTGGCAGTAGGCGCGCACGCCGCTATAGCCTCGGGTCAGCATGACATCGTCGAAATCGATGGCCTGCTGGCCGGCCGAAGCGACGTTGACGATGCGCGCCGGTGCGCTTGCCTTGAGCAGCGGCAAGAGTTCCGAGGTCAGCAGGAAGCCTGCGAGATAGTTGACGGCAAAGCGCAGCTCATAGCCGTCGGCGCTGGCCTGCCGCTTCGCGCCCTGGCCGCCGGTGCCGACGCCGGCATTGTTGATCAAGATGTCGAGCCGGTCGGTCCTTGCGCGCACGGCTTCGGCGAGGCGGCGCACCTCGGCAAGCGAAGCGAGGTCGGCGAGGAGAAATTCCGCCTTGCCGCCCTTGGCCTCTATGGCGGTAACTGTCGCCTTGCCGCGGCCTTCGTCGCGGCCATGCACCAGCACGCGCGCTCCGCCGGTGCCGAGCCTTTCGGCGACCACGCGGCCGACGCCGTCGGTCGAACCGGTGATGAGAATTGTTTTGTCCTTGAGTTCCATGTCCAGAGCCTCCTTGCGCTGCTCTGGACGGAAAGATGGGACACGGCGCGCGCCCCAAACAGTTCAAACTTTATCCTGGTATCGGTACTGCTATAATACCCGGATGGATGCAAACACCCATTCCCCCGAAGATCACCGCCGGCGCGAGCTCGGCGCCTTCCTGCGTTCCCGCCGCGAGCGGCTTTCACCTTCCGATACCGGCATCGCGGCCGGGCAGCGGCGGCGCACGCCCGGGCTGAGGCGCGAGGAAGTGGCGATGATCGCCGGCGTCGGCACGACCTGGTACACGTGGCTGGAGCAGGGCAGGGACGTGCGGCCTTCGGTCGAGGTGCTGTCGGCGCTCTGCCAGGCGCTGCGGCTCGACGGCGCCGAGCAGCGGCACCTGTTCACGCTCGCCGGCCGCCAGCAGCCGGAGCGGCGGCGCATCGTTGCGGGAAAGGTCGAGGGACCCTTGCTGCACATGTTGCAGAGCCTGGTCCTGCAGCCCGCTTATGTCGTTGGCCCGCGCTGGGACGTGCTGGCATGGAACGAGGCGGCCGTCGCCATTTTCGGCGATTACGGCCAGTTGGAGGGCGACGCCCGCAACATCATCCACGGCGTGTTCACCGATCCGCACCGGCGGCACCTTTTGGTGGATTGGGAGCAACTGGCACGCGCAACCCTTGCCGCGTTCCGCGCCGAGAGCGCGAAATATACCGGCGATCCGGATTTCGAACGGCTGATCGACCTCATGATGCGCTCAAGTCCCGAGTTTCGCGAGTGGTGGCCGCAGCGGGATGTGGTGCACCGGCTTTCCGGGTTGAAGCATCTGCGGCATCCGATCGCCGGCGCGATGACGTTCGAGCATATGAGCCTGTCGATCGATGACGGCTCGGATATGAGGCTGATCGTCTACACACCGCTTGCCGAGCAGAACTCGATTGTGAAGCTGCGGAAACTGCTGGATAGCCAGCCCGTTCAGAAGCGTAGCGCGTAGGGTTAGTTGGTAGCGTGCCCCTCAACTTCGTCATCCACGGGCGGAGCGGGAGCGAAGCGGACGCGGAGACCCGAGGATCCATTCCGTTACCTTTGCCGTGGGGTGCAGCGGTGCAGAATTCTGGACGGTAGCGGCGTTTCGAAGGCACGGAATGGATCCTCGGGTCTGCGCTGCGTCGCTACGCTCCTTGCTCCGCCCGTGGATGACGATGGAATGGGCGCCTCGGCCAGTCTCCAAGGTCGGCAACAACCAGACGGCGGACAAGTTGGCCCCACATACGGTCCACCTGCTAAGCCATCTTGTCGACGCTAACCCTTCGGCTTCAGTCCA
Organism: Mesorhizobium sp. Arg314; assembly: GCF_053714275.1. Classification (NCBI taxonomy): domain Bacteria; kingdom Pseudomonadati; phylum Pseudomonadota; class Alphaproteobacteria; order Hyphomicrobiales; family Phyllobacteriaceae; genus Mesorhizobium; species Mesorhizobium sp. Arg314. Next base: position 45,946 of record NZ_JBSKBP010000005.1, on the reverse strand, counting down.
TCGAGGAACAGTTGCTCGAGAAACCGGGCCGCGTCCTCGAAGCGGCCGTCGCCGCCGCGGTCGGTGCCGAGCACGGCGCGCACCTGAACGTCGAAATCGGCATAGTGCTGCGTCGTCGCCCAGATCGAGAAGATCAGGTGCCAGGGATCGGTGCGAGCGATCTTCCCGGTACGCATCCAGGCCTTGATGACAGCGGCCTTCTCGTCGACCAGGGTCTTCAGTTCTCCCTCCAGCATCGGCTTGATGCGCGGCGCGCCCTGCAGGATCTCATTGGCGAACAGCCGGCTCTCGCGCGGAAAATCGCGGGCCATTTCCAGCTTGCGCCTGATGTAGCTCCTGAGTTCGGTCAGGGGATCACCGATATCGTCGAGTTCGCGCAGCGGCGCCAGCCATGTGTCGAGAAGGCGCTGCATCAACGTCTCGTGAATGTCCTCCTTGCGGCGGAAGTAATAGAGAAGGTTCGGCTTCGACATGCCGGCGGCTTCGGCGATCTGGTCGATGGTCGACCCGCGGAAGCCATTGGTGGAGAACACTTCGAGTGCTGCCTCCAGGATGAGCTCCCGCTTTTCCTGCTGGATGCGGGTCCGGCGAGGGGCTTCCGTGCTCGTCGTCACCGTTGCGGCTCCCTGCATTGACGGTCATCTGGACCAATTCTCTGGACCAGTTTTTCCCCAGCCTGTGGAACGCACTTCAGGAGCCGCATTTCCGCTAGTAATCCCTTGACCGCCGACAGGGCGGTGCTAACGTTTGTCCAATCGGTCAAAAATTTGCGTAGCATGAAAGCGCGGCAAAGACCAAGCGTTGGACGCACCGAAACAGGTTACAAGGGGAAGTCTTGGTCATGTCCAACCGGCTGAAAGTCACGCCGAACGATCTCAGCGCATTCTGGATGCCGTTCACGGCAAACCGGCAGTTCAAGCAGGCGCCGCGCATGTTCGTGTCCGCCAAGGACATGCACTACACGACCAGCGACGGTCGCAAGGTGCTCGACGGCACTGCGGGCCTGTGGTGCGTGAACGCCGGCCACTGCCGGCCGAAGATCACCGAGGCGATCCAGAACCAGGCCGCCGAGCTCGACTACGCGCCGGCCTTCCAGATGGGCCACCCGATCGTGTTCGAGCTGGCGAACCGCCTGGTCGACATCGCGCCCAGGGGCATGGACCATGTCTTCTTCACCAATTCCGGTTCGGAATCGGTCGACACCGCGCTGAAGATGGCGATCGCCTATCACCGCGTGAAGGGCGAGGGCTCGCGCACGCGGCTTATCGGCCGCGAGCGCGGCTATCACGGCGTCAATTTCGGCGGCATCTCGGTCGGCGGCATCGTCAGCAACCGCAAGATGTTCGGCACGCTGCTGGGCGGCGTCGACCATCTGCCGCACACGCATTTGCCGGAGAAGAACGCCTTCTCGAAGGGCGTGCCGGAGCATGGCGCCGAACTGGCCAACGAGCTGGAGCGCCTTGTCACGCTGCATGACGCCTCGACCATCGCCGCCGTCATCGTCGAGCCGGTTGCCGGCTCCACCGGCGTCATCCTGCCGCCGAAAGGCTATCTGCAGAAGCTTCGAGAAATCTGCACCAAGCACGGCATATTGTTGATTTTCGATGAAGTGATCACCGGTTTCGGCCGCCTCGGCGCGCCGTTCGCGGCGGACTATTTCGGCGTCACGCCGGATATCATGACGACTGCAAAGGGCGTCTCCAACGGCGTCATCCCGATGGGCGCGGTGTTCGTGAAGAAGGAAATCCATGACGCCTTCATGACGGGCCCCGAGCACATGATCGAGTTCTTCCACGGCTACACCTATTCGGGCAATCCGATTGCCTGCGCCGCGGCATTGGGCACGCTCGACACCTACAAGGAAGAGGGCCTGCTGACGCGCGGCGAGGAGTTGGCGCCTTACTGGGAAGACGCGCTGCACTCGCTGAAGGGCGAGCCGCACGTGATCGACATCCGCAACATCGGCCTGATCGGCGCGATCGAGCTGGCGCCGATCGCCGGCAGTCCGACCAAGCGGGCCTTCTCGGCTTTCGTGAAAGCGTTCGAGCGCGGCGCGCTGATCCGCACCACCGGCGACATCATCGCGCTGTCGCCGCCGCTGATCATCACCAAGGGCCAGATCAACGAGCTGATCGACCATGTTCGTGAAGTGCTGAGATCGATCGACTAAACTTGCTTTATCTGGGCAGGTGGCGATGGGAACCGCCAGCCGCCCAGAACATGAAATGGAAGGACTTTGAATGGCCGCACCCGGCGAGAATCTGCGAATCAATTCAGACCGTTTGTGGGATTCCATCATGGAGATGGCGAAGATCGGCCCGGGCATTGCCGGCGGCAACAATCGCCAGACCGTGACCGACGAGGACGGCGAAGGGCGCCTTGTGTTCAAGCGCTGGTGCGAGGCGGCTGGGCTCGAAATGGGCCTCGACGAGATGGGCACGATGTTTGCCCGCCGCGAAGGCAGCGATCCCAGCCTGCCGCCCGTCTATGTCGGCAGCCATCTCGACACGCAGCCGACCGGCGGCAAGTATGACGGCGTGCTCGGCGTGCTGGGCGGGCTCGAAGTCGTGCGCTCGCTCAACGATCTCGGCATCAAGACCAAGCACCCGATCGTCGTCACCAACTGGACGAACGAGGAAGGCGCGCGCTTCGCGCCGGCGATGATGGCCTCCGGCGTCTTTGCCGGCGTGCTCGACCAGTCCGACGTCTACCAGCATGTCGACAAGGACGGCAAAAAGTTCGGCGAGGAGCTCGAGCGTATCGGCTGGAAGGGCACGGAAAAGGTCGGCGACCGCAAGATCCACGCCTTCTTCGAGTTGCATATCGAGCAGGGACCGATCCTCGAGGACGAAGGCATCGACATCGGCGTCGTCACCCATGGCCAGGGCCTGAAATGGCTGCAGGTGACGCTGACCGGCAAGGAGGCGCATACCGGCTCGACGCCGATGCCGAAGCGCCGCAATGCCGGGCTCGGCATGGCACGGGTGATCGAGTTGGTGCATGAGATCGCCATGGATTACCAGCCGGACGCCGTCGGGGCTGTCGGCCACATGCAGGCCTATCCGAACTCGCGCAACATCATCGCCGGGCGCACGGTCTTCACCATCGACATCCGCTCGCCGGAAAAGGACGTGCTCGACGCCATGGACGGTCGCATCCGCGAAGGGATCGACACGATCTGCGACGCGCTCGACATCAAATATGAGGTCGAACAGGTCGGGCATTTCGATCCGGTCACCTTCGACAAGAACTGCGTCAAGGCGATCCGCGACGCCGCCGAGCGACTGGGCTATTCCCACCGCAACATCGTCTCGGGCGCCGGCCACGACGCCTGCTGGATCAACCGCGTTGCGCCGACCGCGATGGTGATGTGCCCCTGCGTCGACGGGCTCAGCCACAACGAGGCCGAAGAGATAACCAGGGAATGGGCGGCGGCGGGCGCCGACGTGCTGTTCCATGCGGTGGTGGAGACGGCGGGGATTGTGGAGTGAGAGGTTTGGGTCCGGCCAGATGGATTCTTGCGAAGAGGGACCCCCACCCTAACCCTCCCCACAAGGGGGAGGGAACTCCAGTCAGCGCCAACTTGCGGCAAATTACCAACGTTTCGAAGGCCAAGGTCGCAAGCCGGAGTGCGCGGCAGCATTCCCTCCCCCTTGTGGGGAGGGTTAGGGTGGGGGTCCCTCTTCGCAAAAAATTCATATGCGATTTCTCTGCACTCGGGGGGAGATTGAGCAGTGGGGGTAGTCGTCTTGGCGCCGACCGCTATTGAACCCGCCGCCATCAAACGTGCCAGGACGTTGCGGCGGAACATGACGGATGGCGAGCGCAAGCTCTGGTCTGAGTTGAAGGAATTCCGTCGGCTCTATGGTCTGCATGCGAGAAAGCAGGCGCCGATCGGGCCTTACATCGTGGACTTCGTTCTGCATGAGAAAAATCTCGTCATCGAGGTCGACGGAGAGCATCATTTCACGCCAGAACAAATGGAGAAGGATCGGAAGCGCGATGCATGGCTTGGCCGACAGGGCTATCGTGTGCTGCGGTTGACGACCGGAGACCTTGCAAATTCTTTCGATGGCTGCATCGAGGAGATATTGAGAGAAGTCGGAGTCATGTAGGGGTCCTATACGGGCTTGCGATCGATCTAAATTCTGCCGAGACGCTCACTAAGAAGCGCAGCAAGAAAAAGGGAACAGATATGACCAAAGTCATCCGAAACGGCACCATTGTCACCGCCGACCGCACGTGGAAGGCCGACGTGCTGATGCAGCACGGCAAGATCGTGGCCATCGGTTCGAACCTGCATGGCGATCATGAGTTCGACGCCACCGGCTGCTATGTCATGCCGGGCGGCATCGATCCGCACACGCATCTCGAAATGCCGTTCATGGGCACTTATTCGGCCGACGATTTCGAATCCGGCACGCGCGCCGCACTTTCCGGCGGCACGACGATGGTGGTCGATTTCTGCCTGCCGGCGCCGCAGCAGTCGCTGCTCGAAGCGCTGCAAATGTGGGACAACAAGACCTCGAAGGCGGCCTGCGACTATTCCTTCCACATGGCCATCACCTGGTGGGGCAAGCAGGTGTTCGACGAGATGGCAAGCGTCGTCGACCGGGGCATCACCTCGTTCAAGCATTTCATGGCCTACAAAGGCGCGCTGATGGTCGACGACGACGAGATGTATTCGTCGTTCCAGCGCTGCGCCGATCTCGGCGCGCTGCCGCTGGTCCATGCCGAGAATGGCGACGTGGTCGCCGCACTTTCGCAAAAGCTGCTCGCCGCCGGCAACAACGGCCCTGAAGGCCACGCCTATTCGCGTCCGCCGGAAGTGGAAGGCGAGGCCACAAATCGCGCCATCATGATCGCCGACATGGCCGGCGTGCCGCTCTATGTCGTGCATGTCTCCTGCGAGCAGAGCCATGAAGCGATCCGCCGCGCCCGCCAGAAGGGCATGCGGGTGTTCGGCGAGCCGCTGATCCAGCACCTGACGCTCGACGAGACCGAATATTTCAACAAAGACTGGGACCATGCGGCGCGCCGCGTGATGAGCCCGCCCTTCCGCAGCAAGTGGCACCAGGATTCGCTGTGGGCGGGTCTGCAGGCCGGCTCGCTGCAGGTGGTGGCCACCGACCACTGCTCCTTCACCACCAGCCAAAAGCGCAACGGTGTCGGCGACTTCACCAAGATCCCGAACGGCACGGGCGGGCTCGAGGACCGCTTGCCGGTTCTGTGGACGAGAGGCGTCAACACCGGCCGGTTGACGATGAACGAGTTTGTCGCCGTGACCTCGACCAACATCGCCAAGATCCTCAACATGTACCCGAAGAAGGGCGCCATCGTCGAAGGCGCCGACGCCGACATCGTGGTCTGGGATCCGAAGCGCAAGAAGACGATCTCGGCCAAGAAGCAGCAGTCGGTGATCGACTACAACGTCTTCGAAGGCGTTGAGGTGACCGGCCTGCCGCGCTTCGTCTTCTCGCGCGGCGAGCTTTCGATCCAGGAGGCGGACGTCAAGGCCAAGATCGGTCATGGCGAGTTCGTCGCTCGCGAGCCGAACGCCGCGGTCAATCGGGCGCTGTCGACCTGGAAGGAGATTTCCGCCCCGCGCAAGGTCGAGCGGACAGGCATTCCGGCGACGGGGGTCTGAACATGCGGGTTCTTCATCTTGCGATCGCGGCGGCTGCAATGCTGGCCGCCGGCCAGGCCCCCGCCGCGGGCATAGACCTCAGCAAGCCTTACGGCGACAAATATGGCTGCATCAACCGGAACGGCCAGGAGGTGGCCGCCGACAAGATGGTGCTTTTGACCGACAAGGAATTGATCACTGCGGCCAGCGCCTGCACCTTCAGCGACAGCCAAACGCAGGCCGACGGATCGCTCGTGGTGACGGCAAAATGCGAGGCGGAAGGCGAAGAGGGGCAGTCGCCGACCAAGTTCACCCTCAAGCGCAGCGCAAAGAACGCGAAGAAGCTGGTGATTGCCGACGAGGACGGTACTGTCTACGGGGAAGTGTCCCGGTGCCGATGACGGCCAGCCACCCTCGTTCGACGATCTCAGGCGACGAGGCCATCCAGTTCCGGCAGCAGGACGACGCTTTCCTGCTCGTTGGGATCGGTGCGGGCGATGACCGCCGAGGACGGCGCGCCGCTCAGGTTGGCGGGCAAATGCGGCACGCCGGCCGGAATGTAGAAGAGGTCGCCGGCCTTGACGACGATGTGATGCTCGAGCCGGTCGCCATACCAGGTGTGGACTTCGCCCGAGAGCACGTAGATGGCCGTCTCGTGGCTTTCATGCATATGCGCCTTGGCGCGGGCGCCGGGCGGCATGGTGAGAAGATGCATGCAGATGCCGGAGGAGCCGACGGTTTCGGCGGCGATGCCCGCGAAATAGCTCAGCCCCTGCTTGCCTTCATAGGTGCTTTCAGGGCGAACAAGACGACACGTGGGTTTAGGCGACATCGGCAAGGCTCCGGGCGGCGTCGATCGGGTGGGACAGGACGAGTGGAAAGCAACGCTATCATAAAATCAACCGGATTGCGGACATCGCGGCAGCGGCTGCGAAGGGCAGGCTGCAGCCAATGACCGAACAGCCGCCAGCCGTTGTTTCGGCAAGCAAGCTTGGCCTCACCTTCCAGACCAATGACGGTCCGGTGCAGGCGCTCTCCAATGTCGATCTGACCATCGGCAAGGGCGAATTCGTTTCCTTCATCGGCCCGTCCGGCTGCGGCAAGACCACTTTGCTGCGGGTGATCGCCGATCTGGAAAAGCCGACCTCGGGCGCGATCTCCGTCAACGGCATGACACCGGAGCAGGCGCGCGAGAAGCGCGCCTATGGCTATGTCTTCCAGGCGGCGGCCTTGTTCCCGTGGCGAACGATCGAGCGCAATGTCGCGCTGCCGCTGGAGATCATGGGCCTGTCCACGGCGGAGCAGGCGGAGCGCATCAAGCGCACGCTCGAACTCGTCAATCTCTCCGGCTTCGAGAAGAAATATCCCTGGCAGCTTTCCGGCGGCATGCAGCAGCGCGCATCGATCGCGCGCGCGCTCGCCTTCGATGCGGACCTGCTTTTGATGGACGAGCCGTTCGGCGCGCTCGACGAGATCGTGCGCGACCATTTGAACGAACAATTGCTGGAGTTGTGGGCACGGACCAACAAGACGATCTGCTTCGTCACCCACTCCATTCCGGAGGCGGTATATCTATCGACGCGCATCATCGTGATGTCGCCGAGGCCCGGCCGCGTCACCGACATCATTGAATCGACGCTGCCCAAGGAGCGGCCGCTCGACATCCGCGAGACGCCGGAATTCCTGGCGATCGCAGCGCGCGTGCGGGATGGGCTGAGGGCTGGGCATAGCTATGATGATTGAGGGGCGGGAGGACGAGTTTCCTCCTCTCCCCCACGGGGAGAGGGTGGCCGGAGCGAAGCGGAGGTCGGGTGAGGGAGCGTCTACGGAACCGACCAAAAGAAAGGTCGGGGCAACGGCCCGAGCCCGGGAACTCCGGGTTGGCGAGACGGAAGCTGAATACAGGCTTTGGGGTGAATTGAGAGGGCGCCACCTAAATGGCTATAAGTTCGTGAGGCAAGTGCCGCTGGGGCCTTTCTTTGCAGATTTTGTCTGTCGTGAAAAAGCGTTGATCGTAGAAATCGACGGCAGCCAGCACGCGGATTCTTCAACTGACGCGGCGAGAACTGCCTGGTTGAATGGTCATGGCTACTCTGTTCTTCGGTTCTGGAATCAAGAGGTACTGGCCGAGCGGCGGGCGGATTTGGATACGATTCTGGCAGTGCTCGAGGGGCAGATACACTCCCCCTCACCCGGCCTTCGCTTCGCTCCGGCCACCCTCTCCCCGGTGGGGAGAGGAGAAGGGCGCCGCTGATGGATACCTTCCGCTCCAAGCTCATCCCCGTAACCAGCATCCTCGCCGGCGTGGTCGTGCTCTGGTACGTCTTCGCCGTTATCCTCAACGCGCCGTTCCAGCGCGACCTCGACGCCAGAGCCAATGAGACCCCCGGCGCAGCCGAGTTCATCGGCAAGACGCTGTCGCAGCCGAAGCCGACGCTGCCGGCGCCGCACCAGGTGGCGTTGAATTTCTTCGAAAACACCTTTCTGCGCGGCGTCACGTCGAACCGCAGCCTGGTCTACAACGCCTGGGTGACGCTGTCCTCGACGCTGCTCGGCTTTGCCTTCGGCACCGGGCTCGGCATCGTCATTGCGGTCGGCATCGTGCATGTGACGACGCTCGAGCGCAGCCTGATGCCGTGGATCATCGCCTCGCAGACCATTCCGATCCTGGCGGTGGCGCCGATGATCATCGTGGTGCTGGCGGCTGTCGGCATCACCGGCCTGATCCCCAAGGCACTGATATCGACCTATCTGTCGTTCTTCCCGGTCGCCGTCGGCATGGTGAAAGGCCTGCGGTCGCCCGAACTCATGCATCTCGACCTGATGCACACCTATAACGCCAGTGCCTCGCAGACTTTCTGGAAGCTCAGGGTGCCGGCCTCGGTGCCGTTCCTGTTCACGTCGATGAAGGTGGCGGTGGCGGCAAGCCTGGTCGGTGCCATCGTGGGTGAATTGCCGACGGGCGCGGTCGCCGGCATCGGCGCCAAGCTACTCGCGGGCGCCTATTACAGCCAGACGATCGATATCTGGTCGGCCCTGGTTGCAGGCTCGATCGTCGCGGCACTGCTGGTGATGGTGGTCGGCATTGCCGGACGCCTTGTCGATCGCGCCATGGGCGGGAGGCCGGCATGAACTGGTTAAAGCCCTCCTGGCAGGCGGTTCTTGCCGTCCTTCTTTGCCTGGTAGCCTTCGGGCTGGGTGCGATGTCGAAACCAGAAGCCGCGACTTTGGCCGAGCCCACTGCGACCATTGCCTATCCCTATATGGGAGCAAAAGGCCTGATCATCGGATTGCTGTTGATCGCAGCCGTGATCTCGATGGTGAAGCTCACGCCGATCGTTGAAGCCGTCCTGCTGTTCGTGGGCGCCCATGCCGCAGCCTGGCTCTTGATCAAGGGCATAGCCGGTTTCGAAGGCACGGCGCTGGCGCCATATTTCCTGGTGCTCGCCGCGGCCTGGTTGCTTGCCTGGCGCTGCGTCGCCTTGCTCTCGTCGCTACGCCCCGCGCAGGCTGGGGCGAAGGCGGCGCTGCGCCTGATCATCCCGGCAATCTTCGGCGCCTGGATCCTGATCATATGGGAAGCGGTGACGCGCGGTGCGGGCATCCCCTTCATCCTTTTGCCGCCGCCCAGCGCCATCGGCGCGCGCATTGCCAACTCGCTGCCGATCCTGGGGTCGGATGTGCGGCAGACGATCTTCAAGGCGGTGCTGATCGGCTACATCGTCGGCAATCTCGCCGGCTTCGTCGTCGCCATCCTCGCCGACCGCGTGCCGTTCCTGCGGCGCGGTCTGCTGCCGATCGGCAATATGGTTTCGGCACTGCCGATCATCGGCGTAGCACCCATCATGGTCATGTGGTTCGGCTTCGACTGGCCGTCCAAGGCCGCGGTCGTCATCATCATGACCTTCTTCCCGATGCTGGTGAACACGGTCGCCGGTCTGGCTGCATCCGGGCATATGGAGCGCGACCTGATGCGCACTTATGCATCGGATTATTGGCCGACCTTGCTGAAACTCAGGCTGCCGGCGGCAATGCCGTTCATCTTCAATGCGCTGAAGATCAACTCGACGCTGGCGCTGATCGGCGCCATCGTCGCCGAGTTCTTCGGTACGCCGGTGGTCGGTATGGGATTCCGCATTTCCACGGAAGTCGGGCGGATGAACATCGACATGGTGTGGGCCGAAATCGCAGTTGCAGCACTGGCGGGTTCGGTCTTTTATGGCGTGGTCGCTCTTATCGAGAGAGCCGTCACGTTTTGGCATCCCTCTGTCCGAGGTGGATAGGGGCGGTGGGTTTGGGTGTTAACTTCAGAGGGTAATAACATGAAAAGACTGCTGATTTCTGCTCTGGCCGGCGCCATGTCGCTGGCTGCCTTCCAGGCGATGGCCGCCGACAAGGTGACATTGCAATTGAAATGGGTCACGCAGGCCCAGTTCGCCGGCTACTATGTCGCAAAGGCCAAAGGCTTCTATGATGCCGAAGGCCTCGACGTCGACATCAAGCCGGGCGGCCCGGACATCGCGCCCGAGCAGGTGATCGCCGGCGGCGGCGCCGACGTCATCGTCGACTGGATGGGCGGGGCGCTCGCGGCCCGCGACAAGGGCGTGATGCTCGTCAACATCGCCCAGCCGTTCAAGAAGGCGGGCATGGAAATGGTTTGCCCCAAGGCTGGCCCGATCAAGACGGAAGCCGACTTCAAGGGCCATACGCTCGGCGTCTGGTTCTTCGGCAACGAATATCCGTTCTACGCCTGGATGAACAAGATCGGTCTCAAGACCGATGGCGGCCCGGACGGCGTCACCGTGCTCAAGCAGAGCTTCGACGTGCAGCCGCTGATACAGAAGCAGGCCGACTGCATCTCGGTCATGACCTACAACGAATACGGTCAGGTTCTGGATGCCGGCTACAAGCCGGAAGACCTTGTCGTGTTCAACTACTCGGCCATGGGCAACGACCTTTTGGAGGACGGGCTCTACACGCTTGAGGACAAGCTCAAGGATCCGGCCTTCGAGGACAAGATGGTGCGCTTCGTGCGCGCCTCGATGAAGGGCTGGAAATACGCCACCGAGAACACCGACGAGGCGGCCGGGATCGTCGTGGACGCCGGCGGCCAGGACGAAAACCATCAGAAGTTCATGATGAAGGAAGTGGCCAAGCTGGTCGACAATGCCGACGGCAAGCTGATCCCGGCCGCGTACGAGCGCACCGCCAAGGCTCTGCTCGACCAGAAGATCATCAGCAAGGAGGCGAGCGGTGCTTACACCACCGCGATCACCGACAAGGCGATCAAATAAGGCCGAGCCTCGACGGCTGATATTGAAAGGGGCGGGCGACCGCCCCTTTTTCGTTTCACTGCAGTAAAATATGCGTGTGCCGGGATACAAAGCGCCGCCCAACCGTTTCGGTGACGCATCCGCGCGCCGGGGAGCCGTGAGGGATGCTGCAACCAACGGAGGTTCTTCATGCGCATCCTATCCTTGCCGATGCTCTCGGCTTTAGCCGTTTCGACCGCCTTCCTCGTCGCATCACCGGCCATGGCCGAGACGATGAAGTTCAAGGCGACGCTCGACGGCGGCCAGCAGAATCCGCCTGTCACCACCAAGGGCAAGGGAACCGCCACGCTCACCTTCGACACCACCAGCAAGAAGCTCAGCTGGAATGTGAAATATTCCGGTCTCAGCGGGCCGGCCGTGGCTGCCCACATCCATGGCCCGGCGGATATGGGCGCAAATGCCGATCCGGTCATCCCGTTCAAGAAGCTGAAGAGCCCGATCAAGGGATCGGCGACGCTGACCGATGCGCAGGCGGCCGACCTGGAAGCCGGGAAGTACTACGTCAACGTCCACACCGCCGCTAACAAGGACGGCGAGATCCGCGGGCAGATCGAGAAGTCCGGCGGAGCGATGTAGCGGCGGGTTCTAGAGCGTTTCACCGTTTCACAGAAACGGCGAACCGCTCTATCTCTTTGTTTTGACGCAATTCCGGACGGAAAACCGCTCACACTTTTCCTGGAATTGCTCTAAGCAGGAACGAGGCTGGAAGCGCCTCGTTGCTTGCCGAGTCACGACCTGTCACGAATCTGGGTGAGCGTGCGGGTTGGCGTGATCGCCTCGGGATCGAGCTTGATCTCGACGATCGCCGGCTTGCCGCTGGCGCGCGCGCGTTCGAAGGCCGGCGCGAAGTCGGCGGTCTTCTCCACTGTCTCGCCGTGGCCGCCATAGGCGCGGGCAAGCGCGGCGAAATCCGGGTTCTTGAGGTCGGTAGCGACGACACGGCTCGGATATTCCCGCTCCTGATGCATTCGGATGGTGCCATAGATGCCGTTGTTGACGACGATCACGACGATCGGCAGGTCATACTGGATAGCCGTCGCGAACTCCTGGCCGTTCATCAGGAAGCAGCCATCGCCGGCAAAGGCGATGACCTCGCGGTCGGGGAACAGCGCCTTGGCGGCAACCGCCGCGGGCGTGCCGTAACCCATCGAGCCGGAGGTGGGCGCCGCTTGCGTGCCGAAGCGGCGGGAGCGATAGAAGCGATGCACCCAGGTGGCGTAATTGCCGGCGCCGTTGGTGAGGATCGCGTCTTGCGGCAGAACCTTTCCCAGATAGTCCAAGATCGGGCCCATCTGGACAGCGCCCGGACCGGTCTGCGGCGGCGTGGACCATTCGAGGTAGGCGGCATGCGCCTTTTCCGTCTCAGCCGCCCATGAAGGCTTGGCCGCGGGCTTGCGCCTGGCGAAAGCCTCGACGAAGGCGGCGGGAGAGGCGTTGATCGCCAGCGTCGGCCGGTAGACGCGGCCAAGCTCGCCGGCATCGGCATGGACATGCACCAGCGCCTGGTCGGGGTAGGGGCTTTTCAGCAGCGTGTAGTCGGAAGACGGCATCTCGCCCAAGCGCCCACCGATCAGCAGCACGACGTCGGCCTGCTTGATCGCCGCCGCCAGCTTCGGGTTGATGCCGATCCCGACATCGCCGGCATAATTCGGATGCAGATGATCGAACAGCATCTGACGGCGGAAGGAGCAGCCGACGGGCAGCGACCATGTTTCGGCGATCGAGCGCATCCGCGCCACCGCCGCTTCATCCCAGCGTGTGCCGCCGAGGATGACGAACGGTCGCTTCGCGCCGGTAAGCAGCATCTCCAGCGCGTCGAGCTCGGCTTCGCCGGGATACGTCTCGACCGGCGTGTGCGGCAGCGCTTGCGGAGCCTCGACCTCGCTGGTCAGCATATCTTCCGGCAGCGAGATGACTACGGGGCCTGGCCGACCGGATGTCGCCACCGCGAAGGCGCGGGTGACGAATTCCGGAATGCGCGCCGCATCGTCGATCTCGACCACCCATTTGGCGATGTCGCCAAAGAAGCGCTTGTAGTCGACCTCCTGAAAAGCCTCGCGCTCCCTGGCGTGGCTGGCGACCTGGCCGATGAACAGGATCATCGGCACCGAATCCTGCATGGCGATATGAACGCCGGCCGAGGCGTTGGTGGCGCCGGGGCCCCGCGTGACGAAGCAGATGCCGGGCTTGCCGGTCAGCCGTCCCTGGCAGTCGGCCATCATCGCGGCACCGCCTTCCTGGCGGCAGACGATGGTGCGGATCGCTGAATCATGCAGCGCGTCGAGCACCGCGAGATAGGATTCGCCCGGCACGCAGAAGATGCGGTCGGTGCCGTTCGCTTCGAGCGCCTCGACGATCAGTTGTCCACCGGTCTTCATTTTGCTGCTCTCTCCAGTTCGGCAAGGATTTCGTCGGTGTGCTCGCCAAGACGTGGCGAGGGGCGCTCATAGACGAGCGGCGTGCCCGACATCACCATCGGCGCGCGCACGGAAGGCAGGCGATTGCCATGGCCGTCGTCGAGGTCGAGGCGCATGCCGCGCGCGATCGTCTGCGGGTCGTCGAACATCTGGCCGATCGTGTTGATCGGGCTTGCCGGCACGCCTGCGGCTTCCAGCTGCGCCAGCAACGGATCGCGGTCGAGCGCCGCCAGCGTCTCGACAATCCGTTCGCGCAGCCTCGCGCGGTTGGTGACGCGCGCCGGATTGGTGGCAAAGTCGGGGTTTGACGGCAAGTCGTCGAGACCGACGGCAGCGCAGAACTTGCCGAACTGGCCGTCATTGCCGACCGCAAGGATGATGTGGCCATCCCTGACAGGCAAGACCTCGTAAGGCGCGATGTTCATATGCGCAATGCCCATCTGCACCGGCGACTTGCCGGAGACCAGATAGTTGAGGTTCTGGTTGCCGAGCGCGGAGATCTGGCTGTCGTAAAGCGCCATATCGATGTGCTGGCCTTCGCCGGTCTTTTCGGCATGGCGAAGTGCCGCCTGGATGGCGATCACCGAATAGAGGCCGGTGAAGAGATCCGAGATGGCGACGCCGGCTTTCTGCGGCTCGCGGCCAGGCTCACCGGTGATCGACATCATGCCGGCCATGGCCTGGATGATGAAATCGTAACCCGCGCGCGGCGCGTAGGGACCGTCCTGGCCGAAGCCGGTGATCGAGCAATAGATGAGGCGCGGATTGATCGCCTTCAGGCTCTCATAGTCGAGCCCATATTTCTTCAGGCCGCCGAGCTTGAAGTTCTCGATCAGCACGTCCGCGGTGGCGACCAGCTTGCGGAGCGTCTCGGCGCCTTCCGGCCTTGAGAAGTCGATGGCGATCGAGCGCTTGCCGCGATTGCAGGAATGGTAGTAGGCCGCCGAGAGGTTCTCGCCGTCATGGCTCATGACGAAGGGCGGACCCCATTTGCGGGTGTCGTCGCCGCCATCGGGGCTCTCGACCTTGATGACATCGGCGCCGAGATCCGCCAGCAGCTGCCCCGCCCAGGGGCCGGCGAGGATGCGGGCAAGTTCGATGACGCGGATGCCTTTCAGCGGAGGCTCAGTCATGGATCACCGTGTTCTAACGAAACGCAGCCTCTAGCAACCCGCACCCGCCATGTCACGACCCATACGCTGGGCCACGCCTGATCAGGGTTTCAGCACGCTATCGGTCCAGGCGGCGAACTCGTTCATGACGGTGTCGCGGTTGATCTCGTTCAGGCTTTCATGGCGGGTCTCGGCGTAAACCTTTGAAACCAGATTCGAAAAGCCCATTGCCCGCATGCGCTTTGCCAGCTGATGAACCGCCTTGCCATAGTCCGACGCCGGGTCCTTCTCGCCGCCAACGAGGTTGACGCAGAGGTCGCGCCGCACGCCGGCAAAGCTGGAATCCTTGCCGCCGTGAAGCGCCATGTTGACCACATCGCGCCACATCGAGACCGAGGCATCCCAGCCGCAGAGCGGGTCGGCGACATATTTGTCGACCTCGACCGGATCGCGCGACAGCCAATCGAACAATGTCCGGTGGTTGGGCACCGCCTTGCCCCAGGCCTGGAAGGTGAGTTTGGGTAGAAGCCGCGACGGCACGTCGGAGCCCAGCCGCATCCGCTCCCAGCCGAGAATACCCAGCGCCAGCTGGCCGAGCAGGCCAGCTGAGAAATTGCCGTTCCAGATCGCGGCGGCATGAATGCGTTGCGAGTGGCGAAGCACGAAGTTCAGTGCGATCGACGCGCCAAGCGAATGTCCAAACACGATCACCCGCAGTCCCGGATGTTCGGTCGCGATCAGGTCGTGAACGGAGCCGACATCGGCGATCACCTTGGCGATGCCGTTACTATCCGCGAATTTGCCGAGCGGCGCGTCGGCTGCCTTCGTCTCGCCATGGCCGCGATGGTCATGTGCATAGACGTGGAACCCGCGCCCGCTCAGAAAATCGGCAAAACGGGCGTAGCGCGCCGCATGCTCGGCCAGGCCGTGATTGATCTGGACCACGGCGCGCGGATTTCCCGCCGCTTCTTTCACATAGAGGTTGAGGTCGGCCCCGGTTGATGAGGCCAGTCTGGTCTGCGTGTCGAATGGCATGTCTCGCTCCCTCGGCGACTGTTGGGCGAGGTTTTTGCTCGCGTCAAGTGGATGAGCACGCTGTCGATATCGCCGCGCTGGCAGCGCGTCGCAGGGGCGCTCAGGGCAGCTTGCGAATGCGCGGATGGAAGCGCTCAGCTGGGGATTGTTTTTTCGCATGGCGAAAAAGATCGCAATTCTGACACGTCGGCTGTTCTAGTGTGACGAATCCAATACGGTTCAATGATCGCCGGGAGAGCGGGATGCGGGTTTGGGCATTGTGGGGTTCGATGGTGCTGGCTCTGGCCGGCGCCGGCGCGGCGCATGCCGACGTGAAGATGAGCGGCACTTTCGTTGCCGACAGCGCCTGTCCCGCGACGCAAGCCATCAAGAACGGCAAGAATCCCGGCAACATCTCGACCGCAGCCGGGCAGAGCTACCAGCTTCTTGCCGGCAACAAGGACGAGCCCACCCATTATCTGATCCAGGTGCCGGGCGCCGATCCCGAGCGCCGCTGGGTGAAGATCAGCTGCGGTCATGTCGCCGGCGGCAGTGCTGCGACCACGCCTGCGCCTTCGGGACAGACCAAACCGTCGCAGTCAGCCTCCGGAAAACCGGAATATGTCTTTGCGCTGAGCTGGCAGCCGGCTTTCTGCGAGACCAAGGCAAGCAAGCCCGAATGCAAGGCGCAGAGCCCCAGCGAGTTCGACGCCTCGCACTTCACGCTGCATGGGCTGTGGCCGCAGCCGAACGGCAATTTCTATTGCCAGGTGTCGGCGGGCGACAAGGCCAATGACAACCCGGCGCATTGGGGAGACCTGCCGCCAGTCGACCTCGATGCCAATACGCGCGCCGAGCTCGACCAGGTGATGCCGGGCACCGCCTCCAAGCTCGAGCGGCACGAATGGATCAAGCACGGCACCTGCTACGGCAAGAGCCAGCAGGAATATTTCTCCGACGCGCTCAACCTGATGCGGGCGGTGAACGCCTCCGCGGTGCGCGACCTCTTCAACAAGAACATCGGCAAGCAACTGACCTCGGATGAGATCCGCGGCGCCTTCAACACGGCTTTCGGCGCCGGCGCCGGCGACCGCGTGCGCGTCTCCTGCCTGGTCGACCCGTCGAGCGGCCGGCGCCTGATCGGCGAGATCACGCTCGGCCTGTCAGGCCCGATCGGCCCTGACAGCAAGCTCGCCGATCTCTTGATGGCGTCGGCGCCGACCGGCAAGGCCGGTTGCCCGAAGGGCACGGTCGACGCGATCGGTTTTCAGTAAGGCGGCAGTTGTTGGTCGAGCCGTCCTTTGGTTAGGCTGCGACGAAAAGCTGTGTACGGACTTTTGGGGCGCAAACCGGCGGATGCGCACGGATTGGCCGTCGTTGCGCCGAAAGCGATTGCTGTTCGGCGCTGCATCGCCTACATAGCGCGCAACCCCCATCCACCTTGACACTTCAATTCCAGGGAAAGCGCGCGTGGCTCGCCAGTTCATCTATCACATGTCCGGCCTGTCGAAGGCCTACGGCACCAAGAAGGTGCTCGACAACGTTCACCTATCCTTTTATCCGGACGCCAAGATCGGCATCCTAGGCCCCAACGGTTCGGGTAAGTCGACGATCCTGCGCATCATGGCCGGGCTCGACAAGGAGTTCCAGGGCGAGGCGTGGCTGGCCGAGGGCGCGACCGTCGGCTACCTGGCGCAGGAGCCGCAACTCGACAACACGAAGACCGTGCGTGAAAACGTCATGGACGGCGTCGCGAGGAAGACCGCCATCATCGAGCGCTACAACGAGCTGATGATGAACTATTCCGACGAGACGGCAGACGAGTCGGCCAAGCTCCAGGACGAGATGGATCGGCTGAACCTGTGGGACCTCGAGCAGCAGGTCGAGATGGCGATGGACGCGCTGCAGTGCCCGCCGCCTGATTCCGAGGTGACCAATCTGTCGGGCGGCGAGCGTCGGCGCGTGGCGCTGTGCCGGCTGCTCTTGGAGCAGCCCGACCTTCTGCTGCTCGACGAGCCGACCAACCATCTCGACGCCGAGACCACGCAATGGCTGGAAAAGCATTTGCGCGACTACCCGGGCTCGGTGCTGATCATCACCCACGACCGCTACTTCCTCGACAATGTCACCGGCTGGATCCTCGAGCTCGATCGCGGCCGCGGCATTCCTTACGAGGGCAACTACACCAAATATCTCGATGCCAAGGCCAAGCGCCTGATCCAGGAAGGCCGCGAGGACGACTCGCGCCAGAAGGCGATCTGGCGCGAACGCGAGTGGATCCAGTCCTCGCCGAAGGCGCGCCAGACCAAGTCGAAGGCGCGCATCAAGGCCTATGAGGAACTGGTCGAGCAGTCGCAGAACCGCAAGCCGACCGACACGCAGATCGTCATCCCGTCGAGCGAGCGCCTCGGCAATGTCGTCATCGAGGTCGAAGGCCTCAACAAGGGTTTTGGCGACGAGCTTCTGATCGAGAACCTGTCGTTCAAGCTGCCGCCGGGCGGCATCGTCGGCGTCATCGGCCCGAACGGCGCCGGCAAGACGACGCTGTTCAAGACGTTCACCGGCCAGGAGAAGCCGGATGCGGGCTCGGTGCGTATCGGCGAGACGGTCAAGCTCGGCTATGTCGACCAGAGCCGCGACGCGCTCGATGCCAGCAAGACGGTGTGGGAGGAAATCTCCGGCGGCGCCGAAATCATCAAGCTCGGCAAGCACGAGGTCAACAGCCGCGCCTATTGCTCGTCGTTCAACTTCCGTGGCGGCGACCAGCAGCAGAAGGTCGGCAACCTTTCGGGCGGCCAGCGCAACCGCGTGCATCTGGCCAAGATGCTGAAGGGCGGCGGCAATGTGCTTTTGCTCGACGAACCGACCAACGACCTCGACACCGAAACGCTGAGCGCGCTCGAAGATGCGCTCGAAGCCTATGCCGGCTGCGCCGTCATCATCAGCCACGACCGCATGTTCCTCGACCGCATGGCGACCCACATGCTCGCCTTCGAGGGCGACGCGCATGTCGAATGGTTCGAAGGCAATTTCGAGGAATATGAGAAGGACAAGCTGCGCCGCCTCGGCGCCGAAGCGGCGGCCCCGCACCGCATGACGCACAAGCGCCTGACGCGGTAACATCAGTCCAAAGGGGCGGGGAACAACAGCGAGGTTCCGGAATGGCTGACTGGTCCGCCGCCCAATATCTGAAGTTCGAGGATGAGCGCACGCGGCCCGCGCGTGATCTCGTGGCGCAGGTGCCGGTCGATTTCCCGCGCCGCGTCGTCGACATAGGCTGCGGGCCGGGCAATTCGACCGAGCTGCTGGTCGAGCGCTGGCCGGATGCCGAGGTCCGCGGTTTCGACACCTCGCCCGACATGATCGAGAAGGCGAGAGCGCGGCTGCCCAATGTCAATTTCGAGCTGGCGGACGCCGCCAAATGGCAGCCCGGGCATCCGGTCGACGTCATCTTCGCCAACGCCGTCTTCCAGTGGCTGCCGGAACACCCGGCGGTGTTCCAGCGGCTGATGGGACTTCTGGCGCCGGGGGGCGCCTTGGCGGTCCAGATGCCGGACAATCTCGGCGAAGCCTCGCACCAGCTGATGCGCGAGACGGCGGCGGAAGTGCCGTTTGCAGGCAAGCTCGAGGGCGCCGCGCGCGAGCCGCTGCCGCCGGTGTCCTTCTACTACGATCTTTTGTCGCCGCTCGCCGATCGGCTCGACATCTGGCACACCGTCTACAATCATCCGCTGGCCGATGCCGAGGCGATCGTCGAATGGGTCAAGGCGACGGGCCTGAAGCCGTTCCTCGATCCGCTCGATGCGGATGAGAAGAAGGTATTCCTCGACATCTACACGGCAAAGATCGCCAAGGCCTATCCGAAGACCGCCAACGGCAAGGTGCTGCTGCGCTTCCCGCGTATCTTCATCGTGGCCAAGCGGGCTTAGGCTCCCAGCTTTCGATAGAACTCGTGCTCATCGGCGCAAAGAAGCACATCCACCGCATCGTGAGTCTGCCGACACGCCTGGTCGGCACCAAAGTTTCGCAGATATGGTAGCCGTTGTCCTCTGACGCTTGAACGCGGTCTTTCGGAATAAACCACTCTCCTGTAGGCGGGTCATTGCGGGAGTAAGGTTCGGGCTGCCTGACGAAAAAGCCGCCTCCCTCGGCTGGCCTTACTTCGTCGGCATTGAGCGGATGGCAGTCTCGATAGCCACAACATTTCCAGCGCAGAACGGGATCAGTCTTACCCGTGTACCAATCGTGAGCGTCGGCATCCACGATCAGCACAAGCCATATCAACGAAGCAAAGCCCCTCTGCGAATGCTTCATGGGAATCCCTCACACTCGTTTATAGCATAAATTGGCGTCAGCTAAACTACGGAACCTGAAGTCGCATTGGCCGGCGCCTGGGTCTGGTGCGATGCAGGCGCGACGACGGCGCCTGCTGGAACAACCCGCAGACCAACACAAAGCTGTGTGCCTGGTGAGCCGCAAGGGTGGAGTTTAAGCTGGCATAAACCGCCCAAATGCGACATGGGTAGCGCCGGGCTCGCTCCCGAGCCCGGTACGGATTGGACATGCATCGCGTTATCGTCAGCGGCATCGGCGCCGAAATCCCTGAACCCGTCATCACCAATGAAGAGCTGGTCGCAAGCTTCAACAGCTGGGTCGACGCCGAGAACGTGCGCCGCGCTAAGACCGGCGAGACGCTGCTGCAGAAATCGGACAGCGACTTCATCGTGCATGCCTCGGGCGTCAAGAGCCGCCATGTCATCGAGCGCGAAGGTATCCTCGACCCGACCCGCATGACGCCGCGCATTCCGGCGCGGCCGGACGACGCGCTGTCATTGGAGGCGGAGTTCGGCATCGCCTCGGCCAGGAAAGCGCTCGACCATGCCGGGGTCGACGGGTCGGACATCGATTTGGTGATCTGCTCGGCCTCGCATCATCAGCGGCCCTATCCGGCGATCGCCATCGAGATGCAAGAGGCGCTCGGCACCAAGGGCGCCGGCTTCGACATGGGGCTCGGCTGCTCTTCCGCCGCTGCCGCGCTGCATGTCGCCGTCAATCTGGTCAGGGCAGGGGCGCACAAGCGCATCCTGGTGTCGACGCCCGAAATCATCACCTGCCATCTCAATTTCCGCGACCGGCAGACGCATTTCATCTTCGGCGACGCTTCGGTCGCCATGGTCGTCGAGGGGCTGGCGCAAGGCGAGAAGCGGCCGGGGCGTTTCGAGGTGCTCGACACGCGCACATGGACGCAGATGTCGAACAACATCCGCACCAATCTCGGCTACCACACCCGCACCGCCCAGGACGATCCCTACATGATCAACCTGGAAGGCAATCTCATCAAGCAGGTCGGCAACAAGGTGTTCAAGGAAGTCACCGTCGCCGGTCAGAAATTCATCGTCGAGTTCCTGGCCGAGCATGGGCTGACGCCGCAGGGGATCCGGCGTTTCTGGCTGCACCAGGCCAATGCGCGCATGAATGCGATGATCCTGAAGCTTTCCTTCGGCCACGATGTCGACCATGACCGCGCGCCGATGGTGCTGGAGCGGCTCGGCAACACGGCTGGCGCCGGCGCCATCGTGGCTCTGTCGGAGAACCATGCCGACATGAAGGCCGGCGATTTCGGCCTGATCTGCGCTTTCGGCGCTGGTTATTCGATAGGCGGCGCGCTGCTCAGGATGCTGTGAGGATGTGCTGACATTCAGGTGAGCCCGGCCTGCAAACAGCGGGTTCCTGTGCTTCCGGCCTTCGCCGGCCGAAGCCATTCATTCGTGGCGTAGCAGTTAATTAAGGCTACGGCCGGCGTAGGCCGGTTCTCGAAACCCGATGTTTTCGACTAAAGCGCGTCGCTGAACCGGGTTCAGGCGACGCGCTTTAAGTCTTTGTTTTGATGCATGTCGTTGTCCCAGAACCGCTGCACACTTGTGGCTGACATGCATTAGGCCTGACCTGAATTTCAACACATCCTTTAAGCCGGAGCGAAGGGCACCAGCATCGGCACGCGCCTGGCGTAGTCGTCATAGGCAGGGCCAAGCTCGCCGCGCAGGAAGCTCTCTTCCAACCTCGCCTTGACGACGACGCCGACGAGCAGCAGGGCGGCGCCCGCGATGCCCCATACAGTGCCCTTGGCAACCATGGTGGCGAGGATCGACAGCAGCAGGCCGGTGTAGATCGGGTGGCGGACCAGCCCGTAGGGGCCGGTATCTATCACGCGATGATCAGCCTTGGCGGTCACTGTGGCAGACCATAGCCGGCCGAGATGCAGGCGGGCCCACCAGGCGAAGGCGATGCCGATCGCGATCAGGGCGACGCAGATCCAGGCGACGGTGAGCGTGGGCATCCAGAGCCGCAGCCGGCCGACATAGCGGTGCGCCGGCACGAACAGCAGGACGGTGCCAGCCAGCCAGAGAACCCGATAGCGGGCCTCCGCCCTGAAATCCGCGCGCTTTTGCGCGGGATCGGCCCAGGACGCGGCGAGGATCCACGATACCACCCAGAACAGCCAGAGTGCTGCGATTGCGTGTCCAACCTGCATGTCCGAACCTTACCGATTGCGCGCGCGACCGTCTAAAGCGCGTCGCGCCGAAAACGGATTCGAGCGACGCGCTTTAGATCTTCGTTTTTATGCATGTCGTTGCCGCAAAACCGCTGCACACTTTTGCGCGAGCTGCATTAGGCCGCCGGCGCGGCCGCATTGCGGCTTGCGCCGGCCGGCGAAAGGGATTTGCGGTAAGAAGATCGTGATCGCCATCAAATGGCATGATCGGATCATCAGCGCTTTCGACTGGACCGCATTCTCCACGGCCTTTAGACCAGCGGCATGCAGGAAACGAACCTTGAGCTTTTTCCCCTAGCGGAACCGGCGGTCGATATCGTGCCGGGCCGCAAGCTGACGGCAAGGGCAGCGGCACTCTACGCTGCTCCGTTCGATCATTTCGAGACGAGGGCGGTCGAGGAACTGCATCTTGGCTTCGACGGCATCGCCGGCGACTTCCATGGCGGAACGACACGGCGTTCCGGCGGGCGAGAGCCGTGGTATCCGCGCGGCACCGAGATGCGCGACGAGAGGCAATTGTCGCTTGTCGCCGCGGATGAGCTTGCCATCGTCGCCGAACGCATGGTCCTCAAGGAGATCAAGCCGGAATGGATTGGCGCCAATCTGCTGATCGAAGGCGTGCCGCATCTTTCGATGCTGCCGGCCGGCTCGCTGATGTTCTTCAAGGGTGGCGTGACGCTCAAGGTCGACGGTCAGAACAAGCCGTGCCGCGTTGCCGGACAGTCGATCGCCGAGCATGTCGGCGCCGGGGATCACAACGCCACCGCGCTGCTCTTCCCAAAGGAGGCGAAACGGCTGCGCGGCCTTGTCGCCTGGGTCGAGAAGCCAGGCGTCATAAGAGCGGGCGAAGAGATTTCCGTGCGCGTGCCGGAACAATGGATTTATCGCTGAGGGGAGGGCCATGCCGCACGAGGCGGCATGGCTGGCGTCTCGGACTGAGCTTTCGGCTTTTTTCCAGAGGCGCCGCCGGAGTTGTTTGGCGGGCGGTCACGGACAGCGCACCACGCTCGACCGGGCCGGATCATTGTACTTGCCGATAGAGCACCATCAGACGTTCGGTGATTGTGCCGACCTCACTCGTCCTCGCCATCTTCCTCAAGCAGCCGTGTCGCCCGCCAGCGGGTGAGCACCTCGTTGGTCCGCCCGATGACGAAGAAACGCGCCGAGTCCCGGTCATAGCCTTCGGCGAGCAGCTTTTCGTAATCGGTATGGACGTGGCGGACATGGGCGATGGTGGCCAGCCACACCGCGATCGTTGGCGGCAGGCTCTTCATATGTACAGAACCGGCGTCGGCGCGGATCTTTTCCATGTCGGCGTAAGGAGCGAGCGGCAAGAGCGCTGTCAGCGCCTTGGCAAGCGCGCGCCGGCGGCCGGTGGGGGCGCTCATTTTTCGTCGCGCCCGGCAATAGTCGCTTCGGGGAAGGCGTCGACCGAAGCGTAGTAAGGCTTGATGTCGATGACCGGCGTGTCGTCGAGCGCATCGACGGCGTCGATCTCGATCCGGCCGGCCTCGATGTCGATGGCGACGAGTTTGGCCACATGCAGGCCGACAGGGTTCGGCCGGGCGGGGGAGCGCAGCGAAAAAACGCCTTTCGGTTCAGCCGCATGGCGCGGTTTCTGGACAATCAGATTCCGCGGCGCGTGATGGAGCCAGGACAGGATGACGATATGGCTGGCGCGTTCCAGGTTTTGCAGTCCCGGGCGATAGACCTCGTCGATCAGAACGGTTGCAGCGCGCCCGGATTCCCGGGCGGCGCGCATGTTCTTGGGGCAATCTTCGCGACGCTTCCAGGGCGACACAATGCGACCGATAAAGACGATATGGCCGTCCGGCCGCAGTTTCGCCGGATCGGCCTCAAGCAGCCTTTCACCTTCGCGCGTCTCAAACATCCCATTCACCCTGTGGAAGAACCGTCTGCCCGGCGCGGATCACGACTGCGCCATTTTCTTGTCCGGAAGCGACATAGCGCTTGCCAGGGTTTCAAATCCGACATAAACATATCTTTATATCTTTCAACGAGAACCCACGCATGCACATCTCGCTCGACACAATGGTAGATACATTGAAGGCGGCGGCCGAATCCAGCCGGTTGCGCATCCTGGTGCTGCTGTCGCGCGGCGATCTGACCGTCTCCGACCTCACCGAAATCCTCGGCCAGTCGCAGCCGCGCGTCTCGCGCCATCTGAAGCTGCTGCTCGATGCCGGGCTGATCGGCCGCTACCAGGAAGGATCCTGGGCCTTCTTCAGGCTGACGGATACGGATAATTCGCGCGACTTCGTGCAGCGTCTGGTCGCGGGCATAAGCGAGGCCGATCCGCAGGTGGTGCGCGATCTGGAAAGGTTGGCATCGGTCAAGCGCAAACGACAGGACCGGGCGGCCGAATATTTCTCCGAGAATGCCGCGAGCTGGGATCACATCCGCTCGCTGCATGTGCCGGATCGCGCGGTGGAAGCGGCACTGCTGAAGCTCGTCGGCAAGCGACCGTTCCAGTCGATGCTCGACCTCGGCACCGGCACCGGGAGGCTGCTCGAAATCTTCGCGCCGCTCTACCGGCGCGGCGTCGGCATCGACATGTCGCGCGAGATGCTGACGGTTGCGCGCGCCAATCTCGACAAGGCTGGCATAGCCAACGCGCAGGTGCGCCAGGGCGACATCTTCTCGCCGCCGGTCGAGCGCAACGCCTTCGATCTCGTGACCATCCACCAGGTGCTGCACTATCTCGACGATCCGGCCCGCGCCATCGCCGAAGCGGCGCGGCTGCTGCGCCCGTCGGGCAGGCTGATCGTCGTCGACTTCGCGCCGCACACGCTTGAATTCCTGCGCGATCAGCATGCGCATATGCGGCTGGGTTTTTCCGACCGCCAGATTTCGGAATGGTTCGCGGAGGCCGGGCTCGACCTCGAGGATAGCCAGGAATTCGAGCCGCGCGGCGGCAACGAGGCAAGGCTCACCGTCAAGCTCTGGCTCGGCCGTGACCGCCGCCTGCTGATCGCCGATCCGTCCAACGATTCTCTGCCAGTAAGGGAAACAGCCTGATGAACCAGTTCCGCTTTTCCCGCCGCCCCGACATTGGCGACAAGGTCAGGGTCTCGTTCGAATTCTTCCCGCCGAAGACCGACGAGATGGAAGCAAGGCTCTGGGACACCGTCACCCGCCTGGAGCCGCTCAAGCCGAAATTCGTCTCGGTGACCTATGGCGCCGGCGGCTCGACCCGCGAGCGCACGGCGCGCACCGTCGGACGCATCCTCAACGAGACGTCGCTGACACCGGCGGCGCACATGACCTGCGTCGATGCCGCCCGCGATCAGGTCGACACGGTCATCCGCGAATTCGCCGACATGGGCGTCAAGCGCTTCGTCGCGCTGCGCGGCGATCCAGCGGCCGGTGTGGGCACCAGCTACCGTCCGCATCCCGACGGCTACGCCAATGGCGCCGAGCTGGTCGGGGCGCTGAAGAGCGCCGGCGATTTCGATATCTCGGTTTCGGCCTATCCGGAAAAGCATCCGGAAAGCCCGGATTTCGCCACTGACATCGACATGCTGAAGCGCAAGGTCGACAATGGCGCGACGCGGGCGATCACCCAGTTCTTCTTCGACAACGATCTTTACGAGCGCTATGTCGAGCGGGCGCGCCGCGCCGGCATCTATATTCCGATCGTGCCCGGCATCCTGCCGGTGCATAATTTCACGCAGGTCGCAAATTTCTCGTCACGTTGCGGGGCGCTGGTGCCGGCCTGGCTGACCGAACGCTTCGAGGGGCTCGAAAACGATCCGCAGACGCATGCGCTGGTGGCCTCGGCCGTGGCGGCGGAGCAGGTGCTCGACCTTGTCGAGCGCGGCGTTGGCGACTTCCACTTCTACACGATGAACCGCGCCGACCTCGTCTTTGCCGTTTGCCACATGATCGGCATCCGCTCGCATGAGGCGGAGGCGGCGGCCGGGTCGGCCGCGGCCTGAAACGGAAAAGGCCGGGTAGAACCCGGCCTTGTCGAACTGTTTGGACTATTCCTGGTGCTGGTCTTCCCGGCTTTGGCGGGTCAGGGAAGAACGCCTATGATAAGGGCGCAGATGAATGCAAACGCAGCACAAATCATCAATGCGTTGATTGGCCTCGTCAGTCCCATGTCATAGCCTCCTCTTCAGAGCTACGGCCGGAATCTAGAGTCATTTGGGTCACAGGCAAGCGGAAAACGTGCTGCAATGCGACATGATTGTGGGATTTGCGACTTCCGATTTACCGTTAGCCGTTGAAACTCTTCGGCAAAAGCCGCTTCAAGAGTTGTGAATAAATTGTGGCGGAGCCGTGGCATGACACCGCTACCAACGGCCAAACAACCGCCCGTCGATGGTGACCAGGCCGAGTCCGATCAGCGTCATGCCGCCGATCTCGAACAGTGCCAGCCGCTCGCCGAGGAAGAGGAAGCCGAGCAGCACCGCGCTGACCGGCACGATCAATGTGACCAGCGAGGCATTGGTGGCGCCGGCCGAGGCAACGAGGTTGAAATAGAGGATATAGGCGAAGGCGGTGGACAGCAGCGCCAGCCCCAGCACCGCGGCCCAGACCGGCGGCGAGGCCGAAAAAAGGCCCGCCGGGCCGTAGGCAATGAGCACGATGGGTATCATGATGATGGTCGAGGCGGTCAGTTGCCCGGTGGCGATGACCTGCGACGGCAGCCCCTTGAAGTGCCGGGCGACCATCAGGGCGACCGCGTAGGACAGCGAGGCGCCGATCAGCGCGAACTTGGCCCAGGCCGGTCCGCCCAGCCCGGCAAGCAGGCCCGGGCCGATCATCACCGCCGTTCCGGCGACGCCGAGCGCGATGCCGGCCAGCTTGTTCCAGGACAGCTTTTCGTCGGTGGTGAGCGCATTGGCCAGGATCAGCGTCCAGAACGGCGTCGTCGCGTTGAGCACCGAGGCGACGCCCGCGCCGAGCTGTGTCTGGCCGGCGAAGATCAGCGAGAAGGGGATGACATTGTTGGCCAGCGCCAGCAGGAAGAAAAGACCGGCATGCGGAAGGGCGAGGCGAAACGAAGGGCCGCGAACAGCCAGATAAAGCTGAAGCGCTGCCGCGGCGATGGCGACGCGGAACAGCACCAGCGCCAGCGGATGGATTTCGGAAACGGCGACGCGGGCAAAGAAGAACGAACCGCCCCAGATCGCGCCGAGCAAGAGAAGCTGCGCCCAATCCTTGAGCGTCATCGGTCCACGCGTCGGCGCGGCGCCAGCCGCAATGGTCATATCGTCATCCTCCCAGGCTGCTCGCAACCTCAGCCCGTCAAACAGCTCGACAACCGATATCGGGTTCGACGGCAAGGGCCACCCGAAACCTGACTGGTGGTTTGGCGTTCCCAAGAAACGTGCAGCGGGCCGTCTGGGAATGCCGGACACAGAACTGTTTTCTTTGGCGGCTAGCTAGGATTAATTGTGCGCGCTCCAGATCGAGGATTCGTCCATGCAGCGATTCGAAAATGCCCGTGAGGCGGCACTGGCGCTACGCCCGGACGATCCGGTCTACTGTTTCCGCCCGCAGGTGCTGAAGGCCGATGCGCTGCAGTTCATGGGCATGTTTCCCGGCAAGACCGCTTACGCGGTCAAGACCAACGGCGAGCAGATCGTTTTGAAGACACTGGCGGAAGCGGGCGTCGGCACCTTCGACGTGGCCTCGCCCGGCGAGTTCGCGGCCGTGCGCGCCGTCTCGCCCGACGCCGAAATGCTTTACATGCACCCGGTCAAGGCGCAGTCGGACATCAAGCTGGCGCTGGAGAAATACGGTATCCGGGTGATCTCGCTCGACCATGAGGACGAGATCACCAAGCTGACGCGCGTTGTGCGGGCGCTCGATATCGACCCGGGCGCCATCACCGTCTTCGTGCGCATCCAGACCAAGGGCCATGCGGCTTACGAACTGTCGAAGAAATTCGGTGCCGGGCCCGCCAATTCCGTCGAGCTTGCCGAGCGGCTGAACCGCACCGGCTACAAGGTTGGCCTCTGCTTCCATGTCGGCAGCCAGATCGAGGACCCCGACACCTATGAGCGGGCGCTGGCCTCGGCCGACTGGGTGCGCAACCGTTTGACTTTCGATATTGCCGGCCTCGATGTCGGCGGCGGCTTCCCCGCCGAATACGGCCACGACCCCAACCGCAAGCATATTGAGATGCCGTCGCTCGGCCAGCTGATGTCGCGGCTCGCCGGCGACCTGAAGGAATATCAGTTCGACCAGATGCCGCTGGTGGCCGAACCCGGGCGCGTGATCGTGGCGCGCTGCCTGTCGTTGATTGTGCGCGTGCTGCTGCGCAAGGGCAAGCGGCTCTACATCAATGATGGCATCTGGGCGTCACTCTCGGATTCATGGACCGGCAAGATCACGCTGCCGGCGCGCTTCATCCCCGATCCCGCGATCCGCACACGCAATGGTACCGAGAAAAACATAATGCCGTTCAAGGTCTGCGGCGCGACCTGCGATTCCGTCGACATCCTGTCGCGGCCGTTCTGGCTGCCGGAAACGGTCGACACCGGCGACTGGATCGAGATCGGCCATATTGGCGCCTACTCGCTGTCGCTGAGGACGCGCTTCAACGGCTTTTATCCCGACACTTTCGTCGAGGTGACGACGCCCTTCGACGAAGGCGACGCCCCGCAAGGGTTTGCGAGTTTGGAGACGATGGCGGATTGAGTCTTTCCCTTCTCCCCTTGTTGTGGGAGAAGGTGGCCGAGCGAAGCTCGGTCGGATGAGGGGTGCTCCAGGGAATACCAACGTCTCACTCCGCTGGAGCACCCCTCATCCGTCTCGGCGCTACGCGCCGATCCACCTTCTCCCACAAGGGGAGAAGGGAAAGACCCTATAATTTTGCCAACAGCTCAGGCGTCGGCCAGCCATCCACGGGAAGGCCAAGCCGCATCTGCTCCTTGCGGATCGCTTCGCGCGTGTTGGTGCCAAGAATGCCGTCGACGGAGCCGACGTCGTAGCCCCTGGCTTCGAGCTTGGTCTGCAGCGCCTTCATCTGGTCGCCGCCGAGGCCCTGCTCGGGCGTGCGCGGGTCGAATTGCGGCGCGCCGGCAAGGCGCGTGGCAAGCACGGCCGCGGTCAGCGCATAGGTGAAGGACTGGTTCCATTCCAGATAGACATCAAAATTGTCGTAGGTCAGGAAGGCGGGGCCCTTGCGGCCCATCGGCAGCGCCAGGCCGGCTTTCAACCCATTGTCGACGAGCGGGTTGCCGGTGGGTTCGGTAACACCCCACTGCGCCCATTGCGACAACGGCAATTTGTTGGTGCGGCCGGTCTGGTCCCATGGCATCTCGTCGGGGACGCGCACTTCCTGGACCCAGGGCTGGTCGCGCTTCCAGCCGCGCGACATGATCTTGCCGGCCGTGGTCATGATGACGTCCGGCACGCTGTTCCTCAGATCGACCTTGCCGTCGCCGTCGCCGTCGACGCCGCGCGCCAGATAATCGGTCGGCAGGATCTGCGTCTGGCCGATCTCGCCGGCCCAGGCGCCCTTGACGTCGGCCGGCAGCACACCGCGGTCGATCAGGGTCAGAAGCGGCACCAATTGCTGCCGGAAGAGCTGAGGGCGGCGGCAATCATGCGAAAGCGTCACCAGCGCATTCAGAGTATGAAAGTCGCCCTGCACGGCGCCGAAGTCGGTTTCCAGCCCCCAGAAAGCGGCGATGATGGCCGGCTGGACACCGAATTCCTTGTCGGCACGGTCGAAGACGTTGGCATATTTCTTCAGATTGGCCGCACCCTGCTTCAGGCGGTAGCCCGAGATCATGCGGTTCGAGAATTCGGTGAAGGTTTGGGTGAACACGCCCTGGGCGCGGTCGCGCGCCAGCACCTTCTCGTCGATGGTCGCGTCTTCCAACGCGTCGAGGCCGACAGCGCCGACGCCGGCCGCCTTGGCTTCGGCTGCGACACCCTGTTTCCAGGCTTCGAAATCGCCGCCGCATTCCTGTGCCGCGGCTGGCAAGGCGAAGGCTCCGAAAAGCAGCGCCGCCAGGATTTCAACGCGCAATCGCATAGCTTCCCTTTCGAGACCGGCGCATGACCCCGTCGTGACCCCGGACCGGAATCGGACAGGCGCATGCGAGGATTTCAAAGTTCAGGAGCTGCGTTCGGCACTCGCACGAGTGCGCTGCTCCAGATTACCAGCGGTTGCATGTTTCGCCGCCCGCCGTGTCGAAAAGCAGGCGCGGAGGCCGATGTCAACGGGTGTTCTGCCGCAACCACTTCCGCCAGGCGGCTTCCGAACCGTTGAAAACATTGATGTCGGATTTGCCGGTCATGCCGGGCACGATGCCGGTGCCGGTGTACTGCCAGAAGGTGAACGGGTGGCTGCCGTATTTCTCGCGCGGATGGCCGGCAACCGAGCGCAGCCAGTAGGGATAGCCGCGGAACGTCGCCAGCTGGTTGTCGTCGAAGAAGTCGATCGAGGTGTAGATGATCGGCTTCTTGCCGTAATGGCGCTCGACCATTTGGAGGAAGACGGTCATTTCGCTGCGCACGGTGGCCGGATCGGGGCGCAGCCTGCAGGTCGGCGACTTCGGGTTCCATTCCATGTCGAGCACCGGCGGCATTGCCGACGGGTCCCTGGGGACATTGGCGATGAACCAGCGCGCCTGGGCTTCCGCCGGCGTGCAGAAATAGAAGAAATGATAGGCCGCGCGCGGAATTCCGGCAGCCCTGGTGCGCGCCCAATGCTCGTTGAAATAGTCGTCGAAGCGGTCGCCGCCTTCCGTCGCCTTGATGAAGGCGAAGGAGATGCCGCTTGCCCTGGCCGCCGGCCAGTCGACCGAGGTCTGGTATTTGGAAACGTCCGTGCCATGGATGGCGTAGGTCCATGGTGCGCCGCTGTCCCATTCATGCGGCTTGGAGTCCTCGAACTTGGGTGCGCGCACGGCAACGGCCTGCGTGGACGGCGACAGGGGTGAAATATCGTCCACCGTCGAGCAGGCGCCCAGCAGCGTCAACATCAGGATGGCCGCAAGACGGCGCATGGCGTTCCCCGGGCCGGATCCAGCCGGCCGCTGATGGGTCTCCTTCCAGATGGCCATGGCTTGCGCCGGCCCCCCTCGGACGATCGCCCCACAGGATCGTTCGATCGAGTCAGTTGATCGCCGAACATGGTTGATAATCCATTGACGGCGCTCGACGACACCAGTGATTTTGCGGAAGCAATGGCGGCAAATCGATGACATAAATCGAGCCGACGAATCCAAGGGCGGAAAAGATGCGGGCTGTCGTGAAGTTCATCAAATGGCTGCTTGGCCTTGTGATATTGGCGGTGGTCGCGCTGTTCGCCTGGCTCTATTTCGCGCCGCCGGAGCTCATCCGTGTCGGCTCCGGCTATTCGGCCAAGATCGTGTGCTCGAACGTCTTCATCGCCGGTCGCGATGCCAACGAGGTTCTGGCCGTCGACGTGCAGGCGCCCGGCCATCCGTTGCTCAGGTTGATGAAAGTCTCCGTCGACAAGGAGCGGGGACTGGTTTCAGCCGGCCTGCTGTGGGTTTTCGGCAAGAGTGTCGCGGTTGAGCGCGACGGCGTCGGCTGCGCATCGGTTCCCGACGGCGATACCGGTAAGGCGCGGCAGACGTCGCTGCGTGCAGCGGCCTCTACGCCGGCGCAGCCGGACGCGTTCTGGCCCGACGGCGAACGGGTGGATGCTTCGCAGAATCCCGAGGTCGCGAAAATCGTCGAAGACGCAGCGATGGCCGGCTCAGGCATGCGCGCCATCGTGGTGGTGAAGAACGGCCGTGTCGTCGCGGAGCGCTACGGTGAGGGCTTTTCGGCCAAGACGCCGCTGCTCGGCTGGTCGATGACCAAGACGGTGAATGCCGCGATCGTCGGCACGCTGGTCAAGGACGGCAAGATGGCTGTCGACAACAAGGGCCTGTTCGCTCGGTGGAAGGCCGACGGGCGCGGCGCCATCAGCCTTGCCGACATGATGGCGATGTCGAGCGGACTGGAGTTCAACGAGGACTATGGCGACGTCGCCGATGTGACGCGCATGCTCTATCTCGAGCCCGACATGGCGGGTTTCGCCGAGGCCAAGCCACTGACCGGCGAGGTCGGCAAGGCATTTTCCTATTCGAGCGGCACGGCGGTGATGCTGTCGCGGCTGTGGCAGGATGCGGTCGGCGACAAGGCAAAGGCGCTGACCTTGCCGCGTACGGCGTTGTTCGAGCCGCTCGGCATGCGCAGCGCGGTGCTTGAAACCGACGAACACGGCACGTTCGTCGGCTCCTCCTATCTCTACGCCACCGCGCATGACTGGGCGCGCTTCGGCCAGTTCCTGCTGCAGGGCGGCGTCTGGAACGGAAACCAGGTGCTTCCGGCTGGTTTTGTCGACTGGATGCGCCAGCCGGCGCCGGCCTCGAAGGTCTACGGCAAGGGTCAGCTATGGATCGAGGGGCCGGGCGACGAGGAAAATCCAGGCGCGGGTGTTGCCGCCGGCCTGCCCAAGGACACCTATTGGATGGAGGGCCATGACGGCCAGACGGTTGCGATCGTTCCCTCGGAGCAGCTGGTGGTGGTGCGGCTTGGGCTGACCCCGGCCAAGCTCAACTACCGGCCGCAGACGATGGTGGGGGCGCTGGTGAAGGCGCTGCACTGAGGCATGTGATCGGCAGTCGCCGCTTGCCTATGCGGCGGTCGGCAAAGGCTTGGCGCGATCGACACGCGCGCGCTCGTCAGGCGAGTTCATGACTTGCCAAAGATCGCTGCGGCGTTGGACGTTGAGCCAGAAATCAGGGCTGTTGCCGAACACCCGCGCCAAAATGAGCGCGGTCGCCGCCGTTACATTGCGGCGGTCGTTGCACAATTCGTTCACATGCTTGCGCTGGACGCCCATCGCCTCGGCCAGAGCGGCTTGCGTCAGGCCGAGCGGATGCATGAACTCTTCCGTGAGGATTTCGCCAACCGTTGCGGGCTTGCGTGCGGTCATCAACATGTCTCACCTCACTTATAGCTATGGTCGTCCAGGTAGATGTCCGACGCCTCACCCCGACCACCATCCCAGCGGAAAACCAGCCGCCTTTGCTTGTTGACGCGGATGGAATGAAAGCCTTCGAGATTGCCGCGCAACTTCTCGAAGTGATTGCTGGGCGGTACGCGCAAATCCTGATCGGTAGCAGCGTCGTCGATCATCTGGAGCTTGCGAAACAGGCGGCTTTCGAGATCGGACGGAATGTTGCGGCAGTGAGTATCGTCCACGAAGAAGGCCCGCAGGCACCCGTCTCTAAAGCCGACGATCATCACATGCTTCCAACATGGGGATAGTGTACCACTCCTTGGGGCATAGCGCAATGCGTGGGTCGCCTTTGCTGCAGACCAGAGCAGCGGGCCTTGGCAAAATCAGATGGCGATCCTGATCACGGCCAACCAGGCATAGCCGCGATAAAGGGTTCTGAACCGGAAGGTTGCGCCGGCGCGCTGCGATTCCGATTCAAGAACGTCGCGCAGCGAGGCGCGCGGCGTGACGTGAAACTTCCGCAGCCAGCCGCGCAGCAAAGTCCTGAACCAGCGCGGCAGGCCTTCCTGCTGGCCGAAATCGACGACATGCAGCGATCCGCCGGGCGCGAGCGAAGAGAGGGCGGCTGAAACAGTCTTTTCCCAGCCGGGGATCATCGACAGCGAATAGGACACAAAAACGCGGTCGAATCGCTCGACGCCGAAGAGAGCCTCGGCGTCGAAATCGGTCGCGTCGCCACGCGACAGGTTGACCTTTTCGGAGAGACCTTCGCGAGCGATGGCCGCATTCGCCGTCTCCAGCATCTCGGCGGAGATATCGAGGCCGAAGAAGCGGGCGCTCGGGTAACGGCGGGCGGCAAGCGCGATGTTGCGGCCGGTGCCGCAGCCGAGCTCCAGCACGGTGCCATTTTGCGGCACGTCCAGCCCGTCGATCAGCCGATCGCGGCCGAGCAGATAGTATTTGCGGGTCAGGTCGTAGACGTGGCGCTGCCAGCGGTAGACGCCGTCCATAAGCTCGGCATGGCTGGCCGGCAGCTCGGTCGTGCTCATGCGGCGCGCTTCACATAGAGGTGGAAGCCGCCATAGATGGCCGAGCGATCCCTGGCGGAGAATTCGCGCGAAGCCTCGTTCTCATAGGTCCACTGGTCGAGCAGCGAGTTGGAGAGGCGGCCGGGCAGCAGGCTGGGTTCGGCCGCGGTGCGGAAGATGACGCGGGCGCCGACCGAGGCGGTGCGGGTGATCTCGGTCCACAAATCGTTGAGCAGATCGTCGGTCATCCAGTCCTGGGCGTCGAGCAGGACGAAACGGTCGACGCTACCCGCATCCTTGGCGGCCAGGAATTTGATCAGATTGGCGTGGTGAATGGCGACGCGGTCGATGTTGTCGCGGATCGTCTTGTAGTTGCGCTGTTCCAGATAGGCAGGCAACGCGGCCTCGCCAGGTTGCGGATAGCGGCGCGCAAAGGCCTGCCAGGCGAAGTAATTGTTCTTCAGCGGGAAGTCGCAGGCGAGCTTTTCCAGCCGTGCCTTGAGCACGCTCGCCATCGAGCCGTCGCCGGAGGTGATCAGCGAGTCGTACTGGGCCGGCGGGATGCCGAGGCCGAACAGCGAAGCCTTGCGTGAGGTCGCCCAGCGTAAGAGCTTCCTGTCGAAGACCGGCGCCAGCTCCTCGTTGAAGAAGCGGCGTTGCTCGCCGATGTTCTCAGCCTTCATGATGCCGGCCGGGTCGACACCGAACAGCTTGCCGACGCGATGGCCCATGGCGATGAAGAGGCCGAGCAGGCCGGTCTGGTAGAAGTTGCGGTCGAAGACCGAGATACGACGGCGGCCGCGCCAGCTGCGGCGCTCCCAGTAATGGCGGCTGACCGGATCGAGATGCGGCGCGATGAAGCGGTCATAGGCATCCGAATTGTGGCTGGTGTCGGCGGCGCCGAAGAAGCGGAACAGGTCGCCCTGCGACGGCAGGTGGCGCACCGCCTCCAGCTTCATGCGGTTCAGCGCGACGTGCGCGGCATTGAGATCGACGGCGTCGATCCTGGCCGGCGAGCGGGTCAGGTAAGCCAGAATGTTGCAGCCGCCCGAGGCGATTGTGACGACCCTGTGGCCGGCGCCGAGCTGCATGGCCTCCATGTCGA
The DNA here is from genome assembly GCF_053714275.1 of Mesorhizobium sp. Arg314. NCBI lineage: Bacteria > Pseudomonadati > Pseudomonadota > Alphaproteobacteria > Hyphomicrobiales > Phyllobacteriaceae > Mesorhizobium > Mesorhizobium sp. Arg314. The sequence continues at coordinate 10,789 of NZ_JBSKBP010000005.1, read as the reverse complement.
CATCCGGATCTTCCCATATCTGCGGATAGACGAGGCCGGAGAACAGGAAAGCGAAAAGCCGCTCGGAAATGCCGTCCTTCGACAATGCGCGGTTCTGGTAGACGGCCTTTCCGACTTCCTTGCCTCGGCGATAAACGAGTTCTCCGGATACGTCCGACATCGCAAGGTGATTCCCCGTTTGCGTTGGCGCAAGCGGGTAGCGCAGCGTCATGACAGGCAGGTGACAGCCTGTTGACGCAAGTCCTACGCTTTGTTCGGTGCGCTGTCGCTTGGCATCCCGCGCAATTTCATTTGGCCAATGTGCCTAAGCTCATTCTTCCCGCTGGAAGCCCCTCACGGCCGATGGCCGGTCTGGCGTGTTGGCGAGATATTTGGGAACTCCTGTTTGTTCCAGCTTGCCACCGCCAATTCCCTCGTCGCTTGCTGCTTGCCAAGCGGAGCCGCAATCAAATTTTACCGTTGTTCTTTGACTTGTTTAAAGAAAATAAGAAGTTTTCCTGTAGCGGCAAGCTGCCGAGTGGAACAGGAATTGGCCGGATATGGACAGGCAGATGTACTGGGAACGAGGAAGACAATACGTGGAAACGATCGCAGCGATCGTTAGACACAAATGATCTGGTCTCTCCAGGCGTTGCGGTTTATAGCCGCATTGATGGTCGTTTTTCTACATGCGGTGCAATCCGCGATGCGGATTTGCAACGTCAGAGAAATTCCCTACCTGGGAGTAATTCCCTACCAGTATGCACTTGTCGGATCGGCCGGGGTCGACATCTTCTTCGTCATCTCCGGCGTGATCATCGCGACGGTAGCACCTGGCAGAACGGCCGCCGAGTTCATCCGGGCGCGACTGCTCAGGATTGTCCCGCTCTACCTGCTATGCAGCATTCCGGCGATACCAATCATGGCCAATGGCCCCGGAATGGGCTGGCGCAATATCCTGGCCACGATGTTCTTGTGGCCCGCAACAGACCAGATGACAGCACCCGCGCTCGGAGTGGCGTGGACGCTATGTTTCGAGATGCTCTTTTATGCCGCGGTCGCGCTAGTTCTGTTCGATCGGCGATGGCGATATGCTCTTCTGGCCATTTTTGTCGGTGCGTTTCTGCTTCGCCGGGTCAGCCCTGTCTTCCAGTTCTTGGGCAACCCGATCATTCTGGAATTCATGGCCGGCGTGGCGATCGTTAGGGTCGGCAAGATCCGGTGGGGCTTAGCCATGTTGCCGTTGGGCGTTGCAGCTCTTTTTTCCGCGGCCTGGCTTATGGTTGTTCCAGACGGCCATACCGAGCTCTTTCTGACGGGCGAACAAAATCTCTACCGTCTAGCCGTCCTCGGGATCCCCGCTGTCCTTATCGTTTACGGCACTATGCACATCCAGGCGCGACAGGGCGTATGGACCTACCTCGGCGGAGCCTCCTACTCGCTCTACCTCGTGCACCCGATATTGATCTCCGGGCTCGCCATCATATGGGCGATGTATCCAGCAGACCCGAATGTGATTATCGTAAGCGCCATCGTTGTTTCGCTGGCAGGGGCGTGGCGTGTTCACGAAGTGATAGAGAAGCCGATGATTGCCGAAGTAAAGCGGGCAATCCCGTCAGCGAAGGCCTCGGCATAAGCCATCGTTGCTGCCGGCCTCAGGCGGAAGCCAGTCGCTTGGCCGTGCCGCCCGCTGTCAAGCTACGCCTTGCCGAACGCTCCGGGTGTCGGCGTGGTGACGATGACGGCCTCGCCGGCATCGAGCGTGGTCTGGTCGCAGGCTTTCAGGACGTCGATCGATCCGTCATTGCGCCTGACCCTGGTCGAGCCCGCCTCGCCGTCGCCGCCGTCGTCGAGGCCCTGGGGCGGCCGGTTGCGGTGGGAGGACAGGATCGCGCATTCCATTTTTTCTAGAAAACGGATGGTGCGCCTGGTTCCGTCGCCGGCGTTCCACTTGCCCTTGCCGCCGGAGCCCTCGCGGATGTGGAAGTCTTCCAGCACGACGGGGAAGCGCAGTTCCAGCACCTCCGGGTCGGTGAGGCGCGAATTGGTCATGTGGGTGTGAACGCCGGAGGTGCCGGCGAAGCCGCGTCCCGAATTCATCCGGCCGGCCGGCGAGCCGGAGCAGATCGTCTCGTAATACTGGTACTTCTTGTTGCCGAAGGTGAGGTTGTTCATCGTGCCTTGCGCGTTGGCCATGGCGCCCATCGCGCCAAACAGCGCATTTGTGACATGCTGCGAGGTCTCGACATTGCCGGCGACGACGGCGGCAGGGTAGGCGGGCTTCAGCATCGAACCATCGGGGATGATGATGTTGATAGGCCTCAGACACCCGGCATTCATCGGGATCATGTCCTCAACCATGACGCGGAAGGCATAAAGCACGGCGGCGCGGGCGACGGGCTCCGGCGCGTTGAAATTGTTCTTCATCACCGGCGACGTGCCGGTGAAATCGACGGTCGCCTCGCGTTTTTGTCGGTCGACGGTGATCTTCACTTTGATCACCTGGCCGGTGTCGGTGGGGTATTCGTAAGCCGCGCTGTCGGGAAGCCGCTCGATGACGCGGCGCACGCTCTCGGCAGCGTTGTCCTGGACATGGCCCATATAGGCTTCGACGACATCGAGGCCGAAATGCGCGACCATCTTGCGCAGTTCCGCCACGCCCTTTTCGTTGGCGGCGATCTGCGCCTTCAGGTCGGCGATGTTCTGGGTGGGATTGCGCGCGGGATAAGGATGGTCGGTGAGGAGGGTCTCCAACTCCTTCTCGCGGAAGCGGCCGCGATCGACGATGCGGAAATTGTCGAACAGCACGCCTTCCTCGTCGACGGTTGTGGCCAAAGGCGTCATCGAGCCGGGCGCGGTGCCTCCGACATCGGCATGATGGCCGCGCGAGGCCGCCCAGAACAGGATTTCCCTGTGCGCATCGTCGAAGACAGGCGTCACTACCGTGATGTCAGGCAAATGCGTGCCGCCATTATAGGGGGCATTGAGCGCGAAGACGTCGCCGGGATGGATGTCGCCGGAATTCAGGCGGATGATGGTTTCGACCGAACGGTCCATGGAGCCCAGATGCACCGGCATATGCGGCGCGTTGGCGACCAGCGCGCCGTGGCGGTCGAAGACGGCGCAGGAAAAATCGAGCCGTTCCTTGATGTTGACCGAATAGGCGGTGTTCTGCAGCGTCACGCCCATCTGCTCGGCGATCGACATGAAGAGGTTGTTGAAGACTTCCAGCATGACCGGATCGGCCTCGGTGCCAAGCGCGGCGGCACGGGCCTTTCTTTCCGTGCGGCGTATCACGACGTGGTTGAGATTGGTGATCTCGGCACGCCAGCCCGGCTCGACGACGATGGTCTGGTTCGGTTCGATGATCAGCGCGGGGCCAGCGACCGTGTGGGATGGCCGCAGGTCTTCGCGGCGGTAGACGCCGGCCTCGTGCCAGCGGCCTTCGGTGTAGAAGCCCCGGTTTTCCAAGGACTTGGCCTCGGTCCTCGCCGGTCCGGCAGGCGCGTAGGCTTCGGCCCTGTCCTGTCGAGCGGCTTCCATGCCTTCGACGGCGACGGTCTCCACGACGATCGGCTTGTCGTCATAGACGAATCCGAACTGTGCCTTATGCGCGGCCTCGAAATCGCTTCTGGCGCGGAAGATCGAACCATGCTCGAAATTCACCGGCAGCGCCGTATCGGTGCCGTCATAGCGGATATGCAGAACAGGCTTCGTTGAAACCGCGTCCCCGGCAATGCCCTGCTCGCCAAGCTCGGCGACAACCTCGCTGCGCAAGGCCACGATCAGTGCCTCGAGCGCCGCACGCGATTCCTCGGCAAGCGGCTGCAGCAGACCCTGCTGGCGCGAAGCGAAGACCGACGAGAGGCCGATTCCGTAAGCTGAAAGCAGGCCGGAGAAGGGGTGGATCAGCACGGCTTCCATGCCGAGCGCGTCGGCAACCAGGCAGGCATGCTGGCCGCCGGCGCCGCCGAAGCAGTTCAAGAGATATTCCGTGACGTCGTAGCCGCGCTGCACCGAGATCTTCTTGATGGCGTTGGCCATGTTCTCGACGGCGATGGTGATGAAACCCTCGGCGACGGCCTCGGGCGCCCGGCCATCGCCGATCGCGGCGGCAAGTGCCGTGAATTTTTCGCGAACCACCCCGACGTCGAGCGGCCGGTCCTGGCCTGCGCCGAAAATCGCCGGGAAGAAATCGGGCTGCAATTTGCCGAGCATGACATTGGCATCGGTGACGGCGAGCGGGCCGCCGCGCCGGTAAGCGGCGGGGCCGGGATTGGCGCCGGCGGAATCCGGGCCGACGCGGAAGCGGCCCGCTTCATAATGCACGATCGAGCCGCCGCCGGCGGCGACCGTGTGGATGCGCATCATCGGGGCCCGGATGCGCACGCCGGCTACCTCGGTGTCGAAGGCGCGCTCATATTCGCCGTCATAATGGGCGACGTCGGTCGAGGTGCCGCCCATATCGAAGCCGATGACCTTGTCGAAGCCGGCGAGCTTCGCCGTCTCGACCATGCCGACGACCCCGCCCGCTGGTCCCGAAAGCAGCGCATCCTTGCCCTGGAACATGTCGGCGGCGGTGAGACCGCCCGACGACATCATGAACATCAGACGCGGACCGGCACCCAGTTCGCCGGCCACCCGTTGCACGTAGCGCGACAGGATCGGCGACAGATAGGCGTCGACCACGGTGGTGTCGCCGCGGCCGACCAGCTTGATCAGCGGCGAGACCTCGTGAGAAACCGAGATCTGGCTGAAGCCGATCTTGCGGCAGACCTTTGCCACGGCCTTTTCGTGGTCCGGGTATTTCCAGGCATGCATGAAGACGATGGCGACCGCGTCGATGCCCTCGGCCTTGGCCTGTTCGATCGCCGGGCGGCAAGCGGCGATGTCGAGCAATCGCTCGATGCAGCCATCGGCGCGCACGCGCTCATTGACCTCGATCACCCGCTCATAGAGCTGCTCGGGCAGGATGATCTCCTTGGCGAAGATATCCGGCCGCGCCTGGTAAGCGATACGCAAAGCGTCGCGAAAACCTTTGCTGATGAGCAGGAGCACACGATCGCCCTTGCGCTCGAGCAGCGCATTGGTGGCAACGGTGGTGCCCATTTTGACGTCGCCGATCGCGTCGGCGGAAATGACCGCGCCGGCTTTCAAACCCAACAGGTCACGGATGCCCTGGATAGCGGCGTCCGCATAGGCCTCGGGATTCTCGGACAGCAGTTTTCGAGGGTGCAGCCGGCCTTGCGGATCACGGCCGATGATGTCGGTGAAGGTGCCTCCGCGGTCGATCCAGAAGTCCCATTTCTGTGTCATTTCGGCTGCCGGCATTCTGCTTACCCATTGTGTCTTCGAGCGTATGTTCTGTTAGTTCGGGATTTCGGCGCCAGCAATCGCAAGTTGATGTTACACATGGAAACGCAACGTTACGAAACCGATGCGCCTGTTGATGCATTTCCTCTGCGACCGCTCACCGAAACGTGAGCGTCTGTGCAAGGAGAGATACCATGAAGAAGATTATTCTGGCGTCTGTTTCGGCGCTCGCCCTGCTGGGGGTCGCGGCTTGTAGCGACAATGGTACCGACAAGACCACCACCCAGAGCACCAATCCCCCGGCCAACGAGCAGCCGATGAAGCCAGTTTCGCCTGACGCTTCGAAGCCCGCCGAACCGGCTCCGGCAACAAATCCGGCTCCTGCCGCGCCTGCGAAGTAGGAACCGACCGATAATATCGAGGAAGGCCGGTATTGCCGGCCTTCTTTTTTTGCGTCGATCCGGATGTCGCCGATCACACCTGCGGCATCGTCCCGGCTTGATAGGACCGCCCGGTTCGCACTATGAAGCCGGCATGTCGATTTGGGACCGCCTCGGCGACTTCATCGCTCGTGTATCGTCGTCGGCGTCCTCGGGCGTCGCGGACGTCGTCGAAGCCGTGCGTACCGTGTTTTCGGGCGATCCGGACCTGCGCCGGCGCGTCGCCTTCTCGGTGGCGATGATCGCGCTCTCGGCCAAGATGGCTAAAGCCGACGGTATCGTCACCCAGGACGAAGTGCGCGCCTTCCAGGAAATCTTCGAAGTGCCGCCAAGCGAGACACGCAATGTGGCGCGGCTTTACGACATCGCTCAGCAGGACGTTGCCGGGTTCGAGATCTACGCCCAGCGCATGGCGCAACTCTGCGGTTCCGGCCATGCCAACTGCATGATGCTGGAAGATATCCTCGACGGTCTTTTCCATATCGCCAAGGCGGACGGCCTCATCCATGAGCGGGAAGGGCAGTTCCTGCACCGGATCGCCGAGATTTTCCGAATCGATGAGGCGCATTACGAGGTGATCCTGTCGCGGCACGTCAATCTTGGCGCCGCCGATCCCTATCTCGTTCTGGGCATCGAGCGCGGCAAGCCGTTCGAGGAGATCAGGAAACGCTATCGCAAGCTGATCTCGGACAATCACCCCGACAGGTTGATCGCGCGCGGTCTGCCGCAGGAATTCATCAAGATCGCCACGACCAGGGTCGCGGCGATCAATGCCGCCTATGAGATGATCGAGCGGGGCCTCAGGCACGTATGAGCGGTTTTCTGCCCGACCAGCCAGGTGCGGAGGTCCGGGTGTCGCCGAATTTCGGTCCGCGCCTCGGGACACTGAGGCCCGACATGATCGTGCTGCATTATACGGGGATGGTAAGCGGCGCCGGTGCCGTGGCGTGGTTATGCGATCCGGCAAGCGAAGTATCCTCGCATTACCTTGTTCATGAGGACGGCCGCATCATTCAGATGGTGCGCGAGAGCGATCGCGCCTGGCATGCCGGCAAGAGCTCCTGGCTTGGGAGTACCGACATCAACTCCTGTTCGGTTGGTATCGAGATCGTCAACCCCGGGCATTCGCTGGGCTACAAGGCCTTCCCAAGACGGCAGATCGACGCCGTGATCGACGTATGCGCGGGTATCGTGGACCGCTATTCCGTTCCTTCCGCAAGGGTGCTCGCGCACTCGGACGTGGCTCCGGGCCGCAAGGTCGACCCGGGCGAAAGATTCCCCTGGAAGGCGCTGTTCGTGGCCGGTGTCGGTCACCTCGTAACGGCGGCGCCGATAAAACCGGGCGCTGCGCTGAAGGCTGGTGACACCGGCTCCGATGTCGAGGCGCTGCAGTCGATGCTGGCGCTCTATGGTTATGGCGTCGAGATATCGGGTATTTACGACCGGCAGACGGAAATCGTGGTGGCGGCGTTCCAGCGGCATTTCCGGCGGCGGTTGGTTGATGGCGTGGCGGACAATTCGACGACCCGCACGCTGGAGAGGCTGTTAGCTTCCGTAAAGGTAGCCGCCGCCAAATAATCGCGCTGGACTCCTTAAATTACAATCTGTCACTTAAAGTGAATTGCGCCGCCTTCATTGCCGCCAATTCCACCGCCAAATGCCTCTCCCGCAAGTCGTCGGACGTCTATCCCCCCGGATGCTCCGACGTTGAATTGGCGCAACTGCGTGAATTTCTTCGCGCGGCTTTAACAGAACAGGACTACATGCAAAAATTGACCGTTGTAGCGGCAGCTGTTGCTGCCGGAGTAATAAGCTTTGCCTTCAATCCGGCAAACAGTGCCCCTTTGAGCCTTCGGGCAGACAATGGCCTTGCCGTCGCCCCCACGACGACCAAGGCGGCCCCAGGCAGCAAGGCGGCGCCAAAGATCAAAAGAGCTCCGGCCAAGGTGGAGAAGGTTGCCGCGACCAGGGCCGCGAAATCGACGGCCAAACGCGCCAAGCGCGGCAGAAAGACGATTGATCTCACCACGACAGCCTCTATCCATACCGGCAAGATCGCCCTGGCGACTTCCACCGCTGCCGGCGACGGCCAGTATTCGACGATCATTGCCCGCTACGCGGCGAGCTATGGCGTGCCGGTGTCGCTCGCCAAGGCCGTCATCAAGATCGAAAGCAACTACCGGCCAACCCTGGTCGGCGGCGCCGGCGAGATCGGCCTGATGCAGATCAAGCCGGCCACGGCCCGCATGATGGGCTACACCGGCTCGGCCAAGGGATTGTTCGATCCCGACACCAACATCAAATACGGCATGAAGTACCTCGCCATGGCGCGGGATCTCGGTGGCGGCACCACCTGCGGCACGATCCTCAAATACAATGCGGGTCATGGCGCGACGCGGATGAACCCGGTTTCGGCCGCCTATTGCAGCAAGGTGAAGGTGCAGATGGTGGCGCTGGGCTCACCGGCCTAAGGCTCATCCACGGAGGCGGATTTGGGCGACGCGTGTTTCCTCATGCATGTCGTTGTCCCGAAGCCGCCGTGCACCCTGCGGCTGAGCCCGAGAGCTTTGGGCGGCATGGATCAGCTTTTTCGTTTGCCTTTTCGGGCGGGAATCCCTTTATACGCGCTTGCCAGCTGGCCGGGCGGCCGCACCCGCGAGAGCCGAAAGGCTGCGGGTGAGGAAAGTCCGGGCTCCATGGAGACACGGTGCCGGCTAACGGCCGGCGGGGGCGACCCCAGGGAAAGTGCCACAGAAAGCAAACCGCCGCTGCATCTGCTGCGGCAAGGGTGAAAGGGTGGGGTAAGAGCCCACCGCGCGACTGGCAACAGAAGCGGCAAGGCAAACCCCACCGGGAGCAAAACCGAATAGGGGCGGTGCGAGGGGAAACCTTCGAGGGCTGTTTCCGGCCCACCGCCCGGGTAGGTTGCGTGAGGCGCATGGCAACATGCGCCCGAGATGAATGGCCGCCACGTTCTCGCCGCAAGGCGAGGGCCATACAGAACCCGGCTTACAGGCCAGCTGGCATTTTTCTGATTTGCGATAGATGCGCGGAATCAGAGGGTTACGCCGACGTGCGGGTGTTCTGATTCAGACGCTCTACAAGACACCCTTCGCGATGTGATCAAACGTATTCTTGAAGCCGGTGCGATTAAATCGTACCTTGAAGGGGCATAAGGAGCGCGCGTCATGGGCCAGGTCGATAAACGCAGCATCACGCTTTCACCGGAGCTGGCAGCTGCGGTCGACGATGTCGTCGCCGCCGGCGAATACGCCTCGGCCAGTGAAGTCATCCGCGATGCGCTCAGGCTATGGAAGGAGCGGCGCGACCTGCTCGGCTACACCGTTGAGGAGTTGCGGGAGCTGGTGCAGGAGGGGATCGACAGCGGGCCGGCGCTGGAGGGGCCTCCTTTGATGGAGCGATTGCGCGCTAAATATGCGAAGATGGCGGAAGCCAAAGGCGCTAGCGAGTGAAGTACCGCCTGCTTCCACAGGCACTGATCGACCTCGAAGCTATCGGCGACTACATCGCCGACCACAATCCAAATGCCGCAATCCGTTTTGTCGAAACTCTTCAGCGGCGATGGGATTTGCTGACCCTTCATCCCGGATCAGGCGCGCCGCGCGACGACATCTTGCCGGGCATTCGCCACCTCGTTGTCGGGGAGTATCTTACGTTTTATCGGATTGGCGACAACGCGATCGAAATTCTGCGCGTATTACACGGCCGGCGCAGGATCGAAGCAGAGGATCTAGGATCCTAGGTGCCACTCAGTTGGCGACTTTGTCCAGCGATGTCTCGATCGCCTGCCAGAGCTCCTCGACCGGCTCGCAGCCGATCGCCAGGCGAACGAAGCCAGGCGGCACGGCATCGCCGCGTTTCGAGCGCCGCTCGGCCGATGTGTGCACGCCGCCGAAGGAGGTTGCCGCTTCAATAAGCGGACAGCCGTCGATGAACGCCTCGGCCTGTTCTTCGGAGGCGAGCTCGAAGGAAATCAGGAAGCCGAAGCGTTCCATCTGGGCACGCGCCAGATTGTGCGAGGCATCGCCCTCGAGCCCGGGAAAGCGCAGGCCGCTGACGGCGCGATGGTTTTTCAGCCGCCGCGCGATCGTTTCGGCCGAGGAGCACATGCGGTCGAAGCGCATTTCCAGCGTTTCGAGGCCGCGATGCACGAGCCAGGCCTCGAACGGGCCGGGGATGCCGCCAGCCGTCTCGCGCCAATCCTTCACCCTGGTGACAATGTCCGGGTTGCGGCTGGCGACATGGCCGAAAAGAACGTCCGAATGACCATTGATCGCCTTGGTGTCGGCCGAGACCACGATGTCCGCGCCAAGGTCGAGCGGGCGCTGGCCGAAGGGCGTCATCGTCGTGTTGTCGACGATCAATGTCCCCCCTTGCGCATGGACGACCTTGGCGACGGCGGTGATATCGCAGATGTCCAGCTGGGGGTTCGACGGACTTTCGACGAAAACCACCCGATAGCCGGCGAAGCCGCCATCGAGCATGCTTGCGGTTGGCCTCACGTCATAAGCGACGCCGAGCGGTTTCAGGAAACGCTCGGCCAGTGAGCGCGTCGTGTGATAGCCGTCCGACGGCAAGAGGATGCGGTCGCCCGATTTGAGAAGCGCGAAAAAAGCCGCTGAAATCGCGCCCATTCCCGACGGGAAGGCAACGCATTGCGCATCTTCCAGATGGCCAAGCGCGTGCTCGACCGCGTGCCAGGTCGGGTTGCTGAAGCGGCCATATTGATCGAAGCCCGTCGCGTCGCCCGGCGCGTGGAAGATCGAGGCCATGGTCAGCGGCAAGGCGATAGGATCGCCCTTGGCGAAATCGGCGCTGCGCAGATGCGCAAGTGTCGCGGCGCGTGACTTCGCATTGTCAGACATCAGCTCGATCCTCGTTGTGGCCAGAAAGGTGTCAAGCGACGCTATGCGCGCCGGCTGTGCGCAGCAAGCTGCGTCGTTTTGGGCCAGAGGGCTCTAACAGGCTGCTGAAAAACGTTTTTGGTCCGGCCGACTCGTGGCTTTGATTCTGTTTTGTTCGCTTTTCGATTCTCG
>NZ_JBSKBP010000004.1:0-268359 GCF_053714275.1 Mesorhizobium sp. Arg314 | reverse complement strand
CCGCGGTCATGCGAAAGATCGTCGTCACCCTAAACGCTAGGCTCAGAGACGCCGCCATTCCTCAGAGTTGATGACGAAGCCGCGTGAGCCGAGGTTTCGCCTGCTGCCACTCCAGCACCGCTCTTGGCCGTCGGTGCTTGGGCTTGCCTGATCTGAAGACGTGCCAGCCGATCAGTACTTGCCGACGCCGTTGGTGCTGCCGCCGTTGTTGCTGCCGCGGCCGCCATTGCCGTGATGGTCGCGGCCACCGTTACCGCCGCCCAGGCAATTCTCGGTGCCGACGTTGCAGCAGCGACCGCTCCACAGGTCATTGAGATTGGTCTTGGCGCAGCTTTTGACGGTCTGGTCCGCCAGGGCCGAGCCGGTCAGGGCCGATATCGCGACGGCGGCAAGCAGGGTGTTTCGCAGGAAAGCAGTCATTTGAATTCTCCATGGTTGGGTTTCTGTTCACGGCTGTGTGTCGCTCGCCGGACGGAAACGGTTCATGGAGTTGTGCGAAAAAATTTCGGCGACGTCGTCATCCACGGGTGAAGCGGACGCGCAGACCCGAGGATCCATGCCGAAAACTTCGCCGAAGGGCGCAACGACACAGAATTCTGGACCGCGGAGGCGCTCGAAGGTCACGGCATGGATCCCAGGGTCTGCGCTGCGTCGTTACTCTCCTTGCTTCGCCCTGGGATGACGAAGCCGGGTGAGCCGAGGCTTTCGCCTACTGCACGGAGCCGACCAGCACTGCCTGGCCGTCGCGGATCGAGACCCAGCGGCCGGTGTTGTCGATCGCCTGCCGCTTGAGGAAGCGGTAGCCGGTCGCATCCCAGGCTTTGACCTTGTCGGTCAGATTGTCGAGCACGTAGTCGCCTCTGTCGGTGCGCACCGTCAAAACGGAATGGCCCTCGCCGTCAGGCTTGCGCACGACGGTGATCAAGAGATCGGCGAGCGACATGCCCATGCGGTAGAGCTCGCGGCGCTTCTCCAGCACATAGTCCTCGCAATCGCCGTAGCCATTGTCCGGATAGGTCCAGACTTCGTCCTTGCCGTAATTGTCGAGGTCGCTCATCGGCTTGACGGCGGCGTTGACCCTGGCGGTCACGCTGACCAGCCTGCGCCACAGGCCGTCCGTCATCTTGGCCGGCGCCAGATCGGCCGGACGGATGTTGCATTCGCTCGGATGCGATTTGCAGAAATCATAGTGGCCGATCGGCTGCGAGGTCAGGCCGCCCGTGGCCATCGCGCCGGCCGCCCAGGCGGGCACCGCCCAATGCGCAGAGATCGCCAGCCCTGCGACTGCACACAAACGCAGAATCCGCGTCATCGCTGAGGAAGTCATTGTCCCCGCCGCCCTGTTCTTTCTTAACGAAACGTTAAAGGCGATTTACAGTCCGTGTCAATTAGAGACGACGGCTAGTTTGACGGCATGGTTACCTGGGCGATCCCACAGCGGCACTTTCGCAACAGAGGCGGCGGCGCAACACGGAGGGCTGCCGGGGTGGCGGCAGAACCGGATCTGGCTCCAGCAATCAGCTTTTGGCGGAACGGACCAGTTTCGGCTTTACCGCCACCCGGTGCTGGCGGCCATAGCTGGAAATGAAGTCGGCGATGCGCGGCACGATTTCCGAGCGGAAGCGTGAGCCGTTGAAGACGCCGTAATGGCCGACCGCCGGCTGCATGTAATGGGCTTTCTTGTCGGCCGGGATATTGACGCAAATGTCGTGCGCGGCCTGGGTTTGGCCGAGGCCGGAAATGTCGTCGTTCTCGCCCTCTATGGTCAGCAGCGCGACGTTGCGGATCGCCCTCGGATCGACCGGCTCGCCGCGATGCATCATCTCGCCCTTCGGCAAAGCGTGACGCACGAACACGGTGTCGACCGTCTGCAGGTAGAATTCCGCCGCCAGGTCCATCACCGCCAGATACTCGTCATAAAAGTCGCGATGCTTTTCGGCGTTGTCGCCGTCGTTTTTCACAAGGTGCATGAAGAAGTCCTTGTGGGCGATGATGTGGCGGTCGAGATTCATGCTCATGAAGCCCGAGAGCTGCAGGAAGCCGGGATAGACCGCGCGGCCGAAGCCCGGCACAGGCCACGGCGCCTGCATGATGACATTGTCGCGGAACCAGGCGATGCCCTTTTCCTCGGCAAGCAGATTGACCGCCGTCGGGTTGCGGCGCGTGTCGATCGGGCCGCCCATCAGCGTCATGGTCGAGGGCACGAAGGGATCGCCGCGCTTTTCCATCAGCGCCACAGCCGCCAGCACCGGTACGGAAGGCTGGCACACCGCCATCACATGCGTGTCGGGGCCGAGCGCATGGAACATCTCGATGACATAGTCGATATAGTCGTCGAGATCGAAGCTGCCTTGCGCCACCGGCACCATGCGGGCATCGACCCAGTCGGTGATGTGCACATCCGCGTGAGGCAGCATCGCCTCGACCGTGCCGCGCAGCAGCGTCGCGTAATGGCCCGACATCGGCGCAACGATCAAAAGCTTCGGGTCGGGCTTGCGGCCGGCGGGCAGCGCGCGTTCGAAACGGATGAGGTTGCAGAACGGCTTCGACCAGACGGTCTTTTCCGTGACGCCGACGCTCTTCCAGTCGACCACGGTGTTTTCCAGGCCGAATCGCGGCTTGCCGTAGCGGCGGGTGGTGCGCTCGAAGAGTTCGGCTGTCGCCGCGACGGAGCGGCCAAAAGGGGTGTGGGAGATCGGATTGAGCGGGTTCGAATAAAACAGCCGCACGGCGTCGGCGTAAAGGCGCGCGGGTTGCAGCGCCGCATGGTTCAATTCGTAGAGCTGGTAGAACATCGAGAACCCCGCTGCCGTCCGACGACCGAAAGGACGACGAACAGCGCCGAGCCTTGAATGTCTCGCAGCGAGGTTAGCAAGATATTGTTGCGATGCAATACGTCATTTTGTCTGACGAATGCTTCTTTCGTTCAACCTGTTGAAAAACAGCCACGAGCGGCCGAGCCGGCTCAATGTGCGCCGCAGAAGTGTGAAGGATATGTGTCCGGCCCCTCATGCCGGACGCCAGGCCATGATCCTGAACCTCGGGTCCGCGTTGGATCATGATCCGACAGATAGACGGCTTGGAGCAATTCCACGAAAAGTGTGAGCGGTTAAGTTCGGCGCTTTCGCCGTAACCTTCCGTCCGGAATTGCGTCCAGACAAAGAGCTCTAGACGCGCGCCATGCAGACGGCGGTGTGACCCGAACCGATGAAGCCGAGCTGGCCGGCGGCGCCACGAGAGAGATCGAGCACGCGACCCTTCACGAAGGGGCCGCGATCGTTGATGCGCACGACGACGCTGCGGCCGTTGTCCTTGTTGGTGACCCTGAGCTTGGTGCCGAACGGCAAGGTGCGATGGGCGGCAGTCAATGCCGAGGGGTTCATGCGTTCCCCCGAGGCGGTCCTGGAATGCAGCGCATACCAGGAAGCGCGGCCGCACTGCGCGGCGGCGGAGGAGGCGGAAGAGGCGCCAGCCATCAGGCCAGCCGCGATCGTCACCGCGACAAGCGCGGTCTGGTTGGTTTTCTTCATGCTTTGGGGAGGGCTCCGTTAGAGATAGACCCCGCCGATATGTGCCGAATGAGGCAGGAAATGCGGCAACCGTCTGGCGGTTCCATGGCGACGGCACACGTTTGGAGTCGCCAGGAAACAGTTTGTCATGATATTTCCGGCGCCGGTCAGGCGTATTCTCAATGAATATCGGACCGATATCCTGGACGTTCCGGGCAAGATCGGTCCTCAAGATTCAAGTAGAGGGGAACGGAACTGCTTCGGTTCCTCCGCGTCTTTTGTTGCGTCCCTATTGCTGTTCAGGATCGACTTTCGGAGAGGGTCTAACCGATGCGATTGATCAGGTTTGTGCTGGCGCTGATTGTGCTCGGCATCGGTGCGCTGTGGTCGCTGCAGGGCCTCGGCCTCATCAAGGGCAGCTTCATGACCGGCCAGACGCAGTGGCTCTATATCGGGCTCGTCACCATGCTGGTCGGCGTCGTCGGGCTCTACTGGGCGAACCGCTCGCGCGTCTGACCTGCCGGCTGCGCAGAGAAGGCGGGCGCCGCGAGTCCGCTGGACGGACGGCGCCCGGTTGCGTTCAGGCGGCCTTTGCCGCCGGCTTGGCCGATTTGACGTGGGTGACGCTGCGGCGACCGTCGACGCTGACCGGCACGTCGCCGTCGACGGTGGCGCGGCGCACGATCCGGTGCTCGCTGCCATAATCGTTGACCGCGTAATGCTGGGTGGCCCGGTTGTCCCAGATGGCGACGTCTCCAGCCTGCCACCGCCACCGGACAGTATTCTCCGGCGTGGTCACATAGCTTTGGAACAGCTCGTAGAGTTTTGCGGAATCGCTCTTCGACAGGCCGACGAAGCGATGGACGAAATTGCCTAAGAGCAGCGACCGCTCGCCGGTCTCCGGATGCACGCGCACGACGGGATGCTCGGTTTCGTAGACGGTCGAGGTGAAGACCTCCTCGAAATGCTTCCTTTCCTCGGCCGAGGCGCGGGGACGGACCGCGGCGTAATCATAGGCATTGCTGTGGATCGCCCAGAGGTTCTCTGCCAGCCGCTTGAGCGGCGCCGGCAGGCTTTCATAGGCGGCATGCGTGTTGGACCAGATCGTGTCACCTCCGGCCGCGGGAATGACGACGCCGCGCAGCACCGAGAACTTCGGATAGGCGTCCACGAAGGTGACGTCCGTGTGCCACTGGTCGGCGCGGCCGCCGCCGCGGCTGGAATCGAGATTGAGGATCGAAGCGGTGCCCGCCACCGGTCCTTGCGTCGGATGAGGCACGAGATCGCCCAGACGCCGCGCGAACAGTTCATGCTCTGAATCGTCGAGATGGTCCTGGCCGCGGAAGAAGACGACCTTGTGCTTCAAAAGCAGCTGGTTGATCGATGCGATGGTGGCATCCGACAGGCTGGCGCCGAGGCGAATGCCCCCGATTTCCGCTCCGACGCGGGCTGTCAAGGGAACGGCATCGGTCGCGATCTGGTCGACAAGGACTGGGTTGCTCATGAGGTCTCTCCTGGTTGGTCTTCGGGGAAAAGGCGGGGCTGCGGATCGATCACTGCGACCAGTACTGCCAAGCCCAGTAGAAGCTTTCGTCGCGCGGCGGCAGGCGATCGCGCTCGCCGGCAAAATGCACCGGCGTCGGCGATCTCGGTTCGCCCTCGGGTCGCCTGTCGTTCGGCGGCAGACGCAACAGCCATGTGCCGACATGGGAAAACAGCACCGCGGTGGAATGGGTCATTGAAAGGCTCGCTGAGAAACCGGATTGCCTTTCTATCGTCGGTTAATTCTATCGGGTTTGTAGAGTTAAATCCTTCCAAGCAAGCCGGCTTTGTTGGAAAAGTGTCGCCCAGTATCGGCGGAAAGGGCGCAAAAGGGTGGTCGCCGCGGCTTGGCGGGGCCGGAGCGATCGCCGGAGGAGACTAGCTGAGCCGCCGTCTCTGTCGTCATGTATGGACGGCCCTCTCACGAGCACCCCGGCGAATGAGAAATCCTCCTGTCACGCCATCCGGGTAAATCCATGCTTCAAAAGCTCCAGCAATTGGAAACCCGGTTTCGTGTGCGGAGTGGTTAGTATAGTAATCTTATCAACATTGGGAGTGAGAGAACGATGCGCAACCTTCTGAGGACCATTCGGGCGATCGTTCGTGGCCGGCGGCCGAGGCCGCCGGCGGCGGTCGCCGCGCGCTGACCGCTCCGTCAGGTTTCCGGCTCGCAACCATGGTTGGACGCGGCAACTCCATCATCATTGTCGGCGGCGGCGCCAGCGGCGTCGTGCTGGCGGCGCATCTGTTGAAGTCGCCCAATCCGGACCTGCGCGTCACGCTGATCGAGAAGCGGCCGCATTTCGGCCAGGGCATGGCCTATTCGACGCTGCTTTCGGCGCATGTGCTCAACGTCAATGCCTCCGGCATGAGCGCCTATGCCGACGACCCCACCCATTTCGCGCGCTGGGTGCTCGAGCGCGGCCTCGCCAAGCCCGACCAGGGTCCGTTCTATGCGCCGCGCAGCCTTTATGCCCGCTATCTGCAGGAACTGCTCGACGGCCTCGAGGAACGCGAGCGCGAGACAGGCCGCCTCCGGCTGATCAGCGAGGAGAGCCTGTCGATCTCGCCGACGCCGGCGGGCGTCGAGGTCGCCTTGGCCAACGGCACCAGCGTCGTCGCCCATCTTGCCGTTTTGGCCACCGGTCATGACGAACAGCCCGGCGCCTTCCAGGGCCAGGCCATCCGCATGGGAACGGAAGCCGACAGCGCGCTCGATCCTGAAGCCCCCGTTCTGTTGCTCGGCACGGGCCTGAGCATGGTCGACGCTTTCCTGTCGCTCGTACAGCGCGGCCATCGCGGCAAGATCGTCGCGGTATCGCGGCGCGGCCTGTTGCCGTCGCCGCACCGCAAGGGCAACCCGATCAAGCTCGATGTCGCCGACATTCCGCTCGGCACAGAGCTTTCCTATTTCGTCGGCTGGTTCCGCAATTTGATCCGCGAAACCCAGAAGGCCGGCGGCGACTGGCGCGACGTGGTCGACGGCCTGAGGCCCTTCAACCAGGCCATCTGGCAGAACTGGCCGTCTTCGGCGAAGCGCCGCTTCGTCGAGCACACCAAGGCCTGGTGGGACATCCATCGCCATCGCATGGCGCCGGAAGTCTATCGGCGCGTCACCGAGGCAGTCGGGTCAGGTCGACTGCGCCTCGTCGCCGGCCGGATCGTGGACATCCAGCCGAACGATGGCTTCGTGGTGAAAATCCAGCCGCGCGGCACGCAGGATGTGGAGACCCTCGATGTCGAGCGCATCTATGACTGCATGGGCATCGCGCGCGACATATCGAGGACGTCGAACGGCGTCGTGCGCTCGCTGGTCGAGCGCGGCCTGGCGCGCCCGGACCCGCTGCGCCTCGGCCTCGACGTCACCGCCAAATGCGAACTGGTCGCGGCCGACGGCACGGTCTCGTCGAAGCTGCTCGCCGTCGGGCCGCTGACGCGCGGCACCTTCTTCGAGATCGACGCCATTCCGGATATCCGCGTTCAGTGCGCCAAGCTCGGCAAGCTGCTGCTGGGGTGATTACGCTTGCTGTAGCGAGATATTGAAACGCTGGCGGGACAGCACCCCCCTCTGCCCGGCAGGGCAGAGGGGGTGTGAAGGAACTCGACATCCAAGGTTTACGGCCACCCGCCTGAAATTCCATTCCTCCACTCGCCGCCGGATTGGCACGATCTATCTTCTTTCCTGATGAAAAGGGCTGGAAAAGACGAGCGCGCGATCCGCGAAACCGGAATGGATTCCGGCGGCATCCTGCGCGAGATTGCGAAGACCCGCATCGAACTGCTTCCACGGAGCATCTGAGATGATCGAGCAGAGACAACCGGCGCCCGGCGGCGCGGACACCAATCTGTCCCGTTTGCGCCCGCCTTACGCTTCGGTGCTCGACCTGATCGGCCAGACACCGATCGTCGAGCTGACCAAATTCGACACCGGCAAATGCCGCCTGTTCATCAAGCTCGAGAGCCAGAATCCCGGCGGCTCGATCAAGGATCGCATCGCGCTGTCGATGATCGCGGCGGCCGAGAAGGATGGCCGGCTGAAACGCGGCGGCGCAATAATCGAGGCCACCGCCGGCAACACCGGCCTCGGTCTCGCCCAGGTCGGCATCCCGAAGGGCTACCGCATCATCCTCGTCGTGCCCGACAAGATGTCGCGCGAAAAGATCCAGCATCTGCGCGCGCTTGGCGCCGAGGTGCGCATGACCCGCTCCGATGTCGGCAAGGGCCATCCCGAATATTACCAGGACATGGCCGAGAAGATCGCCGCCGAATTGCCCGGCGCCTTCTATGCCAACCAGTTCGCCAATCCGGCCAACCCGCTGGCGCATGAAACCACCACCGGTCCGGAAATCTTTTCGCAGCTCGACGGCGATGTCGACGCGGTGGTGGTCGGCGTCGGCTCCGGCGGCACGCTCACCGGCCTCGGCCGCTATTTTGCGAAACATTCGCCGAAGACCGAGATGGTGCTCGCCGATCCGGTCGGCTCGGTGCTGGCGCCGCTGATCAAGACCGGCAAGATGGAGGAGGCCGGCAGTTGGACGGTCGAAGGCATCGGCGAGGATTTCGTGCCGCCCAACGCCGACCTGTCGCTGGTGAAAAAGGCCTACTCCATCACCGACAAGCAGAGCATGCTGGCTGTGCGCGATCTGCTGTCGCGCGAAGGCATCCTGGCCGGCTCGTCCTCAGGCACGCTTTTGTCGGCAGCACTTCGCTATTGCCGCGAGCAGACGATGCCGAAGCGCGTCGTCACCTTCGTCTGCGACAGCGGCAACAAATATCTGTCCAAGGTGTTCGACGATATCTGGCTGGCCGAGCAGGGCCTCGCGGACCAGGAACAGCATGGCGACCTGCGCGATCTGGTGGTGCGCTCGCCGCGCACCGGCGACATCGTCTATGTCGGTCCCGATGAGAGCCTGCTCAACGCCTATGGCCGCATGCGCCGCTCCGATGTCTCGCAATTGCCGGTGCTGGACGAGGGCAGACTGGTCGGCATCGTCGACGAGAGCGATATTTTAGCCAAGGTCGACGGCCCCTATGACGGCCGCTGGGACCGCTTCAACGGTCCGGTGCGCTCGGCCATGACCTCGAACCTGCACACGCTGCAGGCCAATCAGACGCTCGATGCGCTGCTGCCGGTCTTCGACCGCAACGAGGTCGCTATCATCTTCGATGGCGAGGAATTCATCGGCCTGATAACCCGTATCGACCTGATCAACCATCTGAGGCGCCGCGCAAAATGACGTCAACCGGCAAGAACCGCCTGGCCTTTTCCACCCGCACCATCCATGGCGGCCAGAGCCACGATCCGCTGACCGGCGCGGTGATGGTGCCGATCTACGCCACCTCCACCTACGGCCAGCAGTCGCCCGGCGTGCACAAGGGCTTTGAATATGCCCGCAGCCAGAACCCGACGCGCTTTGCCTTCGAGCGAGCCGTGGCCGACCTCGAAAGCGGCACTGCCGCCTTCGCCTTCGCCTCGGGCCTGGCGGCGATCGGCACCGTGCTCGAACTCTTCGACGCCGGCGCCCATGTCGTGGCCACCGACGACATCTATGGCGGCTCCTTCCGGCTGATGGAGCGGGTGCGCAAGCGCTCGTCCGGCCTCCAGGTGAGTTTTGCCGACTTCACCGACCTTGCGGCAGTCGAGGCGGCCATCCGCCCCGAAACAAAGCTGCTCTGGGTCGAAACGCCGACCAATCCGCTGCTGCGGGTCGTCGATCTCGAAGGCATCGCGGCGCTGGCCAAGCGCAAGGGGCTGATCACCGTCGCCGACAACACGTTTTGCAGCCCCTACATCCAGCGGCCGCTGGAGCTCGGCATCGACATCGTCGTGCACTCGACGACGAAATACCTGAACGGCCATTCCGACATGGTCGGCGGCGTGGCGGTCGTCGGCGACAACAAGGACCTCGCTGCCCAGCTGAAATTCCTGCAGAACGCCATCGGCGCCATCTCCGGCCCGTTCGACAGTTTCCTGGCGCTGCGCGGCATCAAGACCCTGGCGCTCAGGATGGAGCGCCACTCCTCGAACGGCCTCAAGATCGCGCAATGGCTGGAAGCGCGAAAAGACGTACGCCGCGTCATCTATCCCGGCCTCGCCAGCCACCCGCAGCACGAGATCGCCAAGCGCCAGATGCACGCCTTCGGCGGTATGATCTCGGTCGACCTCGACCGCGACCTCGCCGGCACCAAGCGCTTCCTCGAACGCACCCAGCTGTTCACACTGGCCGAGAGCTTGGGCGGCGTCGAAAGCCTGATCGAGCACCCGGCGCTGATGACGCACGGCTCGATCCCGGCGGAGAAGCGCGGCGCAATCGGCATCACCGATTCGCTGGTGCGGCTGTCCTGCGGGATCGAGGATGGGGATGATCTGATCGCGGATCTGGGGCAAGCGTTGCAGACCTAAGAATTCGTAGATACTCGTCATCGTAGTGATCCTTCGCGCCCCCCTCCGTCTCGCTAGCCGATCCCTCGTCATTCTAGGGCGGAGCAAGGAGCGAAGCGACGCGCGCAGACCCTAGAATCCATGCCGTGGCGGTTGAGAGGCGCCGCGGTCCAGAACGCTCACCAGCCAGTTCCGCGAAAGAGCTCGAACCATTCCGGATTGTTTTCCTCGATGAGTTCGATCTTCCATTGGCGTGGCCAGCGCTTCAATGACGTCTCACGTTGAATGGCGTCGGCGATGTCGAAATACTCCTCGTACCAGACCAGACGCTGCACGCCGTAACGGCTGGTGAAGCTGGAGCCTTGGCCGGTCTTGTGCTCGGGCATCCGACGAGCAAGGTCGTTGGTGACACCGATATAGATCGTGCCGCCTTTCTGGCTTGCGGTCATGTAGACATAGCCTGTCATCGATTGATGTTAGATGGCGGTGCTGCAAGTAGCCATTCTGCAGCGCTGCATCTTACGGCCCGTGTCACGGCATGGATTCTAGGGTCTGCGCGCGTCGCTTCGCTCCTTGCTCCGCCCTAGAATGACGAAGGATACGCCATTTGCGATTGTCCTGCCCACGAGAGGGGGGGGCGCTGTCCCGCCGACATGTCTGTATGTGTGCCATTGCAGACCGCGATACACACTCTAAACTACCCCGGCTTGCGATCTCCGGAGGCGCCATGCGCGTGATCGTGTTGGGTGGCGGCGTTGTCGGCGTCACCACCGCCTATCAGCTGCAGAAGGACGGGCACGAGGTCGTCATCCTCGAGCGCCAGCGCCAAGTCGCTGCCGAGACCAGCTGGGGCAATGCCGGCATGATCGCGCCGGGGCATTCCTTCGTCTGGTCGTCGCCCAGGGCGCCGATGATCCTGTTGAAATCGCTGGTGCTGAAGGACCAGGCGCTGCGCTTCAGGCTCTCGGCCGATCCCCGGCTCTACAGCTGGTCATGGCTGTTCCTGATGGAATGCACGGCCGACAAGGCCCGGCGCAACACGCTGCTCAAGCATCGGCTCGCCGTCTATTCGCAATCGGTCCTGCGCGAAGTCGTCGCCGACGAGGCGATTGACTACGATCGCAACGAGCGCGGCATCCTCTATTTCTATCGCAGCCAGCAGGCGCTCGACAAAGGCGTGGAGCATATGCGGCTGCTCGAATCCGACGGCCAGCTGATCAAGGTGCTCGACCGCGGCGCCATCGTCGCGCTCGACCCGTCATTGGCTTCCGCACAGGAAAAAATTGCCGGCGGTATCCATTGCCCGACCGACGAGACCGGCGACCCGGCGAAATTCACCCGGGCGCTTGCCGCCAGGGTGATCGAGCGCGGCGGCGAGATCCGCACCGGCACCACCATCACCGGCATCGAGGCGTCCGGAGACGGCGTCGCTCAGCTGCTGACCGACAAGGGCAGCTTCAAGGGCGACGCCTATGTGCTGGCGCTCGGCTCCTACAGCCCGCTGATCGCAAGCACGGTCGGCATCAGGCTGCCGATCTATCCGATCAAGGGCTATTCGCTGACCATTCCGATCGGCAACCGGCCGCGCCCGCCGACCATCGCGGCGATCGACGAGCACAATCTGGTCGCCGTGTCGCGCTTCGGCGATCGGTTGCGCGTCACCGCCACGGCGGAATTCGCCGGCTACGACACCAGCCACAAGCCGGCCGATTTCGCCTTCATGAAGGGCGTGACCGAGGAGCTTTATCCCGAAGGCGCCGATTACGACCGCGCCGAGATGTGGGCGGGCCTGCGGCCGATGACGCCCAACAATTTGCCCGAATTCGGCCTGCGGCAATTGCGCAACCTCTATCTCAACACCGGGCACGGCCATATCGGCTGGACCATGTCGCATGGCTCGGCCCGTATCACCGCCGACCTGATCGCCGGCCGTAAGCCTTCTATTTCGATGGAAGGTCTTTTGAACTGAAAGGGAACGCCATGTCTGCCGGACTCGCCGCCTCTATCCCTGCCGCCGTCAAGACTCTTGACCTCGGCGTGCTGCCATCCGAGATCGACGGCGGCCTTGCCTCGCGCGCGGCGATCGGACTGGCGATCCTGGCCACCGACCAGACGCTGGAACATGAATTCCGCGCGCTGGTGCGCATTCCGGGCGTCGCCTTCTACGAGGCGCGCCTCTTCAACGACAACGACATCACGCCCGAAACGCTGCGCGCCATGGGGCCGCGCATCGCGCCCACCGTCGACCTCATCCTGCCCAGCATCCCGCTCGACGTCGTCGGCTTCGGCTGCACCTCGGCGACCATGACGCTCGGCGAGGAAGCCGTCTTCGCCGAGATCAGGAAGGCGCGGCCGGGCGTCGCCTGCACCACGCCGGTCACCGGCGCTTTAGCCGCCTTCAAGGCGCTCGGCGTCAAGGGCATTGGGCTGCTCACGCCCTACGCGCCCGAGATCAACCAGGGCCTGGTCCGCTATTTCACCGGGCGTGGCCTCGATATCGCCGCCGTCGCCACCTTCGACCGGCGCGACGACCGCGAGGCCGCCCGCATCTCGCTCGCCTCGATCGAGGTAGCGGCCGAGACGATGGCTGCCGTGCCCGGAGTGGAGGCGATCTTCATCTCCTGCACCAGCCTGCGCGTCGCCGAGGCGGTGGCCGAGCTGGAACGGCGCATCGGCATCCCCGTCACCTCCTCGAATCACGCCATGGCCTGGCACTGCCTGCGGCTCGCCGGCATCGACGACGTCGTGCCGGCCGGCGGCCGGCTGTTCGCGTTGCCTGCCAGCTGATGCGCACCGGTCGTCGAGAATGGAGCGTTTGCGCATCCAGAGGGCAATCGCACAGGGCGCTCCCCCTCTTCGTCTCGGCTTCGCCGAGCCACCTCTCCCCCATTTCATGGGGGAGAGGAAACGCCAATCGCGGAGGCCGCGACCCTCGCAAACTTGGTTCCTCGCCCCCACAAAGTGGGGGAGAGGTGGCCGCGTAGCGGCCGGAGAGGGGGCAGCGCTGCCATATGCGACTGGCCTGGGGCAGCCAGCGACTTCATTTGCTCTCCCAGGGTGGTGGAAGGTTCATTAGCTTGAACAGTTTCCCGTTGGTTTGGCCGGCGCATCGAGCACCGCCAGGAATTCCGCATAAACCTCCGGCGAGACCTAACCTACGGATCTTAACTGTCTTTCCGAAGAGAGGCTCGTCTGGAAAGGCGCGTTTCATGGATCTCACGATAGCAGATCGTCCCACGTTAACCGAATCGGAAGGGGTTGTTTAACGCTTCGTCTCTATGTCCCGCCCGGGGAGGCGCAGACCGAGCGAGCATGATGAACGACAGCCCTGAAAAGCGAAATGAATGGCGCGCCATCTTTTATGTGCAGGCGCGCGTCGCCATCCTGTTTGTCCCGGTTGTCATCAGTCTGCTGATCATCGGCGCGCTCGCCGGCAAGGACCGCGACCCCAATGCCGTCGATCGAACCGTTACGGGCTCGGTGCGTTAAAGGCCTAATGCATGTCGCCCAGAAGTGCAGCGGTTCTGGGACAACGACATGCATCAAAACAAAGAGTTAAAACGCGTCGCCTGAATCCGGTTCAGCGCGACGCGCTTTAGCAGGCGACTGGAAGTCTGGCTGCGGAACGCGCTCAAACAAACCTCGGGATCGGGCCGTTCTGCGGTGTGATGTCGTCGCCGAGGTCGATGAACACTTCATCGAGATAGCACCATGCCCAGCCTTCCGGCGGATCGTAGCCCTCGATGACCGGATGCTGCGTGGCCTGAAAATGCTTGGTGGCGTGGCGGTTGGGCGAGTCGTCGCAACAGCCGACATGGCCGCAGCTGCGGCAGAGCCTCAGATGCACCCACCAGGAACCGCTCTTCAGGCATTCCTCGCAGCCGAGCGCGCTCGGCGTGACCTTTTGGATGTCCTTGGTGTGCCTGCATTCGTCCATTACGGGGTCCTCGCCGGTTCGGGCTCTCACTTTGTTTCACGCAATTCCGAACGGAAGGCTACGGCGAAACCGCCGAACCTAACCGCTCACACTTTTTCTGGAATTGCTCTATGGCTGTCGACGCCCTGGCCGCCGTTCCGCGCGAGATAGGCATGCAGTGCCGCGACCACCTGCGCGCCTTCGCCGACGGCGGCCGCGACCCGCTTGGTCGAGCCGCAGCGCACGTCGCCGATTGCATACACGCCATCTCGGCTCGTTTCCATCAGCCCTCGTCCCGGCGCCGCGTCCGGTCCGGTGCGCACGAAACCCTTCGCGTCGAGCGCTACGTTGCAATTCGCCAGCCAGTCGGTGTTCGGGTCGGCGCCGATGAACAGGAAGAGATGGTGGATGGCGCGCGTCGTCTCCTCGCCGGTCGCCCGGTTGCGCCAGCGCAGGCGGTCGAGATTGCCCTCATGGCCTTCCAGCGCCGCGACCTCGGTCTCGGTCAGCACCTCGATGTTCGGCTGCGCCTTGATGCGCTCGACCAGATAGCGCGACATGGTGGCGTCGAGGCTGTCGCGGCGCGCCAGAAGCGTCACCTTGCGCACCTGGCTGGCCAGATAGACGGCCGCCTGGCCGGCCGAATTGCCGGCGCCGACTAGCGCCACTTCCTGGTCCTGGCAAAGTCGCGCCTCGATCGGCGAGGCCCAGTAATGCACCGACGTGCCCTCGAACTGCGCCAGATTGGCGATATCGAGGCGGCGGTAGCGCGCCCCGCTGGCGATCACCACGGCGCGCGTGCGCACCGTTTCGCCATCGCCGATGGCAAGCTGGTAGCGGGCACCGTTATCGGCGTCGTCGAGCAGCTTCGCCTCGTCGGGGATCACCATCTCGACGCCGAATTTCTGCGCCTGGTTATAGGCGCGCGCCATCAGCGCCATGCCGGTGATGCCGGTCGGGAAGCCGAGATAGTTTTCGATGCGCGCCGACGCCCCCGCCTGTCCGCCGAAGGCGCGACAGTCGAGCACGATGGTCGACAGCCCCTCGGACGCCGCATAGACGGCCGCCGCCAGCCCCGCCGGCCCTGCGCCGACGATCGCCACGTCATAGACCTTGTCGGCATCGACCGGCCGCAGCAGGCCGATGCATCTGGCAAGCTCGGTTTCGCCCGGATTGTGCATCAGCTTGCCGTTCGGGCAGAGCACGATCGGCAGATGGTGCGGGTCGACATGGAAACGCTCGATCAGCGTCTTGGCGCAAGGATCGGTGTCGGAATCGAGCGCCCGGTGCGGCAGTCCGCTGCGCCGCAAAAAACCCTGAAGCCGCAAGACGTCGCCGTTGCCCGGCGGCCCGATGACGACCGGCCCGCTGGCGCCGCTTTCGAGCAGGCCGACGCGGCGCAGGATCAGCGCCCGCATGACGCGCTCGCCGAGATTTGCCTCCTGCACCATCAGGTCGCGCAGCCGTTGCGAGGGGATGACGACGGCCTCGACCGGCGAGGCCGCCTCGGCGTTGACCAGCGACGGCCGGCTCGAAAGCTGCGCCAGCTCGCCGACGAAATTGCCCGGGCCATAGGTGATGATCGGTTCAGCGCCGAGCCCGCCGGCCTGGGTGATATCGACCTTGCCCGACAGGATGACGATCAGCCCGGGCGAAACCGTGCCGGCCGTCACGATGTGATCGCCGGCGGCATAGGCGCGCTGCTCGCCGAAGCGGCGCATGCGATCGATATCCGCATCGGCAAGGACGGGAAACATCTGGTCGCGACGGGCGGCGATGGTCGGGCTGACGGTTTGGGCCATGGCGGGACCGTAGCGCCCGGGGCGGCGGGTTTGAAGCGCTTTGTTGGGGGACTGGCCGGAAGGGGAGGTCGCAAAGGCGCCCATCCGTTCGTCATCCACGGGCGGAGCAAGGAGCGAAGCGACGCGGTGCAGACCCGAGGATCCATGCCGTGACCTTGGCCGGAGAATGCAGCGGAAGCAGAATTCTGGAACGCCAATCTCGAACGTCGAGGCTTGCATCCCGTTGGCAGTCGGGATGAATGGCGACCCCTTTGCTCTTTGAACTCCGGGATGGCCTGCCATCCGAAGCTCGAAGAGCAAAGGATGGTGCCCAGAAGAGGACTCGAACCTCCACTCCTTGCGGAACACGGACCTGAACCGTGCGCGTCTACCAATTCCGCCATCTGGGCTGGTGGGCGCTCATGTAAGCGGGCAAACGATATGTGTCAACGCGCTTTTTTGTCGATGTCGGCACTGCCCCTCATCGCCCTGCCGGGCACTTCTCCCCGTATAGTGGCGGGGAGAAGTGGCTGGCCGCCGCGTCGGTGCTCTTCTTGCAACGCTGGCGATTGGCGAAACCGGCGACGGAGCCTCCCTCTCCCCGTCACTATACGGGGAGAGGATGCCGGCAGGCAGGTGAGGGGCAGCGCCAACGCTGGTCGGATGGAATTCAAACCTGAAGCGACTGTCTCGAGACTGCCACTCACCCCGAGCGCAGTCGGAAGAAGAGACCCCTCACCCCTCCAGCACGTCCTTCGACGCCACCGTGGAATCGGCGTTGAGCTTGTAGATCACCGGCACGCCGGTGCCGAGCTCGAGCTTGACGATCTCTTCGCCCGACTTGCCGTCCAGCGCCATGATCAGCGCGCGCAGCGAATTGCCGTGCGCGGCGACGAGCACGGTCTGCCCGCGCAGCACATGCGGCTGCACGTCGTGCAGGTAATAGGGCCACACCCGCGCGCCGGTGTCCTTCAGGCTTTCGCCGCCGGGTGGCGCGATGTCGTAGGAACGGCGCCAGATATGCACCTGCTCCTCGCCCCATTTCTTGCGCGCATCATCCTTGTTGAGCCCGGAGAGGTCGCCATAGTCGCGCTCGTTGAGCGCCTGGTCGCGGATCGTTTTCAGATCGCTCTGGCCGACGACGTCGAGAATGTGCTGGCAGGTCTTCTGCGCCCTGATCAGCGCCGAGGTGTAGGCGATGTCGAATTTCAGACCGCGCGCCTTGAGCTTCTGGCCGGCGGCAAGCGCCTCGGCGTTGCCCTGCTCGGTCAGGTCGACGTCGCGCCAGCCGGTGAACAGGTTCTTCAGATTCCATTCGCTCTGGCCGTGGCGCACGAGCACGAGAGTTCCCGACATGTCTGCTCCTTCAGGATGGTTGGATTTGAGCAATTCCAGGAAAAGTGTGTAGCGGTTTTCCGTCCGGAACTGCGTAAGAAAAAGCCCGCCTCAGCTCAGGCCGAGCACGTCTCGCATGGAATAAAGCCCGGGCTTCTTGCCGCGCGCCCAGAGCGCTGCCTTGACGGCGCCGCGCGCGAAGATCGCCCGGTCCTCGGCATGGTGGGAAAGCGTGATGCGTTCG
Source organism: Mesorhizobium sp. Arg314 (assembly GCF_053714275.1). NCBI lineage: Bacteria > Pseudomonadati > Pseudomonadota > Alphaproteobacteria > Hyphomicrobiales > Phyllobacteriaceae > Mesorhizobium > Mesorhizobium sp. Arg314. The sequence goes on along the minus strand of NZ_JBSKBP010000004.1, from coordinate 251,150 downwards.
CCGGTGCCGGCAAGGACCACGCTGTGGTCGCCGACGACGGAGCCGCCGCGCAGCGTCGCGAAGCCGATGGAGCCGGTCTTGCGCACGCCGGTATGGCCGTCGCGCACCCGCACGCTGTTGTCGGAAAGATCGATGCCGCGCCCTTTCGCCGCCGCCTGGCCGAGCAGCAGTGCCGTGCCGGACGGCGCGTCGACCTTGTGCCGGTGATGCATTTCCAGGATCTCGATATCGAAATCGTCGGCGTCGAGCGCCTTCGCGGCCTGCTCGACCAGCACCGCCAGAAGATTGACGCCGAGGCTCATATTGCCGGATTTGACGATCGTGGCGTGGCGCGCCGCGGCGGCAATCCTGGCATCGTCGTCGGCAGAGCAGCCTGTGGTGCCGATGACATGGACGATGCGCGCCTGCGCGGCATAGCCGGCGAATTCGACGCTTGCCGCGGGTGCGGTGAAATCGAGCACGCCGTCGGCCTTGGCGAAGGCCGGCAGCGGATCGTCGACGATCGGCACGTTGATGATGCCGATGCCGGCGAGCTCGCCGGCATCCTTGCCGAGATGGGCCGAGCCTGCCCGCTCGATCGCGGCGGCGACGCGCGCGCCGGGCATGGTGTGGATGGCGCGGATCAGCGTCTGGCCCATGCGGCCGGCTGCGCCCACCACCACCAGGCCCATATCGCCGGATTCACTCATGCGCTTCTCCTGACGGTCTTCTTGGCGCGGCTGCGCGGCGCCGGAGTTTGGCCCGAAGTCTGGCTTGCCTTGACGTCGTCGACAAGCCCCAGCCCCTTCTTGCCCTGTATCCGGTGGAAACGGGCATAGATGCTGTGCGGATCGGCCATCAGCGTCACATGCGTGCCGTCCTCGACCAGCCGGCCCTCTTCCAGCACGATGATGCGGTCGGCATTGACCACGGTCGACAGCCTGTGCGCGATGACGATGGTGGTGCGGCCTTCCATGACATGGGTGAGCGCTTCCTGGACGCGCGCCTCCGCTTCATTGTCGAGCGCCGAGGTTGCCTCGTCGAGCAACAGGATCGGCGCCTGGCGCACGATGGCGCGGGCGATCGAGACGCGCTGGCGCTGGCCGCCGGACAGTGTGGCGCCGTTTTCGCCGACCGGCGTGTCGTAGCCCTGCGGCTGCTGGCGGATGAACTCGTCGGCGGCGGCCTGGCGCGCCGCCTGCTCGATCTCGGCATCGGTGGCCGAGAGCCGGCCGTAGCGGATGTTGTCGCGGATCGTGCCTTCGAACAGATAGGGCGCCTGCGAGACATAGGCGATCGATTGGCGCAGCGATCGCTTCGTCACCTTGGAGATGTCCTGGCCGTCGACTTCGATGCTGCCCTGGTCGACGTCGTAGAAGCGCTGCAACAGCGCCACCAGCGTCGACTTGCCCGCGCCCGAGGCGCCGACGATCGCTGTCACCTTGCCGGCGGCCGCGGTGAAGCTCAGGTCCCTCAGCACCGGCATGTCGGCGCTGTAGCCGAAGGTCACATTGTTGAAGCGCACCTCGCCGGTGGTGATCTTCGCCTCGACCGCGTCGGGTGCGTCGCCCTGCTTCGGCTCGAGATCGAGCAACTCGTAGATCATGCGCGCATTGACCAGCGCGCGTTCCATCGTCACCTGCATGCGGGCCAGGCGCCGTGCCGGGTCATAGGCCAGGATCAGCGCGGTGATGAAGGAAAACACCGCGCCCGGCGGCTGGCCCAGCACGAGCGCCCGATAACCGGAATAGGCGATGACGGCCGTAACGGCGAAACCGGCCAGAATGTCCGAAATCGGCGACAGCCGCTCCGAGACGCGCGCGATCTTGTTGCTGCGCTGCTCGGCGGTGTCGGCCATGATGCCGATGCGGCGCGCCAGCTCGTCCTCCATGGTGAAGGCCTTGACGATGGCGATGCCTTGCGTGGCCTCCTGCACCGACCCGCTCAGCCGCGAGTTGATCAGCACGGATTCCCGGTTGATCTTACGCACCCGGCTTGTGATGTAGACGACGGCCCAGATCAGCGGCGGCCCGATCAGCAGCGAACTGAGCGACAACACCGGATCCTGATAGACCATCAGGCCGACGAGGCCGACCAGGGTCACGGCGTCGCGGGTGATCGAAATCAATGTCAGCGACAGGAGATCGCGGATGCCGCCGACATTCTCGTCCAGCTGCGCCGCCAGGCGGCCGGAACGCGTGTCGTTGAAGAAATTGACGCCGAGCTTCATCAGATGGTCGAAGGTGCGCTTCTGGTAGCGGGCCACCAGATTGTTGCCGATCGTGGCCAAGGCTATCGCCTGGCCGTAGCCGGCGAAGCCGCGTACCAGGAAGGCGCCCATGAAGCCGGCGCAGATCCACACCACCGCGTCGCCGCGCCGTTCGTAGAAGATCTCGTTGACCATCGGGGCCATGACCCAGGCCGAGAAGGCGGTCGCGCCCGAAACCAGCAGCGAGCAGACGATGACGACCACATAGGACCAGCGATGGTCATAGCCGTTCTCGGCGACGATGCGGCGCAGCACCGCCGAAACCTCGCCGGGTCGAGCCTTTTGCTTGTTTGGATTCTGAAATGTCAAATCGGAAGCGCTTCGTGGGTTTTCGGGAGACGGGGCTGCGTTTCGGCACCCCTCTTAGCGCCCCGGCTACGGCTTGCCTATGGCGAAACTTCGTCGCGGATCACTCGCGGCCTGGGGCCTGACCCAAAAGCGCACAGGTTGGAGATTGGCTGAAACGCCCATCGCTTCGTCATCCACGGGCGGAGCAAGGAGCGTAGCGACGCGGCGCAGACCCGAGGATCCATGCCGCGAGGCACGAGCGCTTCTGCGGTGCAGCATTCTGCTCCGCTGCAACCTTCGATCAAGGTCGCGGCATGGATTCCAGGGTCTTCGCGACGGAGCTTCGCTCCTGCTTCGCCCTGCAATGACGAAGCAGGGCCGATTTCAACGGTCCACCGCTGCGCCCCGGCCTCATGCCCGCCAGTGCCGCCCCGCCGTCTGCACGCCGAACAGCGAAGGCGTCCTGGCATAGGCGGCGAGCCCAAGCAGCGCCGCCAGCGGATGGGTGATGACATAGACCGGCATTTCGCGCATCAGCGCGCTGTGCGGCGCCTTGTCCTCGAAGGCGGCGCGGAAATTGCCGGCTTTCAGCGCCGGCACGATTTTCTGCGCGATGCCGCCGGTCAGGAAGACACCGCCGCGGCTCATGAACACCAGCGCCAGGTCGCCGGCAGTGCGGCCGAGGCAGGTGACGAACAGCGCCAGCGCTTCCTCGGCCACCGGGTCGGATTTCGAAAGCGCCGCCGCGGTGACCTCGGCCGGCGTGGTGAAGGGCGCCGGCCTGGCATCGGCCTTGGCCACGGCGCGGTAGACATTGACCAGCCCGCGGCCGCACAGGATCTGCTCGCCGGAGATGCGGCCTTCCAGCTTATCGATATGCGGAAACACTTCGAAGTCGCGCGGCGTGCGCGGGCCGATATCCATATGCCCGCCCTCGCCCGGCACCGGGATCCAGCGATTGAGCGCGTAGATCAGCCCGGCGACGCCGAGCCCGGTTCCGGGCCCGAGCACGACGCGGCCCGCATTGCCTTCCGGGGTGCCGCCGCCGATCTTTTCCATATGCTCTTCGCCCAGCGCCACCACCGCCAGCGCCTGCGCCTCGAAATCGTTGAGCACCACGACCTCGCTCAGGCCGAGATTGGCAAACATCTGGTGCGGCTTGACCACCCAGGGGCAATTGGTGAGACGGATCTCGTCGCCGTCGACCGGGCCCGCCACCGCCAGCACCGCCGAATTCGGCCGGATGGACGAGCGGTCGAGCACCGCCGCCTGGATCGCCTCGTCGATGGTGGCGAAATTGGCGGTCTGGACGATTTGCGGCTCGGTCGCTTCCGAATTGGCGTCGAGCACGATCGAGAAGCGCGCATTGGTGCCGCCAATGTCGCCGATCAGGATCGGAAACCGCAGCGCTGTCTCGTTCTCGCCTGGCATTTTCTCGTTCGACCCCGTTCGGGCTGTCTGCCGCTGTTTGTTCGTTGACTAGCGCATGGCCTTGCAAAGGGAAAGCGGCTTCGCTTCAGGCTTGAATTCCGGCCTAGCCACGTTTTCAACGTTTGCGCCGCCCCTCACCTGCCTGCCATCGCCGGTTTCGCCAATCACCGACGTTGCAAGAAGGGCGCCGAGATTGCGGCCAGCCCCTTCTCCCCGTCACTTATACGGGGAGAAGTGCCCGGCAGGGCGATGAGGGGCAGCACCGCCATCGACAATTGGACGTCTCGGCGACCGCACGATTTGGCAAGAACCTCAGTTTCCCGGCCTTGGCCTTGGCAGCGGAATGCCGATTTTCGGCGTCGGAGCAAAAGCGCTGGCCGCCGCCGGAAGCGCCGCGCCGCTTTCGGAGATCGTCTCAGCCGGCTCGGTTGGCTGCGGTTCGGCCACGGCGACCGCGGCGGCGCTGCCGCCCTGGTAGGTCACGGCCGCCAGCGACGGCGCATCCGACGCGGCGAGCACCGCCTGGCACTCTCTCGGCAAATTGGCCATCGTCAGCAGGTCGCGCGCCTTGGGCGCATCCGGGTTCTTGTTCGGCCGCCAGGGCTCCTCGGTGAACCACCAGGCGAGCGGCTTGCCGCAGCCGTCGTCCGTTGGCGTCGCCTCTTGGCGCTTGCAATCGGGCGAGCCGGGCTGGCAGCCGATGCGCATATGGAAGTGATAGTCATGGCCCCAGAACGGCCGGATCTTGCGCAGCCAGGAGCGGTCGCCGGTGACGGTGTCGCAAAGCTTCTTCTTGATGCCGGGATTGACCAGGATGCGCTCGACCTCCGGATAGCTCGCCGCGCGCTTGAGCAGCCTGGTGTGCTGCGGCGTCCACAGCGCGTCCCTCACCAGATGCGTCTTTTCGTCGACCATCAGCGTGGCGCTCATCGACTCGCGCTCGGCAAACGTCAGCGGACGCCCCGGCATCGCCGTCAGCCAGATGTCAGCATCCAGTCCGATCTGATGCGAGGCATGGCCGGTCATCATCGGGCCGCCGCGCGGTTGCGAAATGTCGCCGATCAAAAGACCCGGCCAGCCGTCGGCAACGGCGTCGCGCGACAGTTTCTCGATCAGCGAAATCATGGCCGGATGGCCCCAGCGGCGGTTGCGCGAGGGGCGCATCACTTCCCAGGTCGGCCCGTCCATCGGCAAGGCAACGCCGCCGGCGAAGCAGCCCTTGGAGTAGAAGCCGAAGGATTGCGCGGGTACCACCGCCGGCAGTTTCTTGGCGCCGAACAGATCCTTGGCGCGCGGTTCGGCCGAAATCGCGGCGGCCGCCAGCGCAGCGAGCGTCATTACCGCAAGCGCGGCGGTCAGGAACGGTTTCCTGTCGGGCAGCGATCGCAGATTCATCAGGTCGGGTCCCTCTCCAGTGGCGCGACGACACGCTTCGGGTGCGAATCATATCATGGCGTGCACGCCGCTTCGATCATGCGGCTCTAAATCAAGAAGGATGATGTCGTCCGAAAACCGCTTCACACTTTTCGGCATCATCCTTTCATCGGGCTGCGGGGTTCTCCGTCCCGCCAGTTGCCGTCGGCCCACATCCGCTCCAGCGCCACCCGGTAATCCGGGAACCGGAAGCGATAGCCGGCCGCCTTGATCGCCTTGTTGGCGACGCGCTTGTTCTCGCCATAGAAAGAACGCGCCATGGGCGAAAGTTGGGCGGTCTCGAAGGGAATTTCAGGCGGCGGCTCGACGCCCATCAGCCCTGCGGCATAGGCGACGACATCCTGCGGCGGCGCCGGCTCGTCATCGGTGACGTTGAAGATCCCGCCGAGATTGTTTTCGGCCAGAAGCCGGAGCGCGCCGGCGATGTCGTCGCAATGGATGCGGTTGAACACCTGGCCGGGCTTGACCAGCCGCCGTGCCGTGCCATCATCGAGGTTGGCCAGCGCGTTGCGGCCTGGCCCGTAGATTCCGGATAGCCGCAGGATCGCTACCGGGTTGCCGATCTCACGGCCAAGCTTCAGCCATTCCTGTTCGGCCGCCACCCGCATCACCGAGCGCTTCGACACCGGCCGGCACGCGCTGGTCTCGTCCACCCAGGCGCCGCCATGGTCGCCATAGACGCCAACGGTGGAGAGATAGCCGATCCACTCCAGTGCCGGCATGTTTGCCTTGAGCGCGTCGCCGGCGACGTTGAGCACCGGGTCGCCGGCTTCGTCGGGGGCGATCGAGACGATGAGATGGGTCGTCTTTGCAAGCGCATTGCCAAGGTCCGGCGACAGCGCGCCATCAAATTGCAGGGGCTCGATGCCGGCCGATCTCAGCGCTTCGAACTTTTCCGGCGTCCGGGTCGTCCCGAAGACCGGCGTGCGCTGCCCGTTGGTCAGCGCGAAAGCCCTGCCGGAATAGCCGGCGCCGAAGATGAAGAAGCGTCTTTCGCCCATCGATGAACCCCCATTAATCGGCCTTCACGGAATCGGCCGGTGCCGCCAGCCATTCCTCTCGGACCACCGCATCGGTTTCGGTCTTCGAAGCCGCAGCGGCAAGGTCGCCAAATTCGCGATCCGGGAGCAGTCGCGACAGGGCCCAGATTGCCGCACCCCGCACCAGCGGCGAGGCGTCGCCAAGCAGACCACGCACGATAGGTGCAACCGAAGAGTCGCCCGAATTTCCGGCGGCGATCAGGACGTTGCGGATAAAACGATCGCGGCCGATGCGCTTGACCGGAGAGCCGGAGAACAAAGCGCGGAACGCCGCGGCGTCGAGCGCGAGCAGTTCCGAAAGCGGCGGCTCGCGAAGATCGTCACGCGCGGCAAGCTTCGCCTCGGACGCCGCACTGGCGAACTTGTTCCAAGGGCAGGCGGCGAGGCAATCGTCGCAGCCATAGATGCGGTTGCCGATCTTTTCGCGGAATTCGCGCGGGATCGGCCCCTTGTTCTCGATGGTGAGGTAGGAGATGCAGCGCCGCGCATCGAGCCGGTAAGGCGCGGGGAAAGCATCGGTCGGGCAGACGTCGAGGCAGGCGCGGCAGGAGCCGCAATGGTCGATCTCCGCTCGATCGGGCTCCAGCTCCGCCGTGGTGAAGATCGTGCCGAGGAACAGCCACGAACCATGCGCGCGGCTGACGAGATTGGTGTGCTTGCCCTGCCAGCCGAGCCCCGCCGCCTCCGCCAGCGGTTTTTCCATGACCGGCGCCGTATCGACGAACACCTTCACGTCGCCGCCGGCGCGCGCGACGATCTTGCCGGCGATCTCCTTGAGCCGGCCCTTCATCACATCGTGATAGTCGCGGTTTTGCGCATAGACCGAGATCGCGCCGCGGTCGCGCTTTGCGAGGATACCGCGCGGATCATGGTCCGGGCCGTAATTCATGGCCAATACGACGATCGAGCGGACCTCCGGCCACAGCGTCGAGGGTTCGGCTCGCCGCTGAACCGTCTCGGCGATCCACTCCATCGAGCCATGGAAACCGTCGGATATGAATTCCGCCAGCCTTGCCGGCGCCAGCGGGATCGCGTCCGGCCGGGTCACGGCGACCGCCTCGAAGCCGGCGCGGCGCGCCTCGGCGTCGATCAGCGTGCGTAAGTTTTCAGAAGTCGAGGTCCGCATAATGCGATACCGGCGACAGGCCGCGCACCCGGTCGGAAAGCAGCGGCCGAAACGACGGCCGCGATTTGACGCGCGTGTACCACTCGCGCGCGGCGGTGTGCTCGCGCCAATCGATCTCGCCGAGGTAATCGAGCACCGAAAGCGTCGCGGCGGCCGCAAGGTCGGCATAGGTCACCTTGCTGCCGGCCAGCCAATGGCGAGTGCCGGCCAGCCAGTTGGTGTATTTCATGTGCTGGCGGATGTTGGCGCGGGCGGCGCGGATCGCCGCCGAGTCCGGCGAGCCGCCGCCGGCGGTTTCGGGCATGACAGGCTTCAGCACGCGCTCGCGCACCAGGTGGCGGGTGACCTCGCTTTCGGCTTTGCTCAGATACCAGTCGGTCAGCCGGCGGATTTCGGCGCGCTGCATCGGGTCCTCGGCGAACAACCGCTTGTCGCGCTTCAAGACGCCGCGCGTCTCGTCGAGATATTCGGCGATCACCATGGCGCCGACGATCGGCACGTCGCCTTCGGCAAGCAGGATCGGCAGCGTGCCGGCCGGGTTCAGCGCCAGGAACTCCTTGCGCCTGGTCCACGGCTTTTCCTCGATCAGCGCCAGCTCCTCGCCGTACTCGCCAAAGGCGAGGCGCACGAACCGGCAGGTGGCGAACATAGGATGATGGAAAAGCGTCAGCATGGTTCCGCGATAATAGGGCGCACTGGCGAATCATTACCCGCGCCGGTAAGTCCTGGCGGCCCGTCATGCGGCCGTCACGGTGCTGCGACCTATAGGGGGACTTCCGCGCCGTGACAAGCAAGCCGTTGTCTCCAGCTGTCCCCGAAATCCTGAGGTTGCCATGGAAAGCCAGACCATCGTCGAAGCGCTGCTGCTCGGGCTTTTGGAGGGCCTGACCGAATTCATCCCGGTGTCCTCGACCGGCCACATCCTGCTTGCGGGCCATTTCCTCGGCTTCCATTCCACCGGCAAGGCCTTCGAGATCCTGATCCAGCTCGGCGCGATCCTGGCGATCCTCAGCGTCTATTTCAGCCGTCTCTGGCAGATGCTGATCAAGCTGCCCAGCGATCCGCAGACCCGCCATTTCGTCATCGGCATCCTCATCGCCTTCCTGCCGGCCGCGGTCATCGGCGCCTTGGCGCATGATTTCATCAAGACCATCCTGTTCGAATCGCCGCGGCTGATCTGCATCATGCTGATCATCGGCGGCGTGGTGCTGCTTATCGTCGACCGCATCAACTTCAAGCCGCGCTTCCACGACGTCGAGCGCTTCCCGACCAGCCTTTGCCTGAAGATCGGCCTGTTCCAGTGCCTGTCGCTGATCCCCGGCACCTCGCGCTCCGGCTCGACCATCGTCGGCGCGCTGCTGATGGGCGTCGACAAGCGCGCTGCGGCCGAATTCTCCTTCTTCCTCGCCATGCCCACCATGGTCGGCGCCTTCGCCTTCGACCTCTACAAGAACCGCAACGTGCTGACCTCGGCCGACCTGCCGATCATCGCCATCGGCTTCATCGCCGCCTTCGTCACCGCCTTGATCGTGGTGCGCTTCCTGCTCGATTATGTCTCGCGCAACGGCTATTCGCTGTTCGGCTGGTGGCGGCTCGTGGTGGGGATCGCGGGGCTGGTGGCGCTATTCATTTGGGGGTAAGGGCGGGCTTTGCCCGCACCATTGGTCGAGTTCCCGCCAACCCCCCTCTGGCCTGCCGGCCATCTCCCCCGCAAAAGGGGGGAGATCAGACGTCACCACGGCTTTCGCCAATTGTCGACGTCGACGAAAGGGCGCGGCGCCTAAGCTGCCAATCTCCCCCCTTGCGGGGGAGATGTCCGGCAGGACAGAGGGGGGTGCTGTCCCGCCGACATTCGTAAGGGTCGACTGAGGGAGGCCCTTCAATTCCGCCCATAAAACGCATTCTCGACATGCACCGGCCAGCGCCAGGGCAGGACGGCCACCATGTCGAAACGCATCGAAAGCTTCCCGTAGTCGGGCTGGCGCGACAACCATATGTCCGCGGCGCCCTCGATACGGCGCTCCGACTCATGGCCGATCGCTTCCATCGCCTCGATCAGCGTGCGGCGCGCCTTGACCTCGACGAACAGCACGAGATCGCCGCGCCTGGCGATCAGGTCGATCTCGCCGAGCTTTGTGCGATGGCGGCGGGCGAGGATGCGGTAGCCCTTCAGCATCAGCGCCAGCGCCGCCAGCCATTCGCCGCGATGGCCGCGCCGATAGGCTTTTCGCCGACGGCCGGCCGAACGCTCAGCCACCATCGCCTTCCCTGAGCTCCAACAACCTTCGATAAAGCGCCTGCTTCTGCCCGCCGGTCATTTTCGCCGCTTCGGCAGCTGCCTTGGACGCCGGCATTTCGGCAGCTAGCGACAACAGCAGCCGGTCGATGTCGGCCGGCTGGTCCTCCGACGCTTCCGGCGGGCCGACGCAGATGACGATCTCGCCTTTCGGCGTGTCGGCGGCCGCATAGTGGTCGGCGAGCTCGGCAAGCGTGCCGGTCCGCATCTCCTCGAATGTCTTGGTCAGCTCGCGGCCGATCGCGGCCTGGCGCGTGCCGCCCAGCGCCTCGGCCATGGCGCCCAGCGTCTCGGCCAGCCGGCGCGGCGATTCGAAGAAGATCAGCGTCGCCGGCACCTGCCTGAAGCTCTCAAGCTTCGTCAGCCTTTGCCCTGCTTTCACCGGCAGGAAACCGGCGAACAGGAAGGCGTCGGAAGGCAGCCCCGACGCGGTCAGCGCGGCAAGTGCTGCCGAAGGTCCCGGGATCGGCACGACGCGGATGCCGCGCTCCAGTGCGTCGCCGACCAGCCGGTAGCCCGGATCGGAGATCAGTGGCGTGCCGGCATCCGAAATCAGCGCCACGCTTTGCCCGGCCGCGAGTGCGGCGATCAGCTTCGGTCCGGCTTCGGCCGCATTGTGCTCGTGATAGGCCGTGGTGCGGCGGCGGATGCCGTAGCGTTCGAGCAGCACGCGCGACACGCGCGTGTCCTCGCAGGCGACGATGTCGGCGCTGGCAAGCGTCTCCAGCGCGCGTAGCGTGATATCGGCCAAATTGCCGATCGGCGTCGCCACCAGATAGAGCGCCGGCGCAAGCGGCCGTGCCGCGATCTCGGTCTGTCCGATCAGGTAGCTGCGTTTGTCGCCGGTCACCGGTTGCCCCTCATAACCGGCCTTGTTTGGCATGGCTGACGCCCCGTTGCAAAACGTGAGGTCGACGTAAGAAAATCGCCATGCCTTTGCCACAGTGAGGAACGAAACCCGCTCAGTCGTATTTCAACCCTGATTCCCCGGGAGGAGGCAGGACCTGACGATGCCCAATCGCTTCGACATTTTTATCAGCCGACTTGAAAGCAAAACCGCCCGAGAGGGCATCCCCCCACATCCGATCGCCACTCAGCAAGGCGCCCGCCGCGACAAGGCCGACCAGAAGCACGACGCTTAAAGCGTAGCGGCGCCGCGGTCACCGCGCGGACGCGCAGAATTGCGTGACGTCGATCGCCGTTGAAATACCAGTGATGTGCCCACAGGAGTGGTTTCAAACCGTAGGATTTCGCGCAGCCGCTCAGAACTTATAGTTCACCTTGGCGACAACGCTGTTTTCGGTCTCGTTGAACCTGATCGACGTTGGACCAAGGCCGCCGTCGCCCCTCTTCTTCCCGAAATCGTAATACTTCCATTCCACGCCTGCCGTGATGTGGTCAGAAAAGGCGTACTCAGCACCAAGGCCAGCCGTCCAGCCAGTACGTGAGCCGCCATTCCATGACTGACCAAGTGGGGCGGTTTGATTAAACTTGTATTTCGTGAAGGCGACGCCGCCTGTCCCATATATCAGCAGTCGATCAAAAGCATAACCGGCGCGCCCGCGAACTGAGGCAAGCCAGTCCTGCTTCGTTCTGCAAACAGTTCCGACTACGGACGAGCACTGATTATCACCTTTGACAGATGATCCGTCGAAATCGGCTTCTGCGCCCAGCACGAATTGTTGGATTTGGTAATTGTATCCGATCTGGCCCCCATAAACGACACCGCTGCCGTTCGTGTTGAACTCCGGGCCGCCAAGATCAGTCCATTTGCTGTCATTCCACGCTCCCCCAACATTGGCACCAACGTAAAAGCCGGTCCAGCTATAGGGTGTTGCAGGCTCGGTCGTTCGGGCAGCAAGATCGGCGGCGAATGCCGGAGTTGCGAAAATAAGCGATGCCAGGACGGCAAAATTGGAAGCTCGCATGGATGTTCTCTAACGACAGGCGCTCTGATCAGAAATCGGCAGTCCTGAGAATACCGCCGATGTGACTGCAAAGATGTTACTTTTCGGTCACAGGAGTGGAGGAAAGAGCTAACTCTACATCGGCGTTCCATAAGCAAATGATGAACCGACAACTCCACTTTCTTTCGCTATCGACAACCATGCCCGATGCGATGGGAGAAGGTCAGGACTGTGTGGATGATCTCCCGGGCGAGGCATTCAGATATCTTGAGACCCTCACTTCCAGCAACCGCACCAGCTCCGGATCCATGAACTCGTAATCGTCCGGGATATCGAGGCAGATCACCCTGGCGCCCTTCAGGCTCGACCGGAACATCTTCTGCAGCTTGGCGCGGTGCGCCTTTTCCATGACGAAGATGATGTCGGCCCAGGCGACCAATTCATGCGTCAGCGGGTTGTCGGCGTCGTGATTGGTGCCAGCCGATTCGACCTCGATGTCGCGCCGCTTGGAAAACACCTGCTCGGCGGTCGGGCTGCGCAGGCGGTTCTGGCTGCAGACGAACAGGACGTTCTTCAAAGAGGTTACCTTGCCAGATCCGCCACCACGGCGTCGAGCACGATCATGCCGGCGGTCGTGGCGCGCAGGCGGGCATTGCCGACCGGCGCCACCAGCCCTTCTTCCTGCAGCACGGAAAGCCGCGCGGTCGACAGGCCGCGTCCGGAAAGCGCCTCGTAGCGCTGAAGGTCGATGCCTTCGGCGAGCCTCAGCCCCATCAGCAGGAACTCGTCGGCCTCTTCCGAGCGCGTCAGCACCTCGCCGCCGGCGATGCCATGGCCCTTGGCCTCGACCAGATTGGCCCAGGTCTCCGGCATCCTTTCCGCTATCGTCACCGTGCGGCGTCCGTTCTCGACGAAGCGGCCATGCGCGCCCGGCCCGACACCGACATATTCGCCATAGCGCCAATAGGTGAGATTATGCCGGCTCTCCGCGCCCGGCCGCGCGTGGTTGGAAATTTCATAGGCTGGCAGCCCATGCGCCGCGGTCACCTCTTGCGTCAGCGCGTAGAGGTCGGCGGCGTGATCATTGTCGGGAAGGGTGAATTTCCGCGCCGCGTAGAGCGCATGGAAGGGCGTGCCCTCCTCGATGGTGAGCTGGTAGAGCGACAGATGGTCGGCGGCATAGCCGATCGCCTGCTCCAGCTCCGCCCGCCACTCCTCCGGCGTCTGGCCGGGCCGCGCATAGATCAGGTCGAAGGAGAGCCGCGGAAAAATCTCGCGCGCCAAGTCGATGGCATGAAGCGCCTCCTCGACATTGTGCAGCCGGCCGAGGAAGCGCAGATCCTTGTCGTTCAGCGCCTGCACGCCGAGCGAGACGCGGTTGACGCCGGCGGCGCGGTAGCCGCGGAAACGCCCGGCCTCGACCGAGGACGGGTTGGCCTCCAGCGTCACCTCGATGCCGGCCGGCACCGTCCAGTTCTTCGCCACCGCCTCCAGCACCGCGCCTACCGTTTCCGGCTTCATCAGCGATGGCGTGCCGCCGCCGAGGAAGATGCTGGTCACCTCGCGCGGCCCGGTGCGGGCGCGCATGGTTGCCAATTCGGTTTCAAAGGCGCGGGCAAAACGCTCCTGGTCGACCGGCTGGTGGCGGACATGGCTGTTGAAGTCGCAGTAAGGGCACTTGGCCGCGCAGAACGGCCAGTGGATATAGACGCCGAAGCCGGGGCTGCGGTCGAGCGGTATGGTCACCGAGCTCATGCGGATCCCGATCGCGCTAAATCCAACCGGGCCAAATCTAGGCGTGCCAAGTCCAGGCGTGCTTGCGCGAATTTCTGGAAGGCGCGGGCGCGGTGCGAAAGCGCCGTCGCCTGGCCGGGCTTCCAGCCATGTTTTTCTTCCGCGCTCATCTCGCCAAAGGTCTTGTCGAAGCCATTGGGCAAAAACACCGGATCGTAGCCGAAGCCAAGCGTGCCGCGCGGCGGCCACACCAGCGTGCCTTCCGCTTCGCCCCGGTAATACTCCGCCTCGCCGTCCGGAAAAGCCAGGCAGATGACGGCGACGAAGCGGCCGCTGCGCTCCGAGGGGTCGGTCGCGCCGGCTTCCTGCAGCGCCGTTTCCGTCTTCTGCATGGCCATGCCGAAATCCCTGCTGCCGTCGGGCTTCTCGGCCCAGTTGGCCGTGTAGACCCCCGGCGCGCCGTCGAGTGCGTCGACGCAAAGCCCGGAATCGTCCGACAGCGCCGGCAGGCCGGTGGCCTTGGCCGCCGCATATGCCTTGATGTAGGCGTTCCCTTCAAAGGTGGTGCCGGTCTCGTCCGGTTCGGGCAGGCCATAGTCCTTGGCCGACTTCGCCTCGAAGCCGAATGGCGCCATCAGGTCGGCGAATTCGCGCAGCTTGCCCGCATTGTGGCTGGCGACGACGATCTTCCGTCCGTTCAGAGAATGCATCAAAAACCCCAGATCCTTGGCTCGGCGAACTCGATCGAATTGCCCGAAGGGTCGCGGATATAGATCGAATGCCCACCTTGCGGCCATTCGAAATCGCTTTCGATGGCGATGTTGTTCGCCGCCAAATGCTCTCGCCATGCGGCGATCTCGTCGGCGCTGGCGGCAAAGCAGAGATGACCCTCGCCGGCCGTGCCATGCGGCGGCACCTTCAGCCTGACGTCAGGCGCCGGCGGGACTTTCGTCGCCTCGGCGTTGAAGAGAAGCAGTACGCCGTCGCCGCAGCGAAAGAAGACGTGGCGTCCTTCGACCTTGCCCAACGCCTCGAGGCCGATGATGTCGCGGTAGAAGGCCTCCGACGCCTGCAAGTCAGTGACGTAGAGGGCCGATTCCAGGATGGCTGAGGGTATCACGAGGCACCCCCCTCTGCCCTGCCGGGCATCTCCCCCGCAAGGGGGGAGATCGGCAGCGTCGATGCCGCCGCATCCCTTTCAGCGTTGGAGATTGGCGAAGGCCGAGACGATACCCAATCTCCCCCCTTGCGGGGGAGATGGCCGGCAGGCCAGAGGGGGGTGTGAAGGATCGCCGACCTCATCGCATTCAACGTCAGGCCACCGCCATCTGCTGCAGGCTCACCAGCCGCTGAATCCCCTTCTTCGCCAGTCCCATCAGCGAGGCGAACTGTTCCTCGGAAAAAGGCTCGCCTTCGGCCGTGCCCTGGATCTCGACGATGCCGCCCTTGCCGGTCATGACGAAATTGGCGTCGGTGCCGGCCGAGGAATCCTCGAGGTAATCGAGATCGATGACCGGCTGGCCGTCATGGATGCCGCAGGAAATCGCCGCGACATGGTCCTTCAGCACCTTGGCGACGCTCACCATCTGGCGCGCCTCCATCCAGCGCAGGCAGTCGTAAAGCGCCACCCAGCCGCCGGTGATCGAGGCGGTGCGGGTGCCGCCATCCGCCTGGATGACGTCGCAGTCGACGGTGATCTGCTGTTCGCCGAGCGCCTGCAGGTCGATCACGGCGCGCAAGCTTCTGCCGATCAGCCGCTGGATCTCCAGCGTGCGGCCGCCCTGCTTGCCGGCGGAGGCCTCGCGCCGCATGCGCTCGCCGGTCGAACGCGGCAGCATGCCATACTCGGCCGTCACCCAGCCCTTGCCGGAATTGCGCATCCAGGCCGGCACTTTTTCCTCCAGGCTCGCCGTGCACAGGACATGCGTGTCGCCGAACTTCACCAGGCACGAGCCTTCGGCGTGCTTGGAGACGCCGCGCTCGAAGGAGATGGCGCGCATTTCGTCGGCTTGGCGTTTGGAGGGGCGCATTCGGCCTGCTTTCTTCTCGTTTCGGAATCGTGGCCGGCTTGTAGACGCAAGCGAGGCAAGTCGCAAAGGAAAAGGGGTCGCAAAGGAAAAGGGGTCGCAAAGGAAAACGCGGTCGTGAAGAAACGGGCGGGTGACCGCAAGCGCGGTACCGTGACCGCAAACGCGGCACCGGGTTGCGCCGGAGTGGCTTAAGTCTATATCTTTTGGGCAGGAGGTTTCTCGCCGGAATGAACAAGCCAGTCGATCCGACGTCGCAGTCGCCGGTGCTTCAGTCACTCGACATGCGCTCGCGCGACATTTTCCGGCGGATTGTCGATTCTTATCTGCGTGACGGCGAGCCGGTCGGCTCGCGCAGCCTGTCGCGCATCCTGCCTTCGTCGCTGTCTCCGGCCACCATCCGCAACGTGATGAGCGACCTCGAGCATCTGGGCCTGATCTACGCGCCGCACATTTCCGCCGGCCGCCTGCCGACCCAGACAGGTCTGCGCTTCTTCGTCGATGCCTTCATGGAGCTCGGCGACCTTTCCGACGACGAGCGCCGCATCATCGAGGCGCAGGTGCGCGCCTCCGGCTCGGGCGCGACGCTGGAGCATATGCTGACCGAGGCCAGCCAGATGCTGTCCGGCATGTCGCGCGGCGCCGGTCTCGTGCTTGCCTCCAAGAACGAAGTGGCGCTGAAGCATATCGAGTTCATCCAGCTCGAACCGACCAAGGCGCTTGCCGTGCTGGTGTCGCAGAACGGCGATGTCGAGAACCGCGTCGTCGACCTGCCCGTCGGCACCACCGTGTCGCAACTGCATGAGGCCTCGAACTTCCTCAACGCGCATATCCGCGGCCGCACGCTCGCCGAGGCGCGGGCGGAAATCGCCCGCATCAAGGACGAGACCAGGGCGGCGCTCGATACGCTGTCGCAGGATCTGGTCGAGAAAGGCCTTGCGGTCTGGGCCGGTGCCGAAAGCGGCCTGCCGGCGCGCCTCATCGTGCGCGGCCGCGCCAACCTTCTGGAAAATGTCACCGCCCAGGCAGACATCGAATTGCTGCGCCATCTGTTCGAGGATCTGGAAACGCAGGACGGGCTGCTGCAGCTGCTCGACCTCGCCGAGGAAGGGCCGGGCGTGCGCATCTTCATCGGCTCGGAGAACAAGCTGTTTTCGCTGTCCGGCTCGTCGCTGGTCGTCGCGCCCTATCGCGACAAGGATGCCCGCGTCATCGGCGCCCTCGGCGTCATCGGTCCGACAAGGCTCAACTACGCCCGCATCGTGCCGATGGTCGACTATACCGCGCAGCTGATTTCGCGCATGCTCCGCTAGCACATCAAAAGGGAGGCAAGAAAAATGGCGCTGGAAGCAATCAAGGCCCAGATCGACCTCCTGCTCCAGGAAATGATCAATCAGCCGCAGGACGAGCACGAGATCCAGGAACAGCTGCGCGAGAAGCTGAGGGAACTGCGCGCCATGGGCCTGCCCCTGCCGGCTGACCTCGTCGAATTGGAAAAGCGCCTCGATGACGATCTGGATGCCGAGGAGGCTGACTGATCCGGAACCGCTATGAAATCGGCCCCCTCTTTTCGGAGCACCCGTCGATCCTAGTTTCCCAGCAGGGAAATTTGCTGGATCGGATGGTGCTGCGTGGGCAGATTGCATGCCTTGGAGATCGGCCGGGACGCTTTTAGCCTCGCCCTGGGATGACGACGTCGATTAGAAGCAGACGACGAAGGACAGCCATGATGCGGATCGCCGGCCTTGCGGGCCTTGCACTGGTTCTCGCCAGCGGCGCCTTTGCGCAGCAGGCCGATCGCCCCTTGCTCAGCGGCGAAAAGGCCTTCGGCGACTGGAAGGCCGACGGCCCGGGCGTGCGCCGGCTGCTGAAGCCTGAAGACTTGCAGAAACCCTATGTGACGGAGTCCGCTTCGAACGGCGGCGGTGTCACCGATCGCCCCGAGGATGCGAAGCCAAAGCTTCCGCCGGGCTTCTCCGCCGAGCTCGTCGCTTCCGGAATCGACAATCCCCGCGTCGTGCGCGTGGCGCCGAATGGCGACCTCTTCGTGGCCGACAGCCGGGCCAACCAGGTCCGCGTCTACCGCCTGGCCGAGTACAGCGCCAAGCCCGTCGAGACGTCGATCTTCGCCAAGGGCCTGACCCGGCCCTACGGCATCGCCTTCTATCCGCCGGGCGACAAGCCGCAATGGGTCTATGTCGCCAACAGCAACAGCGTCGTCCGTTTCCCCTATCGCGACGGTGACCTGCAAGCGTCCGGCAAACCGGAGAGCATCGTCGCCAGGATCCCGGCCAACCATCACTGGACCCGCGACATCGCCTTCTCGCCCGACGGCAAGACGCTCTATCTGTCGGTCGGCTCCGGCTCCAACATCGCCGAGGACATGGGCGCCACGCCGAAGGGCGGTCTCGAAGACTGGGCCAAATCGCAGCCTCTGGGCGCGGCCTGGGGTTCGGAACAGGGCCGCGCCGCTGTGCTGGCCTTCGATCCCGACGGCAAGAACCGCAGGACTGTCGCCACCGGCCTGCGCAACTGCTCCGGCATGACCGTGCAGCCCGCGACAGGCGCGCTCTGGTGCGTCGTCAACGAACGCGACGAGCTTGGCGACAACGTCCCCTTCGAATACGCCACTGCCGTGAAGGACGGCGCCTTCTATGGCTGGCCCTGGTACTATATCGGCGACAATGAGGACCCGCGCCACAAGGGCGCGCGCCCGGACCTCGCCGGCAAGGTCACCATGCCCGACGTGCTGATGCAGGCGCATTCGGCGCCGCTCAACATTGCCTTCTACGACGGCGGCAATTTCCCTGCCGAGTATCGGGGCGACGCCTTTGTCACTCTGCACGGCTCATGGAACCGCGATGTCCGCAGCGGCTATAAGCTCGTGCGGCTGAAGTTCAAGGACGGCAAGCCGACCGCCGAATACGAGGACTTCGCCACCGGCTTCGTCATTTCCGACGACGCGGTCTGGGGCCGGCCGGTCGGCATCGCGGTGGCCAGGGATGGCGCGCTGATCCTCACCGAGGACGGCAACGGCACCATCTGGCGTATTGCGTATGGCGGGTAGCCCGAGCGCGGGCGTTCGATCCTGCGCGGTCCCCCTCACCCGGATTGCCCCGAATTGCGAAGGGCAATTCGGGGCAATCCGACCTCTCCCCCAGGGGAGAGGAGAGCGCTGGCGCCAACCTCTTCTCCCCTCCGGGGGAAGGTGGCCGCGAAGCGGCCGGATGAGGGGGCTGGCGCAACCGAATCCGGCTTTAGCGAATTCATTCCCGTTCGGATTCGTGCGATAAGCGCGTCCTGATTTCGGACCTTGAACCATGACACTCACCGGATTTCTCACCTACAGTGCCGCGCTTGGCGTCGCCGCCGCCATTCCGGGCCCTGGCGTCACGGCGCTTGTCGCCCGCGCGCTCGGCTCCGGCTTCCGCTCCTCGCTCGCCATGTCGTTCGGCCTGATGCTCGGCGACCTCATTTATCTCACCGCCGTGGTGCTCGGGCTCGCCTTCGTCGCCCAGACCTTCGGCATGGTCTTTCTTGCCGTCAAATGGGCCGGTGTCGCCTATCTCGCCTTTCTTGCCTGGCGCTTCTGGACCGGCGGCATCACGCCCGAGACCGTCGAGGCGCGGACGGCCAAGGGCGGACTCATATCGAGCTTCATCGCCGGGCTGACCGTCACGCTGGGCAATCCGAAGACGATGATCTTCTATCTCGCCATCACGCCGACCATCGTCGACCTGAAGACGATCACGTTTGCCGACTACGCCATCCTGGCGATGCTTACCGTGGTGGTGCTGTTCGTGGTGCTGGTGCCTTATCTGGCTTTAGCCGCCAAGGCGCGCTGGTTCCTGAAATCGCCGCGCGCGCTGAAGGTGTTGAACCGCACCGCCGCCGGCTTCATGATGGGCGCGGCGGCCGCTATTGCGGCCCGGCAGTAAGCGCCGATCTCAGCAGCTGCTGATTTGAGCCAAACCATTCCTGAAACTCGCCGCTGCGGAAAATGCGTTTCCGGTCTCGGGCGGTTTTGAGCAACCGCCCCACTCGGATATTTTCGAGCCTCAGCCTATCTTGCGCGGCTGAAAGCCCTATTCTGTTTGCCTGTGCCATTGCCTTGGGAGCGAACCAATGAACAAGCCCGTCACCTCCGCGCGCGTCCCCGGCCGCGGCCGCATCTTCAACTCGATCACCGAGACGATTGGCGACACGCCGCTGGTCAGGCTGGACAAGTTCGCCAGGGAGAAGGGCATCGTCGCCAATATTCTGGCCAAGCTCGAATTCTTCAACCCGATCTCTTCTGTCAAGGACCGCATCGGCGTCGCCATGATCGAGGCGCTGGAGGAGGCCGGCAAGATTGCGCCCGGCAAGACCACTTTGATCGAGCCGACCTCGGGCAATACCGGCATCGCGCTCGCTTTCGCCGCCGCCGCCAAGGGCTACAAGCTGATCCTCACCATGCCGGAGACCATGTCGGTCGAGCGCCGCAAGATGCTGGCGCTGCTCGGCGCCGAGCTGGTGCTGACCGAGGGGCCGAAAGGCATGAAGGGCGCCATCGCCAAGGCCGACGAGCTCGCCGCCACGCTTCCCAACGCCATCATTCCGCAGCAATTCGAGAATCCGGCCAATCCCGAGATACATCGCCGCACCACGGCCGAGGAAATCTGGAACGACACCAATGGCGAGGTCGACATCTTCGTTTCCGCCATCGGCACCGGCGGCACCATCACCGGCGTCGGCCAGGTGCTGAAGAAGCGCAAGCCTTCGCTGCAGGTCGTGGCGGTCGAGCCGGAGGCCTCGCCGGTGCTGTCGGGCGGCCAGCCCGGCCCACACAAGATCCAGGGCATCGGCGCGGGCTTCGCGCCGAAAATCCTCGATACATCGGTCTATGACGAGGTGGTCAGGGTTTCGAACGAGGATTCGGTCGCCAATGCCCGTCTCGTCGCCCGCCTCGAAGGCGTGCCGGTCGGCATCTCGTCGGGCGCAGCGCTGCAGGCCGCGATCGTCGTCGGCTCGCGGCCCGAGAACAAGGGCAAGAACCTCGTCGTCATCATCCCCTCCTTCGCCGAGCGCTATCTCTCGACCATCCTGTTCGACGGGCTGGGCGCTTAGGCATTCCCTTCGTCATCCCAGGGCGGAGCGAAGCGCAGACCCTGGGATCCATGCCGTGACGGTGGCCGAGGAAAGCCGCGGTCGAGGATGTTGTTGTCAGGCCGGCTGACCCTGTCGAGTAACGGGTGCTATCGCTCCCTCGGAACCCGTGTTCTGCATCGTTGTGACGTGGAGACGTCACGGCATGCATCCTCGGGCCTGCGCGCGTCGCTTCGCTCCTTGCTCCGCCCGTGGATGACGAAGTCGGGTACGCCACAACCAATCTCAAGGGCTTGCGAACAAGCGGCCGGGATTGATCCTGGCTGGACCGCTGAAAAAACACCTCTGGCGCCCGTCGTTTCGCTTGAGCGAGATGCGGCTTCGATCCAACCTTTCTTGCCGGCCTCGATCGGCCGGCGGGAGGATTTTGCATGTACAAGCTCTATACGCGCCCGGGCAGCGGCGGCTTCGTCGTCGAGGCGGCGCTTGCCATGGCGGGCGTGCCCTTCGAACAGATCGACGTGCCGAAGAAGGAAACGCCCGATCCGGCCTTCCTCGCCATCAGCCCGCTGAACCAGGTGCCGGCGCTGACGCTGCCGAACGGCCAATCGCTGACGGAATCGGCGGCAATCTGCATCCTGCTTGCCGAGCGTCACCCTGAAGCGCGTCTCGCGCCGGAAGCGGGCTCGCCCGGCCGCGCCGACTTCCTGCGCTGGATGGCCTTCATGTCGTCCGTGCTCTATCCGGCGATCCTGCGGCTCTATTACGCGCACCGCTACACCGCCGACGGCGAAGGCCTGCAGCCGGTGAAGAAGGCGGCGGTCGCCGAGATGGATCGCGGCTTTGCCATTCTCGACCAGGCGTTGGCCGGCCGTGATTGGCTGGCCGGCGAGACGCTTTCGCTGGCCGACATCTACCTTATCATGCTGGTGGCCTGGCATCCTGATGTCGACAAAGCACGCAGCGCCTGGCCAAACATCGAACGTCTGTGGAGCAGGCTGCGTCAGAATGAGCTCATGCGCAAACTGAATGCATCCCACGAGATGTGGCCTTGAAAGTGCGCGGCGAATGGGCTCGGCGATTTCGCCGGAGCCGTCCGTCTGGGTTGAGCTAAGTCCTCAGCATAGGGATTTTATCCCGGTCGGCTGTGTTTGCGCTGGCAGGCCGCATGCCTTGAAGATTGGCTGAAGCCCTCCCAACCTCGTCATCCACGGGCGGAGCAAGGAGCGAAGCGACGCGCGCAGACCCGAGGATCCATGCCGTGACTTCGACGCGCCGCAATGGTGCAGAATTCTGCTCCGCTGCGTTCTACGATCAAGGTCACGGCATGGATCCCAGGGTCTCCGCGACGCCGCTTTGCGGCTGCTTCGCCCAGGGATGACGAGGTTGGGGAGGCTTCAGCCAATCTCCCCAGCGTGCGCTGATTCACGGAAATGAACGATGAAACCGTGCCCGCCGATAAACGGCAACCTTCCAAAATCCCTGTGTCGGGGCCCTAGAGAAGGTCATTGCGCTAACTCCTGACGAGCTTCGCCTTTTCGCCCTGGAGGAAACGCCGCAGCGCGGGGTCGCGCTCGAGGCCGATCGCTTGGTCGTAGGACTCGGCGGCCTGCTTCCTGTTGCCGAGCCTGGCCAACAGCCCGGCGCGGGCGGCCCAATAGGGCTGGTAGTCCTGCAGCCGCTTGTCGTCGCCCAGCACGTAAAGCGCCGCCAATCCCGCCATGGCGCCCTCGGTTTCGGCGATCGCCACCGCGCGGTTGATCGCCACCACCGGTGAGCCGGCTATGGAGAGCAGCGCGTCGTAAAGCTGGCGGATCGCCATCCAGTCGGTACCGCTGCCGCGCCGGCGCGCCGTATGGGCGGACTGCACGGCGGCCTCCAACTGGTAGCGGCCGATGATTTCCCTTTGCGCGGCGCGCACGAGCAAGGCTTCCGCCTCGTCGATCAGGCTGTCGTCCCAGAGCGCGATATCCTGCTCGGCTAAAGGCACGAAATCCCCTTCCGGGCCACGCCTTGCCGAGCGGCGCGCCTCGGCGAAAAGCATCAGCGCCAGCAGTCCGAGCGCCTCCGGCTCGTCAGGCATCAGCGAGGCGACCAGCCGGCCGAGCCAGATGCCTTCGGTGGCGAGGTTGCGCCGCCTGGTATCGGTGCCGGTCGGATCCGACCAGCCTTCGGCGAAGGTGGCGTAGATCGCTTCCAGCACGGCGCCCAGCCGGTCGCCGAGCTCCGCCTGCTCCGGCACGCGGAACGGGATGCCGGTTTCGCGGATGCGCGCCTTGGCCCGCACCAGCCGCTGCCCCATCGTCGCCGGCGAAACCAGGAAGGCCGAGGCAATCGTCGCGGCGTCGAAACCGAGGATCGTCTGCAGGATCAGCGGCGCACGCACGCTCGATTCGATCGCTGGATGGGCGCAGGCAAACATCAGCCGCAACCTCTCGTCGGGCAGATCCTCGCCGCTCATGCTTGGCTCCATTTCTTCGGCAATCAGCTGCAGATGGACGCGGGCTGCCTCGCCTGTCAGCCGCCTCCGCACCGCGTCCACGTCGCGCCGGCGCGCCACCGCCAGCAGCCACGCCTCCGGCTGCGCCGGCACACCGGTTCGCGGCCAGCGTTCGAGCGCCGCCGCGAAGGCATCGGCCAACGCGTCCTCGGCGCCGGCGACGTCGCGCGTGCGGGCCGCGAGCCAGGCGACCAGCTTGCCGTAGCTGCGCCGGGCGGCCGCCTCGGCCGCCGCCCGCGCGATCTCGGAGCGATCGTCCATCACAGGCTCGCTACGCGGCTATGTACTCGGCCATCTCCCAGATCGGCCGCACCTCGACCGTGCCGCTGCTGGCGGCGGGGCAGCGCGCCGCCCATTCGATGGCGGCGTCGATGTCGGCTACCTCGATCATGTAAAAGCCGGCCAGTTGCTCCTTGGTGTCGGCATAGGGGCCGTCGAGCACATTGGTCTTTCCGCCGGCCATCCTCACCGAGGTGGTCGCTTGAGTCGGGCGCAGCCTGTCGCCGGCCAGCCACACGCCGGATTTGTGCAGCGCCTCGGTGTAGGCGCCGTAGGCAGCGAGGACCTGCTGGGTCTGCTCTTTCGGAGCATTCGCCATCGCGGCTTCGTCATTGTAGATCAAAAGCATGTATCGCATGGTCTTCTCCCGTTTTCTTGAAGGCCGCATCGTCGCGTGCCGACCTATGTCGTGTGGCATCGACCGATTTCGACAGGCGCAGCGAAAAATCTTTCGTCTTCATCACGAGATTCCGCAAGGACCAGGATTCCAGGCGACCAGTCCGATCGCTGGAATGCTTGAATACTGGCAGCCGTAGCTCGCAGCCCTATCCTTTTCTCGCGGGTCGGGCCCATCGCGCGCGAGAAGGGAGAAGAAAATGGAACTCGTGACCCACAAGAAATTCAAGAACGGCCGGCTGATGCCATGGGGAAAAGGCACGGTCGTCAGCGGAGCGAAGGGCACCGTCTACCTGTGCGGAAACACGGCGACATCGGACGACTACGATCCAATGGGCAACAAGGGCGGTGGCTTTGCCGGCGATGCGGCGGGGCAATGGCGCGCGGTGCTCGGCAACATCAAATCGGATCTGGAGGAACTCGGCAGCGGTCTCGAACATCTCATCCGATTGACCTTCTTTGTCAGGGGGCCATTTCCCGATGGCGGCGTTCTCGGTTCGCCCAATTTTCGCCTGGACGTGCTGGACGAGTTCTTTGCCGAGCATTGCCCCAAGCATTGCAGCTACAACAACCCGCCGCCCTCGGAGGTGATCGGGGTCGCAGCCCTTGCTCAAGCCGATATCGTCATCGAAATCGTCGCGGTCGCGGCGCTGCCGGATTGAGGTTCGCGGCCGAAAACCGCCTGCGCGGGCACCAGCCAGCCGCGATAGCGCACGATCGGCCCGACGACCGGGTGCGAGATCTCCACATGGAAGCGGAAGCGCCCGTCCTCGACGGTTTCGTATGCGTTCGAGCGCGGGCAAAGCCACATCGGCAGCGGCAGGCCGAGAAAGCTCCAGCGGCGCGGCACGAGCCGGAGCCGGTTATCGTCGAGGACCAGCGCCATGGCGAAGGTGAGCGGCCCGAAGCGTTCGCACAGCATCCGCTGCGAGCGGCCTCCCCCGGCAAATTGCCGGCTCGAAAAGCTGTGCGTTCCGAAAGTCCGCGTCCAGGTCTCGCCGTCCCTGCCGATGTCGAAACGGACCCTGACCGGGACATCCGTGCCGGCGGCGGGGAAACCGATCAACCACGCCGCAAGCCGGCTAAAGATGCCGCTGCCACGTTCGACGCCGGCGCGGCCTTCCGCCATTGCCGCTCCCTCATGCATGGCCCGGATTTCATGCGGAAGGCTTTTCCAGGCTTCACCGAGCAGCTCGGGATAGAGCCTCTTGGCCTCCTCGGTATCGTCCCTGAAACCGGTGTGGATCGTCTTGCCGGCAAAAAGCGTTTCGTAGTCCCCTAGCTCGACGTCGCGCACCGCCGCTCGGGCGCCCGGCATGGGCATGCGGCCGTCGAGTGCCTTGCCGATGATCGCCGCGACCGCCATGGAGGGGATCAGCGGCCCGTCATCGCCCTCGGCCAAGAGGTGCCAGGACCGCCTGGCCGGCATGCCGGCTGCGTCCGCGCCTTCGACTTCGACGAACATGCCGCCGCGATGTTCGCCCCATGACAGCCTGTTGGTTGCCCAATGCATCAGCGGCGCCAGCGGCGAGAGCGAACGGACGAGGCCGGCGCGGACCAGCCGGGCCAGCCCGATCAGTGCCCTATGCAGCACCTCCGGCACCGGGCCGGCGCCCATCCAGATCGTGCTGGCTTGCGGCCACAGCGCCTGCAGTGCGCCCAGGTCCGGCACGTCGACCAGCGAGAACAAGGTGTTGCGCACAGGTACGCGTCCGGGCGGCGCGATCGTATAGCGCATCTGCTCGGTGAGCGGATAACCTTCCGCCGGCCTGCCGTCCCGCACCAGCCGCACCGCCTGGCCGGCATAGCTTGCAATGGCGCGGATGACGTTCTCGCCGACGCCGGCGAAGGGCGAGGGCGCGATGCCGCCGCGAATGCTGTCGACGCGCGCCAGACCGGACGACAGGCACCGCACCACCGCCGCCGTCAGCACCGGAAAGCTGGACACGCCGGATAGCACAGTGACACCGGCCGCCTTGGCAGCCGCATCGAAGCCGGCAACGCCAGCGACGAATTCGGAGCCGTCAGCCAAATCGAGATAATGGATGCGAGCGTCTATGCAGGCCTCGACCAGCCGGTAGCGCCCCTCGCCATAGGCCTGGAACGGACCGCTGGCGTCGATGACGATATCGGGCAGCAGGCCAGCAAGTTGCGTGCCAAGGTCGCCGGCGCGGTCGAACATCAGCGGAACGAGCCCGGCCTTGGTGCCGCCTCGTGCTTTGCAATAGGCCTCGGCTTTGGCGAGCGACCGGCCGGCGACGAGCAGCCCGAGGCGCGGCTCATTCTCCAACAACTGCACGATGCGTCCGCCGAAGGTGCCGTAGCCGCCGACGATCAGAAGCTTCATCTAAACCTCCGCACCTTCCGTCTTATGCATGTCGTTGACCCAAAACCGCGGCGCACTTTTTGGGCGACATGCATTTAGCCGACCAACCGCTGCCGCAGGTCGGCGGACGGGATGTCGCAACTGTCCTTCCGGCCGAACAGCGCATAGCGGTTCTTGGCGACACGGTCGTAGACCCAGTCGCGCAGCGGCCGGGGCAGGATGAGCAGCGCCTTCGCCGCACGCCATGGCCAGCCGAGCGCTGCCATGACCGCGATGAAGCTGTCGAGGCGCGTGAAGGCCGCGCCGTCGATGATGGCGAGGTTGGTGTCGTAATTGTCGGTCGCCAGGCCGTGCTGGTGAAACAGCGCCTCGCCGAGGGGCGACTGCGCCGTGGCGAAGCGGAAGCGTTTTTTCCGGTCGAGCTTGAGGATGAGCTGGACGAAGCCTGAGCAGAACACGCAGACGCCGTCGAAGACGATCAGCGGCTGGCGAGCGTCATAGGTCTGGCGCGGGAAGTTGGGACGTTCGGGCAGGTCGGTCATGGCGGCCCCGGCTGCTTGTGCCTTAAGACACTAAGCCAGCCGGCGGCGGCGTCAAAGTCGCGGCGTTGTCGCACGCCAGTTGGCGGCAAGCGCAAGGCGCTCGGCGCGATAGGTCGTGGCGCGCTGGTCGGCGGCCGGCCTGCAGATGCGGCTGTGGTGGCCTCGTTCGCGGGTCATGATCAGTTCGCGCTGACGCCGAGCGAGTTGCCGCGGCGCGCGCAGGCCGGGCCCGGGCCGCGCATGTAATAGCGCTCCGGCCGGTAGGTCGGCGCGACGAATTCGCGAATGGCGGCGGCGTAGCCGGTGATGTGGTTCCAGAAGTTCATTTTACCTGTCCCTGTCCCGCTTTCGGATGTCCCGTCCGAATTGTTCGAGAGCATAGCGTCGAGGCGTGAATAGTCGGTGAACGTGATGTTAATTTCTGGTCCGAAAGTCGTTGCATCGTGGCCGGATTGCGGCTGATTCGCGGTCTTTCCACGCCTTTTGTCGCGATTTCGGCTCGTGTGACTTTTGCATCACATATGTTTCGTTCCGATGTCGCTTGGGCGCGCTTCTGTTTCACGATCGGCCGCCGACGGGAAATTTCCTTGCTCGCCGGACAAACGGCAGGAACCGCCTGAGGGCCACGCCCGTTGCGTTGAAAACCGGTCTGTGCACGCAAGGGAGTTTTGCCATGGCGCCGCGCCCCGCCTGGAAGGGCTATCTGAAGCTGTCGCTGGTCACCTGCGCCATCGAGTTGACCAATGTCGTCACCCATGCCGAAAAAGTCTCGTTCCGCATCCTCAACCGCAAGACTGGCAATACCGTCAAACGCATCTATGTCGATGCCGAAACCGGCAAGCCGCTGGACGAGGGCGACGAGATCAAGGGCTATGAGGTCGACGACGGCGACTTCATCCATATCGAGGAGGAGGAGATCGAGGCGGTGCAGATCGAGTCCTCGCATACGATGAGCCTCGACGGCTTCGTCGAGAAATCCTCGATCGAGCAGATCTATCTCGACACGCCCTATTACGTGGCACCGGCGGACAAGGTCTCCGAAGAGGCTTTCGCCGTCATCCGCGACGCGATGGCGGCCAGGAAGATGGCCGGCCTTGCCCGCCTCGTGCTCTATCAACGCGAACGCCCGGTGGTGATCGAGCCGCTCGGCAAGGGCATGGTGCTGACCACGCTGCGCTACGACAATACGGTGCGCCAGCCGGGCACGGTCTTCGACGACATCAAGGCGGCGAAGACCGACGACGAGATGATCGACCTGGCCCAGCACATCATCGACAAGAAGAAGGCGAAGTTCGATCCGTCGAAATTCGACGATCGCTATGAGGATGCGCTGCTCGAACTCATCCGCGCCAAGAAGGCCGGCAAGAAGGCGCCGAAGGCCAAGGCGCCGCCGAGGCCGTCCAATGTCGTCAATTTGTTCGACGCGCTGAAGAAGAGCCTGAATCCCGACGGCGGTGGCAAAGCCGGCAAATCCTCGGCCAAGGCGCCGGCGGGGCGCGCGAAAAGCAAGGCTTCCGCGCCGAAGCGCAAGTCGGCCTAGGAGGGCGGAACCGTGGCGAGCCTCGAACAGTATCACGCCAAGCGCGATTTCAAGAAAACCGCCGAGCCGGCCGGCAAAGTAGCTCGCGGCAAGGAGGCAGGCGGCCTCTTCGTCGTCCAGAAGCACGCCGCGACGCGCCTTCACTATGATTTCCGGCTGGAGCATGACGGCGTGCTGTGGAGCTGGGCGGTGACGCGCGGCCCGAGCCTCGATCCGCATGAGAAGCGGCTGGCCGTGCATGTCGAGGATCATCCGATCGACTACGCCTCCTTCGAAGGCACCATTCCGAAGGGCCAGTATGGCGGCGGCTCGGTGATCGTCTGGGACGAAGGCAGATGGATCCCTGACGGCGGTCCGGCCCAGGCGATGAAAAAGGGCCATATCGACTTCGAGCTCGAAGGCCGCAAGCTCAATGGCCGCTGGCATCTGGTGAGGTTGAGGCCTCGCCCCGGCGAAAAGCGCGACAACTGGCTGCTGATCAAGTCAGACGATGCCGCCGCCCGGCCCGGCGAGGATGTTCTTAAGGAACAGCCGAAATCGGTGAAGTCGGGCCTGACCATCGAGGAAGTCGGCGAAGGCAAGGCCGCCAAGGGCGAGAGACCGAAGGTCTGGCAATCGAACAAGCCGGCCGGCGGCAGGGCCAAGGCCGGGCATGGCAAGCGTCTCGACTTCATCGAGCCGCAGCTGGCGACATTGGAAAAGGACGCGCCTGCCGGCGACGATTGGTTGCACGAAGTAAAATTCGACGGTTACCGGTTGCAGGCGCAGATCGCAGGCAGCGAGGTCAGGCTGCTGACCCGCGCCGGCCTCGACTGGACCGGAAAATTCGACGGGCCGGTCACCGCGGCGCTGGCGGGGCTGAAATGCCGCGATGCCATCATTGACGGCGAGATCGTGGTTTTGGCCGACAGCGGCGTCTCATCCTTCCCCTTGCTGCAGGCGGACCTGTCGGCCCGCCGCGCCGACCGCTTCGTCTATTATGTGTTCGACCTGATGCGCCTCGATGGCGAGGATTTGCGCGGCGAGCCGCTGGTCGAGCGCAAGCAGGCGCTGGCCGAGCTGCTCGGCGAGCAGCCCGAAAATTCGTCGCTGCGCTTCAGCGACCATTTCCATGAACCGGGCAAGGTGATGCTGCAGCATGTCTGTCGCATGGGCCTGGAAGGCGTGGTGTCGAAGCGCGCCGACGCGCCTTACCGCAGCGGGCGGGGACTAGCCTGGATCAAGTCGAAATGCACGCTGCGCCAGGAATTCGTCATTGGCGGCTATCTGCCATCGGACAAGACAGGACGCGGCCTGCGCTCGCTGCTGGTCGGCTACAACGAAGGCGGCAAGCTGCACTATGCCGGCCGCGTCGGCACCGGCTTCTCCGGCAAGGTGTCAGCGGATCTCAAGAAGAAGCTCGACGGGCTCGAGGCAAAGGTATCGCCCTTCTCGGCCGCGGTGCCGACGGGCAAAGGCCTTATCTGGGTCAAACCGGAACTTGTCGGCGAGGTGGAGTTCCGCAGCTGGACATCCGACCGTATAATCCGCCATGCCTCGTTCCAGGGATTGCGCGAGGACAAGCCGGCGGAGGAAGTCGTGCAGGAACAGCCGAAGAAGTCCAAGGCCGAGACCGACGCAAAGTCGGGCGCCAAGACCGCGCCGAAAAGCTCGACTGGCGCGGCAAGAACCTCGATAAAGCTCTCGCACCCCGACAAGCTGCTGTGGCCCGACGAGAAGGTCTCCAAGCAGGACCTGCTCGATCACTACGCGCTGGTCTGGCCGCGCATGGAGCAATTCGTCGTCAACCGGCCGCTGAGCCTGGTGCGCGCGCCGGACGGCATCCACGGCCAGCGCTTCTTCCAGAAACACGCCTCGCCCGGCATGAGCGACAAGATCGCCAGGATGAAGGATCCGGGCGACGGCGAGGAGATCCTGTTCATCAAGGATTTCGACGGGCTTGCGGCACTTGTCCAGTACGGCGTGGTCGAGGTCCATATATGGGGCTGCACCATCGATGAATTGGAAAAGCCGGACCAGATCATCTTCGATCTCGATCCGGACGAAGGCGTCGAGGTCAGCCGGGTGCGCGAGGCCGCGCTCGACATCCGCAAACAGCTCGACGCGCTGTCGCTGCCCAACCTGGTCAAGACCTCCGGCGGCAAGGGCTATCACGTGCTGGTGCCGCTGAAACCGGCGGCGGGGTGGGACGCGGTCAAGGACTTCGCCCATGATTTCGCCCGTGCGCTGGAGCAGGCGGCGCCCGACCGCTACACGGCGACGCTGTCGAAGAAGGCGCGCACCGGCAAGATCTTCGTCGACTATCTGCGCAACGGCCGCGGCTCGACCACGGTCGCGCCATACTCATCGCGCGCCAAGAAGGGTGCGACGGTATCGATGCCGGTGACCTGGCCGGAACTCGAAAAGGGTCTCGCGCCCAATGCCTTCCCGCTTGGCGACGAGACGACGCTGAAAGAGTTGAAGAAGGCCGATCCGTGGGCGGAGTTCTTCAAACTGGGCAAGGTGCTGGAGCGGGGGTGAGCCTGTGTGGAAGGCCACGCCGTGATCCTTCACACCCCCCTCTGGCCTGCCGGCCATCTCCCCCGCAAGGGGGGAGATTGAACGCTCAGCCGGTTTCGCCAATCTCCAACGTTGGGAGAATGGCGGAGCGCCAGAACTGCCAATCTCCCCCCTTGCGGGGGAGATGCCCGGCAGGGCAGAGGGGGGTGCTGTCCCGCCGACGTTGCATGTTATCGCCGTCGAAATCTCACGCCAGAAACACCCTCTCGAACGCCTGCCTGCCTTTCGGCGAGAACACTACGGCGCGGCTGTCCTTTTCGCGCCGCGCCCATTTCTCGGCGATGATCTTGTCGAGGATGGCCGCGCCTAGCGTGCCGGCGAGATGCGAGCGCCGCACGCTCCAGTCGAGGCAGGCGCGGCACACCGGCCGCCTGGCCTTGGCATGGATATCGATGCCGAGCGCCGAAAAATGCGAGGCACCGGATGACGAGAGCCTGATCTCGCTGTCCTCGCGCAGCAAAATTTTTTTGTCGAAGAGCCGGTCGAGCATCGCCACCGCCTGTTCGCCGGCGAGGTGATCGTAGCAGACCCGCGCCACGCGCATGGCCGCATCGCGCGGGCCGGGCCGCACCCGCTTCGGGCCGACCGCCTCGGCAACGCCGATGATCGCTTCGATCATGCCGGCCACCTGCGCGCTGGCGAGGCCGTAATAGCGATGCCTGCCCTGGCTCGCCAAAGTCAGCAACCCGCCATCCATCAGCTTCGACAGATGCGAGGAAGCGGTGGGCAGCGATACGCCGGCTTCCAGCGCCAGTTCCGACGCGGTCAGCGCCGAGCCGCCCATCAGCGCGTTCAGCATATTCGCGCGGGCCGGGTCGCCAACCAGGCTGGCGATGCGGGCGATGTCCGGTCCTTCACGCATGGTTCGATCCCTATCGAAGCATTCCCGTCAGGGAAGCACTATTCTGCGGCGAGCTCAAGCAGCCCAGGCAAACCCTCCTGACAGGAGAATGCCTAACACACCGGCATAAGCGATGCTTCGACCGCGGTCGAAGCATCGCCGTCCAAAAGCCAACCGACGAGGAGACCGACATGACCATCACCTGCTTCATCCGCTACGAGATCGATCCGTTCGGCAAGGCGGCCTTCGAACAATATGCGCGGGCCTGGGGCCAAGCCATTCCGCGCTGCGGCGCCGAGCTCATCGGTTATTTCGCGCCGCATGAAGGCTCGGCCACCACGGCCTATGCCGCCTACAACATCGAGAGCCTCGCGGCCTATGAAGCCTATCGCGCGCGGCTTGCCGCCGACCCCGCGGCCAAGGCAAATTACGAGTTCGCGCGGCGCGAGAAATTCATCCTCAAGGAAGACCGCGCCTTCCTGAAGCTGGTGTCGGGGCCGCACGGTCCAAGACAGATTTTCAAGACCGACGTGACGGTGAGCGAAGGGATAGAAGCATGATCGCGGTCATCTTCGAAGTGGAGCCGGCGGACGGAAAGCGCGATGCCTATCTAGGCATCGCCGCCGAGCTTAGGCCGCTGCTCGACGGCATAGACGGCTTCATCTCGATCGAGCGCTTCCAGAGCCTTGCCGATCCCAAGCGGGTGCTGTCGCTGTCCTTCTGGCGCGACGAGGATGCGGTGAAAGCCTGGCGCAACACCGAGGAGCACCGGCAGGCACAGAAGGCGGGACGGGGCGGCATCTTTGCCGGCTACCGTCTGCGCATCGCCCATGTCGTGCGCGACTACGGGTTGACGGAAAGGGCCGAGGCACCGGCGGATAGTCGCATCGTCAACGGGTGAAGCGCGGCTCTCCCTTCTCCCCTTGTGGGAGAAGGTGGATCGGCGCGTAAGCGCCGAGACGGATGAGGGGTGCTCCAGCGGGGTGAGACGCTGGCTTTCCCTGGAGCACCCCTCATCCGTCGCCTTCGGCGACACCTTCCCCCACAAGGGGGGAAGGAAAAACTACGCATTCCCGATCAGCACGCCGGCTCCGAACACCAGCGCGCCGCCCAGCACCACCTGGAAGGCGGCGCGCCAGAACGGCGTCTGCATGTAGCGGTTCTGGACGAAAGCGATCGCCCAGAGCTCGAAGAACACCACCACGGCCGCGACCGCCGTGGCAGTCCAGAAATGGGGAATGAGATAGGGCAGCGCGTGGCCGAGCCCTCCCAATGACGTCATCAGCCCGACCGTCAATCCGCGCTTGATCGGCGAGCCGCGGCCCGACAGCTTGCCGTCATCGGAGGCGACCTCGGTAAAGCCCATCGATATGCCGGCGCCGATCGAGGCGGCGAGGCCAACCAGCAGCGTCTGCCAGGTATCGTGCGTGGCGAAGGCGGCGGCGAAGATCGGCGCCAGCGTCGACACCGATCCGTCCATCAGCCCGGCCAGCCCCGGCTGCACATAGGTGAGGATGAACTGGCGCTGTTCGGCGCTCGCTTCCTCGATCTTGATCTCGCCGGGGACGTGCTCCTGTTCCAGTTGATGCGCCGAGCTTTCATGGCCCTGTTCGGCCACGGCGAGGTCGTCGAGCAGCTTGCGCGTCGAGGCATCGGTGGTGCGTTTGGCCGCCTCGACATAGAAGCGATAGGCCTGCTGCTCCATCGCTTCGGCCTGACGCCTGACATGCTCGATGCCGAGCGGCTTCACCAGCCAGTCGGGCTTGCGCTCGTAATAGTCCCTCACATGCTCGCGGCGGATCAGCGGAATGCGCTCGCCGAAGCGCTTGCGGTAAAGCTCGATGAGGGAATCGCGATGGACGTCCTCCTCCTCGGCCATCGCCTCGAACACCTTGGCCGATTGCGGAAAGTCTTCTGCCAG
Organism: Mesorhizobium sp. Arg314; assembly: GCF_053714275.1. Classification (NCBI taxonomy): domain Bacteria; kingdom Pseudomonadati; phylum Pseudomonadota; class Alphaproteobacteria; order Hyphomicrobiales; family Phyllobacteriaceae; genus Mesorhizobium; species Mesorhizobium sp. Arg314. The sequence goes on along the minus strand of NZ_JBSKBP010000004.1, from coordinate 217,630 downwards.
CCCGTCGGCATAAGCGCGGTAGATGCGACCGTCATCCTCCTCGGAGGAGATCGCCAGCGCCAGGATCTCCTGCTCCGAGAGGGAATCGAACGAACGGCGGCCGAAGCCGAAAACACGGGAAAGCATGATGGGATCACTCTAGTTTAGAATTGTTCTAAACTACGATTTCGACTGCCGGACGTCAATTGCGAACGGCGCCGGCCGCGTCCGCAAATGGGTGATCCAGCGGAACCTGCCTCTTCATTATTGCCGAATGTTTGCTTATATAGCTGCCAACAGCCGAAATTGAAGGAAGCCCGATATGACGGACAAGAAGCCACCGCACGCATTCGACCCGAAACCCATTCTCGATCTCATCGCCAGCATCGAGGCCGACCTGCAGCGCCTGAAGGGCCTTGTCGAAGAACAGCTCGAAAAGTTCGACCCGGCCAACCCGCACAACAAGACGCCGGACGGCAAGCTGACCGAGGAAGGTGCGGAGTGCTGCTACCGCATGTTCGACGAAGGCAAATCGCGCTACACGGTTTCCCAGCAGATGAAGATATCCTTCGCCGCCGCCACCCACCGCTTCAACAATTGGCGCAAGCTCGGCGGCAGCAAACGGACGAGGACGCTGCTGGGGTGAGGAATGTAGCGTGTAGCGAACGAAAAGCTGAAAGCCCGGATCCATGATGGAGGGCTGGGCCGTCGCCAATCGCCATAGTCGGCGCCGCCCCTCATTGCCCTGCCGGGCATTTCTCCCCGTGAACGGGGCGAAAGAAGCCGGCCGCAATGCTGGCTCGCTACCTGCAACGTTGGTGATTGGCGAAAGCAGCGGCGACAGCGCCCTTCTCCCCGTTCACGGGGAGAAGATGGCGGCAGCCAGATGAGGGGCGGCGCCGGCGGTGAGGATAATGCGCCAACATTGTCTCCATCACATTTTTTCGTTGGCGCGTTGCCTCAATTTCCGTGCAGCATAGGCAGACCATCCGTCAACGAGGCCCGCCATGCTCACCCTACCCGGCATCTCCGACATCCGCGCCGCCGCCGCGCGGCTTTCCGGCCTGGTCGTCGAAACGCCGCTGATCGAATCGCCCGAGCTCAACAAGCGCTATGGCGGCCGCATCCTGTTCAAGCCGGAGACTTTGCAGCGCACCGGCTCCTTCAAGATCCGCGGCGCCTACAACAAGCTGTCGTCATTGAGCGCGGAAGAGCGCAGCCATGGCGTCGTTGCATTTTCATCCGGCAACCATGCGCAAGGCGTGGCGGCCTCGGCCGCGATCTTCGGCGTCAAGGCGGTTATCGCCATGCCGGCCGACGCGCCGGCGCTTAAAGTGGGCAATGTCCGCAAGATGGGCGCCGAGGTCGTGCCTTTCGACCGTTTCAAGGACGACCGCATGACGGTCGTCCGCCCCTATATCGAACAGGGAATGGCGCTGGTGCCGCCCTTCGACGATCCGGCCATCATTGCCGGCCAGGGCACGGTCGGGCTGGAGTTGATGAAGCAGGCGAAAGCCCTTGGCGTGGCGCTCGATGCCGTCGTCATCCCGTGCGGCGGCGGCGGCCTGTCGAGCGGCATCTCCGTTGCCGTCAAGGACGCCTCGCCGCAAACCGCCGTTTGGGCCGTCGAGCCGGAACATTTCGACGATACGCGCCGCTCGCTGGCCAAGGGCGAAAGGGTCGCCAACGAACCCGGCTACAGCTCGATCTGCGATGCGATCCTCACCGCCGAGCCGGGCTTGATCACCTTCGAGATCAACCGCAAGAATCTCGCCGGCGCCATCGCCGTCTCCGACAAGGCGGTCGCCCAGGCGATGCGCGACGCAATGGCCCATCTCAAGCTGGTGGTCGAACCCGGTGGCTGCGTCGCGCTTGCCGCGCTCGCCTCCGGCGAGATCGACCTCGCCGGCAAATGCGTTGCCGTGGTGCTGTCCGGCGGCAATGTCGATTTCAGCACCTATGCCGGGATCATGGCAGCGGCGTAAGCGCTGCGGCCCGCACACAGGAATCGCCGCGATCCTTCACACCCCCCTCTGCCCTTAGGCCTCCTTGCGAGGCCTCAATCCAGCGTGCGCCGGAACCGCACCAGCGCCACGCCGGCAAACAGCGCCACGAACACCACCAGCCAGCCGATCTCCACCGCCACCGCCGGCAGTTCCGCGCCCTTCAGCATGACCGCGCGGGTGATGCGCAGGAAATGCGTCAGCGGGAAGATCTCGCCGAAGGTCTGCGCCCAGCCCGGCATGCCGCGATAGGGGAACATGAAGCCGGACAGCATGATCGAGGGCAGGAAGAAGAAGAAGGTGAGCTGCAGCGCCTGCATCTGCGTGCGCGCGATCGTCGAGATCGTGTAGCCGAGCAGCACCAGCGCCAGCACGAACACCAGCACCGCCGATAGGAGCAGCGACAGCGATCCCATGAAGGGAATGGCAAACAGAAGCTTCGCCGCCGCCAGCACCACCACCACCTGCACGGCGCCCACCACCAGATAGGGCAGCACCTTGCCCATCATGATCTCCAGCGGGCTCGACGGCATCGCCAGAAGGTTTTCCATCGTGCCGCGCTCGGTCTCGCGCGTCAGCGCGATCGAGGTCATCATCACCATCGTCATCTGCAGGATGACGCCGAGCAGGCCGGGCACGATGTTGTATTGCGAGATGCCTTCGGGATTGTAGCGCCGGTGCACGACGACATCGAGCTGGCCGCGCGCCGCTTCCTTGGCGGTCTCCTCAGTGCCCTGGGCCCTGAGCAGCGCCTGGCTGGCCACGGTGCTGAGCGTCGAGATCGCGCCGCTGGCAACCGCCGGATCGGTGGCGTCGGCCTCGATCAGGATCTGCGGGTTATCGCCGCGCTCGACCCGCCGGGCAAAATCGGCGGGGATGGTGACGACGAAGGCGACGTCGCCGCGCGCCATCAGGAACTCGGCCTCCTCGGCACTTTGCGCCACATGGTCGAAGCGGTAGTAGCCGGTGGTCTGCAGCGCCGAGACCATGGCCCGCGTGTAGGGATCGCTGCTGGTCGCCACAAGTGCCGCCGGCAGGCTCTTCGGGTCGTTGTTGATCGCATAGCCGAACAGCACCAGCTGGATCAGCGGCACGCCGAGCATCATGGCGAAGGTGATGCGGTCACGCCGCATCTGGATGAATTCCTTGATCAGCAGCGCGCCCAGCCTGGCGAAGGAGAAGACCACGTTCATGCCATCTTTCATGCCATGTTGTCCTTCGAGCCGGACATGAACTGGATGAACACATCCTCAAGACTGGTCTCGCCCGGCGTCACAGTCACGCCCTTGTGCTCCTTCTCGATATCGGCAAGCGCCTTTTCCAGCGCCGCCTTGTCGGAACCGACGACATGCAGGGTCGTGCCGAACGGCGCCACCTGGTCGACGCCGGGCCGGCCCTGCAACGCCTCGGCCACCTGGTCGAGCCGTGGCCCCTGCAGCACGAAGGTGGTCAGCCCGGCATTCTTCACCACCTCGTCCACCGTGCCGGTGGCCAGCATCTTGCCGTAGGAGATGTAGCTGATGCGGTGGCAGCGCTCGGCCTCGTCCATGTAATGGGTGGAGACGAGCACGGTCAGGCCGCCGGCGGCCAGCCGGTGGATCTCGTCCCAGAACTCGCGCCGCGCCTTCGGATCGACGCCGGCCGTCGGCTCGTCGAGCAAAAGCAGCTTCGGCTGGTGCATGATGCAGGCGGCCAATGCCAGCCGCTGCTTCCAGCCGCCGGAAAGCGTGCCGGCAAGCTGGCTGCGGCGGCTCGCCAGGCCGAGTTCTTCCAGCGTCCTCGCCACATATTGTTCGACCGGCCTCAGCCGGTAGAGCCGCGCCACGAATTCGAGATTCTCGCCGATCGTCAAATCCTCGTAGAAGGAGAATTTCTGCGTCATGTAGCCGACTTCGCGCTTGATCCTGAGCGCGTCGCGGCGGATGTCGAAGCCGAGCACCGTGCCGTCGCCTTCGTCCGGGGTCAAAAGCCCGCACATGATGCGAATGGTCGTCGTCTTGCCCGAGCCGTTCGGCCCGAGGAAGCCGACAATCTCGCCTTCGGCGACCTTCATCGTCACATGGTCGACGACGGTCTTGTCGCCGAAGCGCTTGACCAGGCCGCGAACGTCGATGGCGTTCATTGCCCGAGATCCGCGAGATCGACATCGACGATCTGGCCGGGCTGCAGCGGTCCCGCATTGCCGTCCGGCCGCGCCTCGACCAGATAGACCAGCTTCTGCCGGTTCTCGAGCGAGTAGATCACCGGCGGCGTGAATTCGGGATCGGGCGAGACGTAGCTGACGCGTGCCTTCAGTCCTGTCCCGCAACCGTCGCAGTGGACGTTGAGCTCACTGCCGACCTTGACCGCCGAGAACGCACTTTCGGGCACATAGACGCTGAGCTTTACGGCGCCGTCCGGCAGCATCGAGATCACCGGCGCGGTCGGCCCGGCGGTGTCGCCGGGATTGCGGATGACGTCGCTGACGCGGCCGGGCGAGGGCGCGGTCAGCACCCGCTTCGACAGCCGCCATTCTGCCTGCTCCAGGCTCGACCGCGCCTGCTTGACCTGATTGTCGGCGGCCTTGATGGTCTCGGACCGCGCCGGCAGATTGCCGACGGCGAGGTTGGCCTCCGCCTGGCCGACCTGGGCCGTGGCGGTCTCCAGCGAGGCCGAGGCGGTGTCGTAATCCGCCTGGGTGCCGGTGCCGCGTTTATAGAGGTCGCTCGCGCGGTCATATTTGCGCTTGGCGTCGGCGGCCTGGGCCTTTGCCATGTCGACCTCGGCCTTGAGCGCCGCGATTTCTTCGGGGCGCTTGCCGACTTGCAGGTCGGCAAGCTGCGCCTGTGCCTGCGCAAGGGCGGCCTGCGCCTGCGCCACCTCGATCTTGGCGTCGGCATCCTCGAGCGTCGCCACCGCCTTGCCGCTTTCGACGCGGTCGCCGCGCCTGACCGTCACCGTCGCCACCTGGGCCACTTCGATCGGCGCCATCAGCACATATTCGCCTTCGACAAAGCCGACGGCCAAAGGCGCGGCCGGTGCGCAGGCGCCGAACAGCTGGGCCGCGAGCGGCAGCGAACAGAGAAAGCTCATGATTTGCCCTTCTTGCCGACGGCCGGTCTACGTGCTGCCAGCATTGCCCTGAGATTGTCGGTTGTGACCGCCACCACCTTGGCGGCCTCGACATTGCCGATCTCGCGCCAGCCCATCCGGCGCATCACTGCCTCGCGGCCGATGCGGAAATAGATGACCTGGCCGATCATGGTGAAAACGGTGAGCCGGGTTGCCTCGCTCTCGGCCGGCTCGCCGGTTGCCTGCTCCCAGATATGGCACAGCCGCCGGTGCGTAGGTTCGAACACGCCGGCATAGATGCGGTCGAGCGCCGCGGTCGGATGCGACAGCTCGCGAAGTACGAATTGTACGATCTCGCCGGCCTGTGGACTGGCCACGACGAAGCCGACCATCCGCTCAAGTGCCGCGAAAAGCTGGGCCCGGGCTGCTTCCGGATCCAGGGGCGCTGCGGCCTGCGCGCCGCCCAGCGCCTCGCCGGCGATCCCCTGTATGGTGTCGACGATATGGTCTGCGGCAGCAGTGCGCAGGCCTTCCTTGCCGCCGAAATGATAGGCGATGGAGCCGATATTGGCCTTGGCCTCCGACGCGATCTCGCGCGTCGATGTGCCGTCGAAACCTTGCCTCCCGAACAGCTTGAGCGCCGCATGCACCAGCGCCGCGCGCGTTTGATCGGCGGTGGTGGCCTCGCGCTGCTGCCTTTTTACTCCTGGTTGCTTGTTCATTTTTCAACTTTAATCAATCGATTGATTAAAGTCAAATTTGACACCCGACTCGGCTTGCCTTCTCGACCCTCGCAGGCTTTAGTGCGTGGCCATGGGCAAGGAAATCGAGCGTAAGTTCCTGGTCTCCAGTCCCGCCTGGCTCGAAGAGGTCGAGGCGGAGATCCGCATTCGTCAGTTCTATGTCGCAGCCCAGCCCGGCCGCACGGTGCGCGTGCGCATCTGCGATGGCCGCTCAGCCAATCTGACGCTGAAGTTCGGCGACAGGGCGCGCGAGCGTGACGAATTCGAATATTCGATCCCCCTCGCCGAGGCCGAGGAGTTGATGGCGTTTGCCGTCGGACGTGTCATCGAGAAGACACGCCACCATGTTAGACACCGCGGCTATCTCTATGAAGTCGATGTTTTCGGCGGAAAGCTCGCGGGGTTGGTGATCGCGGAGCTGGAGACGCCGGAGGACGTATCTGACGAAATGCTGCCCGATTGGCTCGGTCGCGAGGTCACCGGCGAGTCGAGCTTCTACAACGCGTCGCTGGCCCTCGGGGGGATTCCGGAGATCGCCGCATGAGCTTCCGCATCGATCCGCGCTTGCCGCTGACCGGCGAGGTCAGGCGCATATTGACCGACGAGATCGGCAAGGCAATCGGCCACCTCGAGACGGCGCGCGAGAAGCCGGAGCAGGGGCTGCACAAATGCCGCAAGCGGCTGAAAGGCGTGCGCGCCTTGCTGCGCCTGGTTCGTTCCGGGGACGAACCGTTCTGCCAGACCGAGAACGAATGCTATAAGCAGGTGTCGGCGCTGCTCGCCGGCCCGCGCGAGGCGACCGCGCTGATCGAAACCGTCGACCGTCTGGCCGACGCCTTTCCGGAGCAATCGGCCGGCGACGGTCTCGATCCCGTGCGCGAGCGGCTGGTGCTGCGCCAGCATGAACTCCATGCCGGTCCTGGGCTCGACGCCGCCATCAATGCGGCAATAGCCGCTTGCCGGGAGGGCCTGGAGCGCATCGACCGGCTGGCTCTGCCCGATCAGCCGGAGCAGGCCGCCGACATCCTGGCCGACGGCGCCCGCGCCACGCTGCGGCGGGCCAAAAAAGCGCTGGACAAGGCAGAGTCGCGCGGCCAGGGCGACGATTTTCACGACCTGCGCAAGGCAACCAAGACGCATTCCATGCATCTGTCGTTGCTCGGCCGCCTGTGGCCGACGCCGATCAAGGCGCGCCGCAAGGCGGTCGACAAGCTCGGCGAACAGCTCGGCGAATTGCACGACGTCTTCGTCATGCGCGCGCTGCTCGCCGCCGAAGGCGAGCCGCTCGGCCCCGCCGACGAGACCAGGCTTCTGAGCAAGCTGTTGAAGCGTTCCGAAAAGAGCCTGGCCAAGGCCTGCCTGGCCGATGCCGCCGACCTGTTCGGCGACAGCCCCAAGCGCTCGGCCAAAAAACTTGCCCGCAAAGCGCGCGACGATCTCGCCGGACCCCAGGAAGAAGCAAAAGCGGCCTGATCATGGCCTAAGTGGCGGGCCTGTGCTAATCGGCGTCTGGCATGACTGCGCCGGCCGACACCCTTCTGGATCGACTTGGCCGCTGGCTCGCCGGCCGGCTGCAGGATGAATCTTCGGGCTATGAGCCCTATACGCCATCCGATGCCGAAACACTGCGCCGTACCCTACAACCCGGCGATATCCTGCTCATCGAAGGCAACCAAAAAATATCGGCGGTGATCAAGTATCTCACCCAGTCGACCTGGTCGCATGCGGCCTTCTATGTCGGTGATGCCTTGCCGCAGCCCGATGACGGTTCGGAGCGGCCACGCCTGATCGAGGTCACGCTCGGCGAAGGTTGCGTCGCCGTACCGCTCTCGCGCTACCGCACCTACAATACACGCATCTGCCGGGCGAGCGGGCTGACTCCCGAGGATCGCGACAAGGTCGTTACCTTCATGATCGGCAAGCTCGGCCTGAGATACGACCTCAAGAACATTTTCGACATGCTGCGGTTTTTCCTCCCGGCGCCGCCGGTGCCGGTGCGCTGGCGCCGCCGGATGCTGGCATTCGGCTCCGGCGATCCGACGAGGGCAATCTGCTCTACGCTGATCGCCGAAGCCTATGGCCAGGTCCGCTATCCGATCCTGCCCGAGATCGCCCGTGCGCCCGGTCGCGCCTCGGCGCAGTCGAACTATATGCGACGGGAAATCCTGCACATCCGCCACCACTCGCTGTACACGCCACGCGACTTCGACCTGTCGCCCTATTTCCGCATCGTCAAGCCGACGCTGGAGTATGGTTTCGACTACCGGGCGGTGACCTGGGAAGACAAGGCAAGCGAAGACGCCGCAGCCGCAAAGGCTGGAGCAATCGCCTCAGACACGTGATGGCTTTCGGCCTGGGTCAGGACACGCCGTGTGGCGCGGCCGACCGCTATCCGGCCGAGGTGCGGGCGTTTCGCATGGCGGCCTGTATCACGCCGAAACCGCAATAGCGCCTTGGTCTTCGGCTCTGTGCTCGACCCAGACATGGACCGGTTCGTCCCGGCCGCGGATACTCACCGGCCCATGATCGCGCGCATTCAACTGTGTCGTGGGCGATTCCGCCTTTGCGGCCTCAATCAGTCGTGACCCAAAGCAAATATTCGCCTGAAGCTCGCGGCAGAGCGACTGCAAACGGCTGGCGACATTGACGGTGTCACCCACCACCGCGAAGGACAGATTGCGCTCGCTGCCGACCGCGCCGATGACGACTGCGCCATATTGTGCACCGATCCGAACGTCCAGGGGCGGGTACCCCCTGGACACACGCTGCACATTCCATGCTTCGAGAGCGGCGACCATCGCTTCAGCGCACTGGATGGCGCGAGTGGCGTCGTCATGGCTGGTTTGCGGAACCCCGAATGTCGCCATGATGCAATCGCCGATATAGTTATCGACGGTGCCATGGTGGTCGAAAACGACCTGCTCCATGCGACGGTGGAACTGACGCAGAAGTTCGAACACTGCTTCGGCCGGATGATCCTCGGAATAGTGTGTGAAGCCTACGATGTCGGCGAACAGCACCGCGATATCCTGCCGGCGGACCGGGCCGAAGGGCTCGTCATCCGTGGCGAGCTGGTCGACCACATTGGGCGAAAAATGCCGGGCGAGATTGGCGCGGGCGCGCTCTGCCTTGACATAGTCTTCCGACAGGTGTCGGGAACGATAGACGACCAACGCCATGATCGCGCCGATAATCAACACAACCAACATGTTGGTCGCCTGCGCGAATGTATCGACGAAGTTGGGGTTGAGATAGAGGTTCAGTCGCTCCGTCATCGGCAGCGAATAGAGGTTTGTCGCCGGAATGACGGTTCCCGGGTGAAAAATCACCCATCCCACCCCGATCGCCCACGTCAAGGCCGCGAGCGCGCCGAGATAGAGCGCCAATCGTGTCGAAAGGGTCAGCGCGCCAAGGCATACGAAAATCAGCAGGAATTTGAAGCTGCCCTCGCGCAGTTGCATCGCGGCCGGCGCGACCTCCAGCGAAAACGGGTTGGGCGTCACCAGCAGAACGGTCAACAGAATGATGTCCAGCGTACCGACGAGGTAACCGATCCACCATGGCGCCGTGCGACGGCGCGCAAAGAGAAACTGGATCAGGCCGACGAGTTGGAACAGCACGAGGCCCGCCAGCACGAAGAGCAGCGAGGCATCCCAGCGACTGATCAATGAAAAGAAGCAGGAGATCACGGCGAGCGATGCCGTACGCGCCCAGAACTGCAATCCAGCACCCTGGCGTTCTGCGCGCTCCCGCAAATTTTTCAGGCGCGAATAGCGGCGAAGTTCAAGTGTTGGCGCGGTCGGCATAAGGTCACTTCGATTTGACGGGGACGTGTCACGCATTCGGCAAACCCGCCCGCTACAATCTGGGGATCAGTGCACGAACTCTATCATGACTCAGCGCCGTCGGAGTGGTGCGCGACAAGCTCAGCCGCCAGATGCAACGATTTGGCCGTGTCAGGCCGGCAAAGGACGACGTCCCTTTGCAGGAGCGGCGCGTCGGTCGGCCGCCCCGGCATCGCGCGGGTGCGGCCCGATCGGCATGATCGCCGGAAACGGCGTCGCCCCGAAGGCAAAGGTCCATTTGTAGCCGGTGAGCTGGTCCTCCGGCGTGGTGTGCTGGTCGTGATGGGCAAGCAGCCTGGCGCGTTCGGCGAGTTCCTGGGCCTCGCGTCGCAGCATTTCCGCCGTTTCCGGCCGCATCCGCCTGGAAAAGCTGATGAAGGTCGCGGCCTGTTCCATATGGCCGATCGCCCAGCCGATGAAGTTCTTGTTGGTCATTTCGAAATGCGGCTTCAGCGGCCCCTCGAAATCCCACTGGATCGGCGTGTCGACGAGCAATTTTGCCGACAGCCCGCGCCCCAGCGCCACCAGCCCGAGTTCCTCGAGGTCGCGCAGATAGAGGAACATCGAAGCTTCGCTCAGGCCTTGCGAGCGCATGATGCCTTCGGCCGTGAATTTCTCCGACAGCATGATGAAGACGAAGAGCAGCGCCGGCCGCGCCGCCAGCCTGCGCTCGATTTCCGGCGCGACGCGGTTGGCCGGACCAGGCCCCCGGTTCATCGCGCCGAGCACGTTCTCCAGCTCGACATCCACCGCGGCGCAGATCTCCATCAGCCGGTCCAGCTTGCAGTTGCGCTCATGGAAGATGCGCTTCACCGTCGGCTCGGAAATGCCCACGCGCTCGGCCAGCGTGCGATAGGTCAGGCCCTTGGCCTTGAGCGTCCGTTTCAGCGCCTCGAAGATCGGACCGTTCATGGACTGCGCCTCATTCGTGCGAATTCGTATTGAATGGCGATACTAGCTTTGTTCTGACTTCCAGGAAAGTATCGAAAACACTAGCTCTCCGCCGTCATCACAGGAGAGCACCCATGAAACATCTGATCGCCTCAACCGCCTTCGCCGCCATCGCCGCTGCCGCTGTATCTGCCGCGCAGGCCGGCGAACTCTGGCGCGCCTCCGGCTTCGAGCAGCCGGAATCCGCCCTTGTCGATGCCGCCCACAACCGCATCGTCGTCTCCAATATCGTCGGCAGTCCCGGCGCCGTGGACGGCAACGGCTATTTGTCGCTTCTGTCGATGGACGGCAAGGTTATCGCCCGCCACTGGGTGGACGGCATGGACGCGCCCAAGGGCATGGCGATTTCCGCTGGCAAGCTCTACGCCGCCGACATCACCAAGGTGCGCGTCGTCGATCTCGCCAGTGGGAAACTGGTCGCCACCATCGAGGTGCCGGGCGCCGTGTTTCTCAACGACATGACGCAGGACAGCGCGGGCAAGGTCTACGTCAGCGACATGCTGGCCGACGCGATCTACCGCATCGACGGCGACAAGCCGGAACTGTTCGTCAAGGATGCGCTGCTGGCCTCGCCCAATGGTGTGTTCGCCGATGGCGGCAGGCTGATCGTCGCCTCCTGGGGCAAGGGCATCAAGCCCGATTTCAGCACGGCGGAGCCGGGCGGCCTGCTGTCGGTCGACCTCGCCACGAAGAAAATCACACCGCTGCCGGGCGCTCAAGAATTCGCCGACCTCGACGGGGTCATCGCCATTCGTGACACCATCTACGCCACCGCCTACATGACCGGCACGCTTTACAGCTACAAGCCTGGCGGCGCGCCGACAGCTATTGCGCAGTTCAAGCCGGGCAGCGCCGACATCGGCACCGACGGCGAAAAGATCTTCGTGCCGCTGATGGGCGAAGGCGAGATCGTGGCACTATCGCTGGAATGAGCCATGCGGCGGTGGAGAAGCCTTGAAACGCTGGCGCTGTCCCGCCGACGTTTCGGATTCATGCACTGCAGTGGCATTCTGAAGCCACCTCGGCCCGACGCGAGCCGCTCATTGCGTCAGTCCGATCCCTGCCAGCTTGTCTGGATTGCGGGCGGCTTGGCGGCTCAGCCTTGCGGGTTCTGCGCCGCGGTGATCTTGAGCCGCACACCCCTGCCGCCGCGCTCGCTGGCCTGGTTCTCGCCGATCAGCTCCACGCCGACCTCTTCGAGCGCCTGGATGACCTTCATCAGCGTGTCGACCACGCCCCTGACGACCCCGGCGCTTGCTTCCATGCGCTGGATCGTCGGCAGCGAGACTCCGGCTCGCTCGGCGAGCGTCTTCTGGTCGATGCCGGTCAACGCCCGCGCGGCGCGCATCTGTGCGGCAGTGATCATCGGCCGGAATCCATCTCTGAATCTATAAAAGATGCATATTGTAAATATTACAATGTCTCAAGCATCATTTTGCATGCATTAAACATCGTCACTGTCGGCCACCATTTTGCGTCGCTGCAGCAGGCGTGCCGCAAGCCAGCACAGCATGGCCCAGGCAAAGCCCGCGCACCAGCCGGCAAGCACGTCGGACGGCCAATGCACGCCGAGATAGACGCGGCTGGTGCCGACCAGCACGGTGATCAGCACGGCAAGGCAAAGCACGAAGATCTTCGTCCTGCGATCCGGAAGGAAGCGCGCGGCGAGCGTGCCGAGCGTGAGATAAGTCACCGCCGACAGCATGGCGTGCCCGCTTGGAAAGGACAGCGACGTCTCGTTGACCAGATGCGAGACGAGATCGGGCCGCGGCCGGTCGACCTCGAGCTTGAGCAGACTGGAAAGCACTTGCCCGCCGGCTATGGCGGCGAATACGAACAGCGCCGTCCCCGGCCTGCGGATCAAAAGCAGGTAGATGATCGTCGCCGTCGTGATCAGCACCAGCACGGCGGAGCTGCCGAGGGCGGTGACATCGCGAACAGCACCCTGCAGCCAGGCCGGGCCGATCGGGCTGTCCGGCTGCCCGACATGGCGGAAGGCAAGCAGGATTTCGGTATCGAAGGTGTGGGGCGTTGTCGCGCGCGCGGCCTCCATCGATTCCACAAAACCCCACAGCCCGCCGGCGATCACCAGCCCGGCCAGAAGCAGGGGGAATTCGATCTTGGTAAGCAATGCGCCGACGGATGGCTTCATCAAAGACCCGGGGTTAGAGCTTCTGCATATAGGGCCCAAGCGTGATCAGCGCGACGGCGGCGATCGCCAAGACCATGCCGGTCGCCTGAAGCGTATTGAGCCGTTCGCCGAAGAAAGCGATCGCCACGACATTGACCGAGACCAGCTGGATCACTGCCGACAGGCTGAACGACACCGACATGCCGAACTCGCGCACGAGCCTCAGCATGATCAGATTGCCGGCGGAATAGAGCGCGAGCGTCAAAAGCATTTTGCCGAGGCTCGGCGCCAGCCCCCATTGCTTGGCCGCCGCTGCCGCCAGCAGGAACATCACCGTCGAGGCGCCAAGCTGCGCCAGTCCCCAGAAACTCACCTTGCCGTCCCCATTTGAAGCGCCGTCGCCACGCAGGCCGCAGCCCTTGTTTCGCAAGCGGGTGAAGCCGTCAAGCTGATTGCGGCGGGCCGTGCGCGCTCACAAGGGATCGAAGCAGGGTTGTCGTAAAGGTCGCCGCTGTGACCCGGGGACTGGACGCCGCTCGATCACGGATGGCGCATCCGAAACCAAGGCAAACTCATCAGCCGGCAAACAACTATTGCAATTTGATCACGGCGATGTCACGAAAATGTGATCGGGGTGCTTTAGGGGTCGAAAGGTCAAAAACTCAAGCCACCTCAAGAAGCCAGAGGAACAGCCCATGACCGTGACCCCTGAGACCCGCTTCCGCACCAGCCAGCTCGAGGAAAATGACGGGCCGCCCGTCAACCCGACCGACAACCGCACCATGGGCGAGATCATCGCCGCGCGTTTCTCGCGCCGCGGTTTTCTCATGGGCTCGCTGGCCGTCTCGGCCATCGCCGCCACCGTCAGCCCGCTGGCGCTGGTCGCCGCCGACGAGGCGCGCGCCGCCGAAGGCTCCGCTTTCAAATTCGACGAGCTCGAGGCCGGCATCGACGACAAGCATCATGTCGCGCCGGGCTATGATGCCGACGTGCTGCTGCGCTGGGGCGACCCGCTCTTTGCCGATTCGCCGGAATTCGATCCGGCAAAACAGTCGGCCGAGGCCCAGGCAAAACAGTTCGGCTACAACAACGATTATGTCGGCTTTATCCCGATCGACGGCTCCGCCGAGCATGGCCTCCTGGTCGTCAACCACGAATACACCGACCCGCATCTGATGTTCCCCGGCATCGTCAAGGTCGTCGAGAAAGATGGCAAGAAGGCCGCCGAGGTCGCACCGCTGAGCAAGGAGCAGGTCGATGTCGAGATGGCCGCGCATGGCGGCACCATCGTCGAGATCCGCAAGCAAGACGGCAAATGGCAGGTGGTGCGCGACGGCCAGCTCAACCGCCGCATCACCTCCAACACCGAAATGGCGCTTTCCGGCCCGGTCGCCGGCCATGACCGTGTCAAGACCAATGCCGATCCGTCCGGCGCCAAGGTCATCGGCACCGTCAACAACTGCGCCGGCGGCGTCACGCCCTGGGGCACCTATGTGATGGCCGAGGAGAACATCCACGGCTATTTCTCGGGCGAGCTGCCGGAGGGCCACAAGGAAGCCGCCAATTACAAGCGTCTCGGCATCCCGGAAGGCGCCTATGAATGGAGCGCGCATTACGACCGCTTCAACCTCGCCAAGGAGCCGAACGAGCCGAACCGTTTCGGCTGGATCGTCGAGGTCGACGTCAACGACCCGAACTCGGTGCCGAGGAAGCGCACCGCCATGGGCCGCTTCAAGCATGAGGGCGCCGAATCGATCGTCGCCAAGGACGGCCGCGTCGTCTTCTATCTCGGCGACGACGAGCGTTTCGACTATGTCTACAAATTCGTCACCGCCGGCAAGTTCAATCCCGATGACCGCGCGGCCAACATGGACCTGCTCGACGACGGCACGCTGCATGTGGCCAAGTTCGCCGAGGACGGTTCGGTCGAATGGATGCCGATCGTGTTCGGAGAGGGTCCGCTGACTGCGGAGAACGGTTTTGCTTCTCAGGCCGACGTGCTGATCGAGACACGGCGCGCCGCCGACCTGCTCGGCGCCACCAAGATGGACCGCCCCGAAGACATCCAGCCCAATGCCGGCAACGGCAAGGTCTATGTCATGCTGACCAACAATTCGAAGCGCAAGGCCGAGCAGGTCGACGCCGCCAACCCGCGCGCCAAAAATGCCTTCGGCCATATCATCGAGATCGTCGAGGACGGCGGTGATTTCGCCGCCACCAGGGGCAAGTGGGAAGTGCTGTTGAAATGCGGCGATCCTTCCGTTGCCGATGTCGGCGCCACCTTCTCGACCGCGACCACCGCCAATGGCTGGTTCGGCATGCCCGACAACTGCGCCGTGGATTCTGCCGGTCGCCTGTGGGTCGCCACCGACGGCCAGGGCCCGAAAGCCACCGGCCGCACCGACGGTCTGTGGGCCGTCGACACGGAAGGGGCCGCGCGGGCGACCTCAAAACTGTTCTTCCGCGTGCCGATCGGCGCCGAAATGTGCGGCCCGCTGTTCGCGCCGGATGACCAGACCGCCTTTGTCGCCGTGCAGCATCCGGGCGATGGCGGCGAGGACTGGGAAGGTTTTGGCCGGCCTTCCTATTACGAGGATCTGTCGACCCGCTGGCCGGACTTCAAGCCGGATATGCCGGTGCGTCCGTCCGTCGTCGCCATTACGAAACAGGGCGGCGGCAAGATCGCGGTCTAATGCATGTCGCCCAGAAGTGTACGCGGTTCTGGGACAACGACATGCATAAAAACAAGGACTTAAAGCGCGTCGCCTGAATCCGTTTCAGCGCGACGCGCTTTAACGAAGGCGCGTCGGTCGAAAGAACCATCACAGACGTTGGGGATTAGCGGAGCCTCCCCAGCGTCGTCATCCCAGGGCGAAGCAGGAGCGAAGCTCCGTCGCGAGGCCCTGGGGTCCACGCCGTTACCTTGGTCGTAGGGTGCAGCGGAGCAGAATTCCGGACCGCTGCAGCGCCTCAGAGCCCCGGCATTGATCCTCGGGCCCACGCGTCCCTTCGCTCCCGCTCCGCCCGTGGATGACGAAGTCACGGCGCCTTCGAGCCAATCTCCCGGGTCCAACTATCCCGCCCGTTCAACCACGGCCATGTTCATCCTGCTTCTCGATATCCGCGAGACCGTTCCGGCCGCGATGGGCGACAGCGGGCGCTTTCGGACATTTGCCCTTCATTCGCCGCCAATTGCATCCTATATCGCGCTGGCGCGACGTGGGCGGCAATTCGGTCGCGTCCGCGATTCGGGCCTCCACAGCGGTCGCGCTGGGCTGAGGGTCCTCCCATCCACCGGCACGCGGAGCTCATGGCGCCCCTGCGCATCTATTTCGACAGGCTTCTCGACGGCGCGGCGCCCAAGGTTCCGCGGCGCGAGCTGACGCATCTCGAGCGCCTGGCGCTGATGCGCCGGCATGGCGATTTCTCGCTCGCCTATTCGACGGCCGTGCAGCAGAAACTGTCCTATTTCGGCGATGCCGACGGTTATATCGCCTTCGGCACCAAGATGAGGCACCATTTCGCGCTCGGCGATCCGGTGGTCGATCCGGCGGATCGCCCGGCCTACATCAAGCGCTTCGTCGAGGCCGCCGGCGGCCCCTGGTTCGTCCAGGTCGGCGCCGCCACGGCCAAGGTGCTGGCTGGGCTCGGTTATCAGGTCAATCGCCTCGGCATCGACACCAGCCTGCTGCTGCCGGCGCATGATTTTTCCGGCAAGCGCAACGAGACCGTGCGCTATTCCGAGCGCTGGCTGACCAGGAAAGGCTTCACGCTCGCCGAGGACAAGGACAACATGCTGCTCGACGAGGTCGGGCGGCTTTCCGACAATTGGCGCGGCGAGCGTATCGTCAAACGCTGGGAGATGGGCTTCCTCAACCGCCGCTTCGCCGACCATCTCGGCACCGACATGCGCCGCTTCGTCCTGCACAGCCCCGAGGGCGAGCTTACCGCCATCCTCGATTTCGATCCGATGTTCAGCGACGGCAAGCTCATCGGCTACACCACGGCCTTCAAGCGCAAGCAGATCGGCGCCACGCCGCATGCCGAGATCGGACTGACCAAATTCGCCGTCGACCGCTTCCGCGAGGAAGGCATCTCGGTGGTGACACTGGGTTTGTCGCCGATGGTCGATATCGAGCCGAGCGGCTTTGCCGAGTCGGATTTCTGGCGCGGCGCCTTCCAGCGCGCCTACCAGTCGCCCTGGGTCAACCGCTCGCGCTTCAATCTGCAGGGCCAGGCAGCCTTCAAGCGCCGCTTCCACGGTGTCGAGGAGCCGACCTATATCGCGTTCCGCAAGGGGACCTTCGTGGAGATGCTAGGGCTGCTGCGTTTGATCAAGGCGATCTGAAGGAGGCTGGCGGGTTTCGCGATTGGCCGAAACCTCGCAGCTTCGTCATCCACGGGCGAAGCAAGGAGCGAAGCGACGCAGCGCAGACCCGAGGATCCATGCCGTGACGGGACAGGCGTCGGGGCTAATTTTCTAAGCCTTGCGGGCGCCCAAGTGCGGTACAGCGAATGTCAATTCCTCAACCTGTATCCCGTCTTGAAGATCCAGGCCACGATCGCGATGCAGACGCCCAAAAACACCAGCGTCATGCCGAGGCTGACGCCGACCGAAACGTCGGCCTTGCCGTAGAAGCTCCAGCGGAACCCGCTGATCAGATAGACGACCGGGTTGAACAGCGTGATCGTCTTCCAGATGCCGGGCAGCATGTGGATCGAATAGAAGCTGCCGCCGAGGAAGGTGAGCGGCGTGACGATCAAGAGCGGCACCAGCTGCAGCTGCTCGAAGGTTTTCGCCCAGATGCCGATGATGAAGCCGAACAGGCTGAAGGTCACCGCCGTCAGCACCAGGAAGGCGATCATCCAGAACGGATGCTCGATCCTCAGCGGCACGAACAATGCCGCTGTGCCTAGGATGATCAGGCCGAGTATGATCGATTTTGTCGCCGCACCGCCGACATAGGCGATGATGATCTCCAGATAGGACACCGGCGCCGACAGGAGCTCGTAGATCGAGCCGACGAATTTCGGGAAATAGATGGCGAAGGAGGCGTTCGAGATCGATTGCGTCAACAGCGACAGCATCATCAGGCCGGGCACGATGAAGGCGCCGTAGCTGATGCCGTCGATTTCGGTGATGCGCGAGCCGATGGCCGAGCCGAAGACGACGAAATAAAGCGATGTCGAGATGACCGGCGAGATGATGCTCTGCAGCACCGTGCGGAAGGCACGCGCCATCTCCACCCGGTAGATCGCCCACACCGCACGAAGATTCATGGCCGCGCGAGGGTTCATGGCTCTTGCCTCAAAAGATTGACGAAGATCTCTTCGAGCGAGCTGTTCTTGGTGTCGAGATCGCGGAACTGGATACCGGCCGCCTCGAGGTCGCGGATCAGCGAGGCGACGCCCGGCCGGTCGCTCTGGTTGTCGTAGGTGTAGGTGAGCTGGCTGCCGTCCGTGGACAGCTCCAGCGCGTAGCGCGACAGGCCGTCCGGAACAGCCGAAAGCGGCGCCCGCAGCTCCAGCTTCATCTGCTTGCGGCCAAGCTTGCGCATCAGCTCGGCCTTGCCCTCGACCAGGATGATCTCGCCGCGGTTGATGACGCCGACGCGATCGGCCATCGCCTCGGCTTCCTCGATGTAATGCGTGGTGAGGATGATGGTGACGCCGTCTTCGCGCAGCCGCCGCACCATCGCCCACATGTCCTGGCGCAGTTCCACGTCGACGCCGGCCGTCGGTTCGTCGAGGAACAGCACGCGCGGCTCATGCGACAGCGCCTTGGCGATCATCAGCCGGCGTTTCATGCCGCCGGACAGCGTGATCGCTTTCGAATCCTTCTTTTCCCACAACGAGAGGTCGCGCAGCACCTTCTCGACGAAATCCTGGTTGGGCGCCTTGCCGAACAGGCCGCGGCTGTAATTCACCGTCGCCCAGACCGTCTCGAAGGCATCGATGGTCAGTTCCTGCGGCACCAGCCCGATCAGGCTGCGCGCCGCGCGATAGTCCTTGCCGATGTCGTGGCCGTCGACGCTGACGCTGCCCGACGAGCGGTTGACGATGCCGCAGACGATCGAGATCAGCGTCGTCTTGCCGGCGCCGTTGGGGCCGAGCAGCGCGAAGATCTCGCCCCGCTCTATGTCGAGATTGATTTCCTTCAGCGCCTTGAAGCCGGTGGCATAGGTTTTCGTGACACCGGAGATCGAGATGATGGATGACATGCTGAAATACGGCCGGCTGGAAATTGTGACCTGATATAGGTCGGTTGCCGTTTTATGCAAACCGTTAATCGATGCCGCTCCTGACAGCTCTGGACAGTGACATCCCAACTGACGGTCCTGCCAGACCAGTTATACCGTCCGCGGCGACTGGAGCGCCGGCGCCGGCGCCTGCTTCTTTCTCCCCGTTTACGGGGAGAAATGCCCGGTCCACCCTCCGTAGCTGCAGCTCAGCTGCAGCGAAGGATGGGCAGGGCAATGAGGGGCGACGCTAACTTGGCAAGCAAAGCGATACGGTGCGCTTTTCGGGAGATGCCTATATCACAAACGCCTGCGCTGCCCCTCATCCGTCACTTCGTGACACCTTCTCCCCGTGAAACGGGGAGAAGGCCTTAACCTTGCTCGGTCCAGAACGCGATCTCCTGCGCCTTGGTCCCGAGCTCCGTCTTCAGCCATGTGTCGTCGTCGTCCAGATAGCTCCATGGCGTCTTGCCCTGCGCCTGCATCTCGCGGATGTAGGAGCGGTAGCGGTAGTGGCTGTAGACCGACATCGCGTAGGTGGCATAGGCGGCGGCGAGCTTCCTGTGGCCGCGGATGATCACCAGGTTCTCGTCGTTCTTCTCGCTCGCCGGCGCCGAGAAATTGTGGCTGCCGGTCACCACCACGCAGTCGTTCGAATGGGGGTCGGTCACCAGGATCTTCGAGTGCACGATGGCGTGGCCGATCTGCGACAGGAAGGTGCGCCGGTTGACCTCGGCGATCCACGGCCCGAGCGGCGCGTCGAGGCCCTGCGGCTGCGCCACCGCATAGCGGTCCGGCGTGAATGTCCGGTCGCTGCTCACCAGGTCGATGTCGAGGAAATTCTGTTCGGTGCCGCCCTCGTCCGCGCTGAGCGTCGAGACCACGCCGCGCACATACATGCCCTTTTCCCTGGCGCGCTGCCCGGCCAGCGTGTGCAGCCCCTGCTTGCCCGGCGTGAACATCAGGAAAAGCACCGCCTGCCTGGCCGAGGTGATGACCTCGCGCAGCGCCGCCATGTCGGCGCCGTTCGACGTGCGGGTGAACCACACGGTCGCCTTGGCCGTTCCGACTGAGAAGGTTTTGGGCGCGTCGTTGTCGGCCATCAGCGCCGGCGTGAAATTGGCCGGGTCGGTCTTCGGCGGCGAGGCGTCCTTCAACAGGTCCCAGTGCTTGCGGTAATGCTCCGCGACCGCCGCGTCCTCGATCAGAAGGCCGTTGTTGACCTGCGTGCACAGGCCGGTCGTGCTCCAGTTGGTGCTGCCCGTCCACACCATCTTCGGCTCGCCGGCTTCCGAAACGACGACGAACTTGTTGTGGCCGAGACCTTTCGATTTCAGCATCCGGTCGATGGTCGCAATGCCGTGGTCGTTGAGGTTCTTGCGCGCGTCCTGGTTGCCGTCGCCGCTTGTGTCGGAGCCGTTGGCGAGGATGAGATGGAGCCGCGGCCCAAGCCCGATCAGCGCCGTCTCCAGCGTGGCGTCGCCGAGCTCGTAGAGCGCGGCATGCAATTCGTCGCCGGCAACCTGCGTCAGCCCGACCATGCGCAGCCCGAGATCGCCCTCGAGGAAAGCGCGGAACTTGGCGTCGCCATTGGTCTGCAGGCTCTTCTTGAAGGCCGCGGGCGAGAGCTTGTTCCTGGCCATGTAGCGGGCAACGAATTGCGACAACACCAGGCCGCGGTTGAAGTAGCAGGAAAAGCCGCCGCCGGCGTCGGTGGCGAGCGTCTTCCAGTCCGTCCAGTCGCTCGACACGCCCTTGGTCAGCGGCTTGCCGGGGCCGGCGCTCATCATCGCCGTCACCCGGTAGCGCACGACATTGCCGACATCGGCGGCATGGTCGGTCCAGTTGAAGCGCTGGAAAGGCCACACGTCGGACGGCCTGTGGTCGCCCGATACCGGCTTGTCCTTGGGGAAGCCGACACGGTTCTCCACCGGCTCGATCTTCTCGGTCGCGCCGACCTTGCGGCCACGCTCCAGAAGGAAGCCCCGGCATCCCGCGATGAATTCGCTGGGCGCCCAGGCGACGAAGGCGTCGTCGCCATTGGTGTAGACGGAAACTTTTATGTCGATGGCCATCTATCGTTCCTCCACGATGCGGCACCGGCATGTCCGGCCCATCAATGCCGCCAACAGTTCTCGGCGCCGGAAGCAGGGCTCCGGATCAGCCGAAACAGAATTTGGAAAGGGTGACGGCGATGATTATGTGGCGGCAGAAGATCGGATGTCAATGTTTTGCAGCGTCAAGTATAATTCTATGAACTGCTTCACATTGCGGTTTGTTTGCCAGCAAAACAAAGGGCGGATGGTTAGGTTGCCGTTTGTCGGCGGGCAGGATTTTCACCGTTCCTTTCCGTGAAATCGGTGCAAGCGCCGGGAATTGGCCGGAACGGCCCGGCCTCGTCATCCACGGGCGGAGCAAGGAGCGTAGCGACGCGCGCAGACCCGAGGATCCATTCCGTGACGTATGAGCGCTGCTGCGGTGCAGAATTCTGCTCCGCTGCGCTCTTTGTTCAGCGTCACGGAATGGATTCCAGGGTCTCCGCGACGCCGCTTCGCGGCTGCTCCGCCCTGGAATGACGAGGTTCTGGCGGCGGCCGCCAATCGCCAAGGCAACTCCTCCGCCAACGCAGACACATACCCCAACGGTCCAAATCCCTGTGCCGGGGAACAGGCCACCCTCGTCAGCTCTTGCTGGAGGCCAGCACCAGCACCGGCTTCTCGCTGTAAAGCTGCGGGAACAGCGACTTCAAATTCTCGATCTTGGGCAGGTCGTTGTAGACGATATAGGGATAGGTCGGGTTCAGCGTCAGGAAGTCCTGATGGTAATTCTCGGCCGGGTAGAAGGTCTTGCCGGTTTCCAGCGTGGTGACGATCGGCTTGCCGAACACCTTGGCCTTGTCGAGCTGGGCGATGTAGCTCTCGGCGACCTTCTTCTGCTCGTCATTCTCGGCGAAGATCGTCGAGCGGTACTGCGTGCCCGAATCCGGCCCCTGGTAATTGAGCTGCGTCGGATTGTGCGCGACCGAGAAATAGACCTGCAGCAGCTGGCCGTAGGTGACCTTCGACGGATCGTAGGTGATCTCGACCGATTCGGCATGCCCGGTGCGGCCGGAACCGACCACCTCATAGACGGCGTTTTCGGCGCTGCCGCCGGTGTAGCCCGAAACCGCCTTGCTCACGCCCTTGACGTGCTGGAACACGCCCTGCACGCCCCAGAAGCAGCCGCCGGCGAAGATCGCCTTTTCGCTGCCGCTCGCCGCCTTTTCGTCCATCGCCGGCGGCGGGATCACCACCGCATCCTCGGCCGAGCGGGCCGGGCTCTGCCAGAAGACGGCCGCGGCCGCGCTGAGCACCAGCGCCGCCAGCGCGCTCTTGGCAAGGAATGGCCGCCGCGCGGCTTTCTTTTCAATGCCGTTCATGTTGGGTCTCCTTGTTGTTGTTTCACTATATACGAATGAAGCCGCCAAGGGGTTCTCACTTTGCCGTGCGGCGGTGTGTAACCGCCGACGGCGCTCCCCTCATCCGGCCGCTTCGCGGCCACCTTCTCCCCGAGGGGAGAAGAGAGCGCCGGCGCTGAAAGTCTCCTCTCCCCACCGGGGAGAGGTCGGCCGAGCGAAGCGGAGGCCGGGTGAGGGGCAGCGCTCGACCCACCCTTACTGAGCGGTGGTGTCCGCCGGCTTCATGGCGTCCGTTGCCGGCTTCATGGCGTCGGCAGGCTTCATGGCATCCGTGGCCGGCTTCATCGCCTGGGTGCTCATCGCATCGGGCTTCATGGCATCGGCGGGCTTCATCGCGTCCGTCGCCGGTTTCATGGCGTCGGTCGCCATCGCATTGGCCGGCTTCATGGCATTGGCCGTGTCGTCGGCGCGGGCGCCGGCAACGAAGACGGAAGCGCAAAGCGCGAAGGCGAGCGCCGGCAGCGTGAGGAACTTGGTCATGGATAGTCTCCTTGGGGTTTGGCGCGCGGAAGCGGGCCGGGTTATGCGTTGCCGCTTTTTCACGGCCCCGCGCGAAGAGAAAGAAAAGTCAGTTGACGGCCGCGGCCAGGATCGGCCCGCCGCGCGGCGCCTGCACCAGCACGGCGGTGCTGAGCCCGCCGCTGGCCGCCGGCAGCGGCAGCGTGGTCGCTTGCCCGTTCCAGCTGCCGAGTTTTGTGAGCGCATGCACGACATTGGCATGCGGCAGTGTGCGTCCGGTGTTTTCGCCGCGCGCCACCGGCACCTCCACGACGCCCCGGTTGTAGCGCACCAGCCAGATGTCGGCGCCGCCGCCCGGCGCCTTGCCGGCGCCGATGCTGACCTTGCCCTGCCCAAGCGAAAGGTCCGGACCTTGCGTGCGGCCGCCCTTGGCGATCAGGCTCTGGATCTCGCCGGGCGCAGCGCCCACCACATCGTGGCTGCCATTCACCACCACCTGCGGCGTGAACGGCCCGTCATGGCCGAGCGGCGGTTCGTAGGTCACCTGGCGGTCGGTGAATTCCTTGCGGCCGAAAGTATCCTTCCAGCCGAGATAGTCCCAGTAGGTGACGTTGAAAGACAGCGCCAGCACGCCCGGCTGATCCTTGACCTTGATCAGATTGGCGTTGGCCGGCGGGCAGGAGGAGCAGCCCTGGCTGGTGAACAGCTCGACCACGGTGAGCGGCTGTGCGGCAGCGGCGCCCATCGTCGCGGCAAGCATCGCGCCGGCGAGCAGCGCTTTGCCGATCCTTGTCTTCAATCCGGTCATGGGAAGCAGTCTCCGTTGCGGCGGGTCATGCTCCCATTTCGCTACGGCGGACGGCTTCGTTACAGCTTCACCGGTTTGTGATTGAGGCGCACTTTCCCTTCTCCCCTTGTGGGAGAAGGTGGATCGGCGCGCAGCGCCGAGACGGATGAGGGGTGTTCCAGCTTGACGTCGACGTCGATCCTAGTCACCGCCAAGGCTGCAGGTCGGTATCCTTTACATATGCGATGATCGTATCGCGGACGCCGTCCATGTCGTCGTCATTCCAAAAGCGCAATACCCGAAACCCTCTCGCCTTCAACTCGGCTCCGCGAGCCAAATCCGATTCCGAGTCCGCGTGCTGGCTACCATCAAGCTCGACAATCAGGCGCGCTTGGAGGCAAGCGAAATCGGCAATGTATTTTCCGATAGGCACCTGCCGGCGAAACTTGATCCGATCGAGTCTGCGGTCGCGCAGTTCCTGCCACAGTTTGTTCTCCGCTTCCGTCATTTCACGGCGGAGCGTGCGGGCAAAGCTGCGTTTGGCCTGGGTGGTCGGCTGATGCGGCATGGCGCTAGATTAGCCGGCCGCCCCGATCCGTCCAGCACCCCTCATCCGTCTCGGCGCTGCGCGCCGATCCACCTTCTCCCACAAGGGGAGAAGGAAAAGCGTCGCGTAGCGCTCCTACTGCGTCAGCACCGTCTTCGACGGGCGCTGGTTGTAGTCGCATTTGCCTTGCACGGTGTAGAAGAAGTCGGCTTGGCTGCTGCCTATGGCCGCGGATGTCGGCACCGCGCTGCCGCCGTCTTCCCAAGCCTGGTAGCCGGTCTGGCCGCAGGGCACGGCGGTGAAGATGTCGACGATCTGGCCGGTCGCCACCTCCGGCATGTTGGTGGCGCTGGTGCCGATATAGAGCCGGTTCGAGGTGGTCGGATCGTTCGATTGCAGCGTCTGCGGGTTGCCTGAGGGCACCTTCATCTGCAGATAAAGCTTGTCCATCTGGCTGACGTCGATCACCGCGCCCGTGCCATTGGCGGGATAGAACGTATCGGCGCAGGAATAGGTCGTGCCGTACTGGTCTGTCTGGATGACCGATCCGGACGGCAGGTTCTTCTGTAGGTTCTTCAACGTGCCGGTGGTGCACACCTGCGTCTGCACCGTCGTGGACGTGGACCCGTTGACGGTGCTGACCGTGGTCGTGCCGTAACCTTTCGGGTCGCCATAGCCATTATAGCTGTAGGTGATCGCCATCAGCTTCTGGGCGGTGGTGTCGCCGAATTTGGTGCCGTAGAGATACATGGTCTTGCCCCAGTAGCCCGACACCTTCGTCACCTTGAACGTGGTCTGCACCAGCGCCGGTGTCTTGCGCACCGAGGAGCCGACGCCGACCTGCACCGTGTTGATCCGCGCGATCTGCATGAAATTGGTCGGCATCGGGTAGCTTGCCGCGGCGGTGAAGGTCGCCGTGCCGAACGTATCGACATTGACGCCGGTCAGCGTCGCCGCCCCCTGCCCGCTATTGGCGACATAGGCCTGCTGCAGCGCCGTCTGGCGGTCGGACAGCGATGTCGTGGTCGGCAGCGTGGTGATCGAGATGATCGCCGCGTCGAGCGCGTTCTGCATGTCGCTGCGGGCCGTCACCGCCGAGGTGTAGTCGACCGAGAAGCCGATCGCCGTCACCAGCGGGATCGTCATCAGCACCATGATCGGCATCATCGAGCCGTCGCGGCACGCGAGGAATTTGATCGCCGCCCCGGCCGGGCTGAACTTTCGGGCAGAACTGGACATTTCGGGCCTTCGTCGTCGCGGCGGTGAGCCGGGTTACCATCCGGGGGCGAAAGATGCCCTAAAGCGGTGCATGAAAGTTTAAGCGCTTTGAATGTTTCGTGAGCGGGACGTGAAGGGGCGCCTTTTCCTTCTCCCCTTGTGGGAGAAGGTGGCCGCGCAGCGGCCGGATGAGGGGTGTTCCAGGGAAAGCAGACGTCTCACTCCGCTGGAACGCCCCCATCCGTCTCGGCGCTATCGCGCCGATCCACCTTCTCCCCGTGAACGGGGAGAAGGGAAAAAGGCGCGCCGCTTGCCCCTCAACTCTGCCCCTGCTAAAGCGCGCCGCATGACCACCCCGCTCGACCACATCCGCAATTTCTCCATCGTCGCCCATATCGACCATGGCAAATCCACGCTTGCCGACCGGCTGATCCAGCTCACCGGCGCGCTGGAGGAGCGCGACATGAAGGAGCAGGTGCTGGACTCGATGGATATCGAGCGCGAGCGCGGCATCACCATCAAGGCCCAGACCGTCCGGCTGAACTACCGCGCCAGGAACGGCGAGGACTATGTCCTGAACCTCATCGACACGCCCGGCCATGTCGACTTCGCCTATGAGGTGTCGCGTTCGCTGGCCGCCTGCGAGGGCTCGCTGCTGGTGGTCGATGCCAGCCAGGGCGTCGAGGCGCAGACCTTGGCCAATGTCTACCAGGCCATCGACAACAACCACGAGATCGTCGTGGTGCTGAACAAGGTCGACCTGCCGGCGGCCGAGCCCGAGCGCATCCGCGAGCAGGTGGAGGAGGTGATCGGCCTCGACGCCTCCAACGCGGTGATGATCTCGGCCAAGACCGGGCTGGGCGTGCCGGACGTGCTGGAGGCGATCGTCCACCAGCTGCCGCCGCCGCGCGAGGGCGACATTTCCGCCCCCTTGAAGGCCATGCTGGTCGATAGCTGGTACGACGCCTATCTCGGCGTCATCGTGCTGGTGCGCATCATCGACGGCGTGCTGAAGAAGGGCCAGACCATCCGCATGATGGGCACCGGCGCGAAATATCTCGTCGAGCGCACCGGCGTGTTCAAGCCGGCCCGCGTCAATGTCGATGAGCTCGGCCCGGGCGAGTTCGGCTTCTTCACCGGTTCGATCAAGGAGGTGGCCGACACCCGCGTCGGCGACACCATAACCGAGGACCGCCGCCCGACGCAAAAGGCGCTGCCCGGCTTCAAGCCGGCGCAGCCGGTGGTGTTCTGCGGCCTGTTCCCGGTCGACGCCGCCGATTTCGAGGACCTGCGCGCCGCCGTCGGCAAGCTGCGCCTCAACGACGCGTCCTTCTCCTATGAAATGGAAACCTCCGCCGCGCTCGGCTTCGGCTATCGCTGCGGCTTCCTCGGCCTGTTGCATCTGGAGATCATCCAGGAGCGGCTGGAGCGCGAGTTCAACCTCGACCTCATCGCCACCGCTCCATCAGTCGTCTACCGCCTGAACCTCAATGACGGCTCGGTGAAGGAGCTGCACAACCCGGCCGACATGCCCGACGTGGTCAAGATCGCCTCGATCGAGGAGCCGTGGATCCGCGCCACCATTCTCACGCCCGACGACTATCTCGGCGGCATCCTGAAGCTCTGCCAGGACAGGCGCGGCATCCAGGCCGACCTCTCCTATGTCGGCAAACGCGCCATGCTCACCTACGACCTGCCGCTCAACGAAGTCGTCTTCGACTTCTACGACCGCCTCAAGTCGATATCCAAGGGCTACGCCTCCTTCGACTATCACCTGACCGACTATCGCGAGGGCGACCTGGTCAAGATGTCGATCCTGGTCAACGAGGAGCCGGTCGACGCGCTGTCCATGCTGGTCCACCGCACGGCGGCCGAAAAGCGCGGCCGCGCCATGTGCGAGAAGCTGAAGGAGCTGATCCCGCACCACCTGTTCAAGATCCCGATCCAGGCCGCGATCGGCGGAAAGGTCATCGCCCGCGAAACCATCTCGGCGCTGCGCAAGGACGTCACCGCCAAATGCTACGGCGGCGACGTCACCCGCAAGCGCAAGCTGCTCGACAAGCAGAAAGAGGGCAAGAAGCGGATGCGCCAGTTCGGGAAGGTGGATATCCCGCAGGAGGCGTTTATCCAGGCGCTGAAGATGGGGGATTGAGGGCGCTAACGCACGGCAACGTCGAAGAACGTTCGAACTTCAGCGGCCCACTCGAGAAACTGGGGTGTTCCTGAACCACCTGGTTGGAAATGAAGGATTTCGTCCGGGTCCCGATTCGGACCTAGCCGCAGAGGGCCGAACTCGTTCAACAATTCCAATAAAGTAGCAAAGTTTCGATGCGCGTAATAATGTCGAGGTACCTTAAGTTGACTAAAGACTCCGTAATTTAGAGCTATTGCGTTGTCAAAGTCCACTTGGATTGGAACTCCAGCAGTTATCAAAATTTGTCTGATTTGAACAGGATTCCGAACCGTGGGTTCATCGCGCCTAGCAACTTGAAGCGGCCTAGCCTTGGCGTATTGCCTTGGCCGCAAGCTCTCCAAAGCTAAGGCCCCGTATTCGCCATCTAAAAGCGGACGGTGGCCAATCCGTCGGATGGCCAGGCCCCTTGTTTGCTCACGACGAATTACAGTTATGGCATAAGAACGCAACGCGTCCACACAAAGATTATCGAGCTCAACAACCAAACTGCCAACGTAGAAAGACGACACTGCCGGCTGATCCCAGCTCCGCGTCATGTACGCAAGCTCCAGCTTAGTGCTTCTTTGCCGAACGAAACTGAGGTTCTTCAAATAATCATTTCGCCAAGTCATGCTTCGTTTTCTAGTGCGGCCAAAATAAACGCAAAACGTCTAAATTTCTGATTGCCTACGTTTGTCTTCTCAGAGCAGGCACTAACGAAATCCGAAAGCGCGGCCTCGGGAACCTCCTCTGCCAGAGCTTGATTGAGCGAAGCCAAAGTCAATCCAAGTTGCCGAATGCCGCTTAATTCTTCTGTCTGTTCACCGCTGAGACCTGGTAGAACAAAATTAGAGTTCCTCTTGGCGATAAGAGCCGCCAAATAGGTATAGAACACGTGCTTGCGGGCCAGCCGCTCGTAGGTCCCGTCATCAAACAGCCGCCAAGCGTCAAAAGCTTCAGCGATCAAATTTCCGTACTGCGCCGACAGAGCGAACTCCCTATCGTAGCGCTTATAAAGCGCCTCAATATTTGAGGGCTTAGTCGTAATGAAACCATCCTCCAGTATCGAAATCAAGTCAGAAAAAATACGCGTGTCGGCCATTCGGACAATATCACGGCGGGAGAGCACTCCGGCCTTCAGAAGATCTTCTCTATACAGCCGAGATAACTCCAATATAAACCACTTAAACTCTCCCTGATATTTCGCGTTAAGAAGTTCTTCAGCATTAAGAGAAACGTTGTTCGCATTCATTCTGGCAAATGACTCACGAATATCGTCCTCTGGAACGCCACTAAATTCATCTATCGAAAGAGAGTATGAAAGAAACGCTTCCTGCTCATCCTCAGATAAGTCACGATATCTTTTCTCGCGTAGCTGCGTAGTTGGAATATTTTTCGAAAGGCGCGTCTTATTTCGATAAAAGAGAAGCAGTGCGTGGCTCCTCTGCTGGCCATCCACGATTTCTTTGATGCTTCGCTTCGTCTTCAAATCAAATTTTGTGTAAAGAAAAATTTTCGGTATGGGATATCCGAGAAGGACCGATTCGATAAAATACGATCGCGCATAAGGGGTCCAGACACCCTCTTCCCTTTGGTAATCGTGGTTCACCACGATGCGGTCTTTTTCCATGCCTTCACAATAGTCCGCTACAGACATGGGGGAAGCATTGGCTTTCATAGGGACGACCTCTCGTAGGTGGCGGCATATTCAGGTGGAGGTGAAAAGCCAGAGGCGACTGATCGACTATTTACCGTTATCATATTGTGAGGTGCCAAGAAACTGAAGTTGGAGATGCGCTTATATTGATGACTGCGCAAAATTTCGTCGACAATAGCGGGAACGTCAACAAATATCTCTTTATAGTATGACCCCTGCGTAACGATAGTTATCGTTCGCAAGTCGTCAACCGAGTTAGTAATTTTTTTGAGAGAATTTTCGAGTCGTAGAAAATAGCTAGAGAAAAACTGCAAGTAATACGCCGAGGACGCTTTCGATTTGTGGCTAGAAATCTTTTCTAAATTCGATGCCGCTATGGAACTTTTCGGGAGACCGACCTTCCTTTTTCCTGATAGCGTCAGGACACTTCCAAGCATGGCTCGGCGCAGGGCGTCCAGGTCGATCGGAGTCTCTGCATTCAGCAGAAGGAGCTCCGGCAAGGTTTTCATCACATAGTCAATCCGCGTGAGGTATGGGGGTGACGTAATGATGTGTGACGCTGCGGTTCGCCAACGCAATTTGCTCCAGTCTGCTGTTGTCAGATGGGGCGAAACGTTGTCGCCGACAGAGGCAGCGCCCGTCTTCCATTTAGATAGGGCCGAGAAAGAAGATAAGCATTCGGCCGCAATCACCTCTGGTTTGAATTTTGCCGCCTTGAGCAATAGGAGCGAAAACCAAGTGGGATTCTTTGATCGTATGCTCCGAGCAAGTGCCCTGCACGTGACCATAAAGCCAAAGCGCAACGCGTCATGCAGGTCGACATCACAGCCTTTCTTCGCGCATTTCAAAAGCATTCCGCAGAGTTCAAAAAGGGACGTTTCTTCGTCGCCGAATTCCATCGAGTTGATGATAGCTATCGCATGGTCGCATGCCATCTCCACCCTGTCGGGGCGCATCGAGCGAACGGCGGCTATAGGCTTCATTGCCGGATTTATATCCACACCGAAGGATCGAATGCCCATCCGTGTGCAAACGGCCGTCGTGGTGCCAGATCCGTTCCATGGATCCAAGACCGTATCCTGTTCTGATGCGTTGATTTTCCTGAGAATAGACTCGACAAATTGTTCGGAATATCCCGCGTAGTAAGGGTAGATCGAACCCCTTCTGGTCGCTGGCGTGTGCTTGGGTGATTCCGGCTCATCATGCATGGCGACTTTTGTAAGCCAGGGCAAAAAAAAGGGAACACTCCGAAGGTAATAAATTATTGCGTCTCGCTGACTTCCGTCCTAGTGCCGCGCCAGCCAATCGTCTCCTTCTGTCTCATCCCGGCTTTAAGAACGTGTTTCCATACAGTATCCTCTCCCCAGCTCGGGGAGACATCACATGCGCTCCACCTCCGCCACCATCGCCGCGATCGGCCTCGCCATTGGCGGCGCGTTGGGCTTGGCGGGCACCTTCGTCGCCAGCGACGCGCTGCGCGAGACGCTGTGGACCATCGACGGCGTGGCGGTCGTCGTCGCGGCAGCGCTGCTCACCCTGAAATACCAGCGGCTGGGCAATGATCTCGTCGCGGCCGGCTTCCTGACGTTCCTGGCCGGCGAAAGCCTGCTTCTGGCCGGCAACGCGGCGGGCCTGCAGGCGAGCGTGCCTTCCTATGCCGGCGGCATTGCGCTCTGGGCGGCGGGGCTCACCATGGTCAGCGCGCCAGCCACCTTCGCGCTCTGGATGCGGCTCACCGCTTTAGTCTCGGCGCTGCTCTTCACCATCTCGGCGGCGATGATCCTGTGGGGCGCTCAGCTGTTGCCCACCTCCGCGCCGCTGCCCGCCGCCGGCTATCCGTTCCTAGTCCTCACCTTCATCGGCTGGATCTGGACGATTGCGAAATCCGAGCGTTGAATGGGCGAAAAATGGCCGCCCCGCTCGAACTCCGCAACAGCCCCTCGGGAAAGATTCTCCCGGCGCTCGGGCCGTTCCTGATCGGCGGCATTTTCGGCTTCGGCGCGCTGCAGGGCGTGGCCTCGGGCGCCGATGGCGGGCATGTGCTGTGGATCGCGCTGCTCGGCGCCGCCTGCCTCGCGCTCGGCGTTTTCATAGCCCGCGGCGCCTTCGACACCTCGGTCAAGGTCACCCTCGACAGCCGAGGCTTCCGCGATGCTCGCGCCGGCGACGTGCTGGTGCCGTGGAACAAGGTCATGAGCGTGCGCCTCGCCGCCGGCGGCAAGGGTGCTGCGATGCTCAATTTCGAGCTCACCGAGGAGCCGCCAGACGAGATCAGATACGCTGCCGCCAATGCCTTCGGCCTGATGCCCTTCGGCAAGACCATTGTGCACATGGAAATCTCCTCGCTCGACGTGCGCGGCCAGGACCTGGTGGACGCGGTGAAGACATTCGCGCCGCATGTGGTGGTGAGGAGGTAGGGCGCCGCAAATCGCCGACGTTGCACGGTGAGCGGGCGCCGAAGCCGCTGATCTCCCGCCTTGTGGGGGAGATGTCCGGCAGGACAGAGGGGGGCGCGAAGGAACGCCGACACTTCCGTCGTCATCCTAGGGCGGAGCAAGGAGCGAAGCGACGCGCGCAGACCCTAGGATCCATGCCGTGCCGCTAAGGCGTTGCAACGGTTATAGAATTCTGCACCGTCGCACCCGACGGCAAACGTCACGGCATGGATCCTCGGGTCAAGCCCGAGGATGACGAATGGAGAAGTTCGGCGGGACAAGCGCCCCCCTCTGCTCTGCCGGGCTTTCGTCGTTCGCAAAGCCAAGCAATTGGCTTTGCGCCCGCTACGCGGACCACTCCTCAATCCCCACAAGGGGGAGATTACGCACTCCACCCGTGCTCTACTCCGTCCGGGGACCCCGCCATGATTCGCGCTCTGCTCGCCGCCCTTCTCCTCACCACGCCGGCCTTCGCCGCCGACATGTCCGTGTTCGTGCGCAACAAGCGCTCGGACGGCGTCGCGGTGGAGCTGTTCAGCCGCGACAGCGGCAAAGTCTGGCCGGGCGACGACAAGGTCTACCTCATCCGGCCGAAGGCGCGAAAATCCGTACCGATCTCCTGCGAGCCGGGCGAGCACATCTGCTGGGGGGCCTGGGTCGACGGCAACGACCGGGTTTCCGCCGGCGTCGGCCCCGACAACGACCAGCCCTGCGACACCTGCTGCTTCATCTGCACCGAGCACTCGACCGAGACGGTGGACCTGGCCGAGTAGCGGGGTCTTCCCTTCTCCCCTTGTGGGAGAAGGTGGCCGCAAAGCGGCCGGATGAGGGGTGTTGGAAGAAACGAGGCGCCGGCGATTGGGCTCGATGCTCCACGATGGCGCCCTTGCCAAGCTGGAGCACCCCTCATCCGTCTCGGCGCTTCGCGCCGATCCACCTGCTCCCACAAGGGGAGAAGGGGAAGTCCCGCCAATCCCCCAAAATCAGTCACCTATTTTCGTCGCCAACCCCTTGGCAGCGGCCCGCATCGTGCCATCATCCCGCGATCGGCCGTGGGGGCCGATTCTACCTCGGGGGTTTTCATGTCGATCCTTTTCGCGCGCCGCGCCGTCGCCGCGCTTTCGCTTGCCGTCCTGTTCGTGCCCGCCGCCCATGCCGGCGACGTCACCTTCCAGATCAAGAACAATCACCCCAACGCCATGCGCGTCGAACTCTACAGCCAGGACCGCGACTATGTCTGGCCGGGCGATGGCAAGGATTTCTACCTCGACGACGGCGAGACCAAGCAATTGCCGATCTCCTGCAACGAGGGCGAAAAGATCTGCTACGGCGCCTGGGTCGACGGCGACGAGGAAACCTATTGGGGCGTCGGCCCCAACAACAAGGAAATCTGCGACGACTGCTGCTACACCTGCAGCGGCGGCCAGAGCGAGGAGATCGATCTGCAGGAGTAGGGGGACGCCTCTTCCCCTTCTCCCCCTGTGGGAGAAGGTGGCTCGGCGCGCAGCGCCGAGACGGATGAGGGGTGCTCCAGCGGAGTGAGACGCTATTGGCCTGAGCACCGATGATGGCATGCCGCACCAGCCCATAACCCCAGCCAAACGAAATTTCGCTCGTTCGATGCGCCGCGAGGCAACGGACACGGAAGACCGCTTATGGCAGGAGTTGCGTGGCCGCCGTCTCGACAAGATCATGTTCAAACGGCAGGTGCCGATCGGCCGATTCGTAGCCGACTTCCTTTGCGCAGATGCTCGGCTCATCGTCGAAATCGACGGCAGCCAACATGCGGAGTCGCGCCATGACCGGGAGCGTGATGCCGAACTGAAGGCGAGGGGATTCCGCGTGCTGCGGTTCTGGAACGACGATGTTTTGAAGGAACTGGACGCGGTCTGCGACACCATCATCGCCTATGTGCGGGATGAAAGTTTGCAACCTTGGCGGTGATGCCGATCGGGCGTATTTGCCAAGCTGGAACACCCCTCATCCGTCTCGGCGCTGCGCGCCGATCCACCTTCTCCCACAGGGGGAGAAGGAGAAGCTGCCCATCCTCCCAGCTTGACGCCTTTCCCACAGCCGCCCTAGCCTGTCTCCCATCAACAGGAGTACCCTACCCAAATGGCAGGCACGGTCGAAGGCGAGAAGATCGACGTCGGTTTCAGCGGCAAGCGCTGCATCCATTCGCGCAATTGCGTGCTCGGCAACCCGCATGTCTTCGTGCCCAACGCGCCGGGCGAGTGGATCCATCCAGACGCAACGAGCGTCGAGCAGGTCGTGGCGCTGGCGGAAAACTGCCCGTCCGGCGCCATCACCTACAACCGCAAGGATGGCGGGCCGCAGGAGAAGCCGCCGGCGGTCAACACCGTGCGCGTCAGGGAGAACGGCCCGCTGGCGGTGCATGCCGAGATCGTGCTGGGCGATGAGACCTTCTTTCGCGCCACGCTCTGCCGCTGCGGCCTGTCTCAGAACAAGCCGTTCTGCGACAACAGCCACATCAAGGCCGGCTTCACCGCCACCGGCGAGCCGCCCTTGAAGGAAGCGCAGGTGCTGGAAGCGCGGGATGGCCCGCTCAACGTGACGCCCACCGCCAACGGCCCGCTGAAGGTCGAAGGCAATGCCGAGATTGTCACCGGCACCGGCCACACCATCGCCCGCACCACAAAAGTCTTCCTCTGCCGCTGCGGCCACTCGGCCAACAAGCCGTTTTGCGATGGGTCGCATAAAAAGATCGGCTTCCTGGCATGACAAGCCCCGCGCCGGCGTTAGTTAAGGATGAGGTCTCGCGCTCAGGAGGATATCCATCATGCGCACCATGCTCGTTCTTGCTCTGCTTGCCCTGGCCATGCCCGCCTACGCCGCCAATCACGCGGTCCAGATCAAGGGCATGAAATTCAACCCGTCGAAGGTCAGCGCCGCCGTCGGCGACACCATCACCTTCACCAATGCCGACCCGATGACGCACACTGCCACCGCGGATGACGGATCCTTCGATACCGGCCAGCTTGCCACGGGCAAGAGCGCCAAGGTCAAGATCGCAGCCGCCGGCGCGCACCCCTTCCATTGCGCCATCCACGTCTCGATGAAGGGCACTGTCACGGCGAAGTAGGAGGCGCCGGCGGCGGAGCCGATCTCCTGCGTTGATGATTAGAGAGGCCGGCGGGACAGAGGGGGGTGGCTTGGCGCCAACTTCTCAGCAAATCTTCGAAGCCGCTCCAGCTCTCCGTCCCTTGGCCCATCCCTCCCTTCTTTATCCGCAACGCCGTATCGGCTAAGGGGCAGGCACCCGATCCTCTTGTCCCGGACTGCCGCCCCAAATGACCGCCAAGCCAAAACCTCTCTTCCTCGGCATCGACACCGGCGGCACCTACACCGATGCCGTGCTGTGGTCGGAAGAGGGTGGGCCCCTGAATCAGCCAACCAAAGGCAAGGTGCTGGCCAAGGCCAAGTCGCTGACCACGCGCCACGATCTCGCCGTCGGCATTGCCGGCGCGGTCGATGCGGTGCTGGAGAAATCCGGCACCGACCCGGCCGCGATAAAGCTGGTCTCGATGTCCACCACTTTAGCCACCAACGCGCTGGTCGAGGGCCAGGGCGGGCGCGTGGCGCTGGTCATGATCGGCTTTTCCGAGGCCGATCTTGCCCGCGACGGGCTGAAGACGGCTTTAGGCACCGACCCGGTGGTGTTCTGCCCCGGCGGTCATGACGTGCACGGCAATGCGGCAAAACTCGATCTTTCCGGTCTCGAGGCGGCACTGCCGGAGCTTGGGCGTTCGGTGTCGGGCTTCGCCGTCTGCGCCTATTTCGCCACCCGCAACCCGGCGCATGAGCTAGCAGCGCGCGACCTGATCCGCGACAAGACCGGCCTGCCGGTCACCGCCAGCCATGAGCTTTCGGCGAAGCTCGGCGGCCCGCGCCGCGCGCTCACCACTTTGCTCAACGCCCGCCTGATCTCGATGATCGACCGGCTGGTCGCGGCGACCGAAGGCTTCCTCGCCAAGCGCGGCATCGCCGCGCCCCTGATGGTGGTGCGTGGCGACGGCGCGCTGGTGTCGGCGGCCTTTGCCCGCCAGCGGCCGATCGAAACCATTCTCTCCGGCCCCGCCGCCAGCCTCGTCGGCGCCCGCCATATGACCGGGCTGGACGACGCCTTGGTCTCGGATATCGGCGGCACCACCACGGATGTCGCCGTGCTGGATGGTGGCCGGCCGCGTCTCGATCCCGAAGGCGCCACCGTCGGCGGCTTCCGCACCATGGTCGAGGCGGTCGCCATGCGCACCTTCGGCCTCGGCGGCGATTCCGAAGTCACGCTGGAAGACGGCGCGCTCGACCCGAAAATCCTGCTCGGACCGCGCCGTCTGGTGCCGCTTGCGCTGGCCGGCCTGGCGCATGGCGAGGCGGTGACGTCGGAACTGGAACGGCAGCTGCGCGCGCCCAATCCCGGCCGCATGGATGGCCGTTTCGCCGTGCGCACCGGCGTGCCGGACCGGCTCGCCGCCGGCCTCACCGGGCCGGAAGCGAAACTCTACGAGACGATCGGCGCCACCCCGCTGGCGCTCGACAGGCTGCTTGCTTCCAACGCGCAGAACGCCACGCTGAACCGGCTCGTGGCGCGAGGGCTCGTGCACATATCGGGCTTCACGCCGTCCGACGCCGCCCATGTGCTGGGCAAGCAGTCGAACTGGGATCCAGCCACCGCCCGCATCGGCGCCGAGCTTTTCGCCCGCCGCCGCGACGGTCGCGGCCAGGCGATCGCCGCGACGCCGGAAGCGCTGGCCGAGCGCGTGCTTGTCACGCTGACCCGCTGGTCGGCCGAATACATCCTGGAGACCGCTTTCGCCGAGGACGGGCTGGACGGTGCCGCGACCGTCGCGCATGCGCTGGTGCAGCGCGCGGTCGATGCCCATCCCGGCATCGCCCGCTTCACCGTCGCGCTCGACCGCCCGGTCATCGGCCTCGGCGCCTCCGCGCCGCTGCATTATGCAGGCCTGCCGCCGCTCGTCGGCAATGGCTGCATCGTGCCGGAGGATACCGACGTCGCCAACGCGCTCGGCGCGGTGGTCGGCCAGGTGCGCGTCTCGGCCGAAGCCCGCGTCAGCCAGCCCAGGGAAGGCCTCTTCCGCCTCGCCTCCGGCCAGACGGTGCGCGACTTCACCGAGGAGGAGAAGGCGATTGCGGCGGCCGAAGCCGATGTGCAGGCGATCGTTGCCGAACGCGCCAAAAACGCCGGCACCGACAATGCCGAGATCGAACTTGCCACCGAGTTCAAGGTCTCGACCATCGAAGGCCAGCGCATGTTCATCGAGGCGCATGTGGTGGCGGTGGCTTCGGGGCGGCCAAGGATTGCGGTGTGAGGCGACTTTTTTCCTTCTCCCCTTGTGGGAGAAGGTGGATCGGCGCGATAGCGCCGAGACGGATGAGGGGTATTCCAGCGGAGTGAGACGCTGGTTTTCCCTGGAACACCCCTCATCCGTCGCCTTCGGCGACACCTTCTCCCACAAGGGGAGAAGGAAAGGCGGCGCCGCCCTACACCCTAAGCCGAATTGACCCCGCAACCCCAAACATGCCAAAGGCCCCCGAGCCAGCAAACACGGCCGACTTCCCTCGGCCACCTATCTGGAGACGTGCTGATGACCGATCGCATCGAGATCGCCGGGTTGCGGATTGCCCGGGAGCTCCATGACTTCGTGGCCGAGGAGGCAGCAGTCGGCACCGGCGTCGACCCGGAGAAATTCTGGACAGGCTTTTCGGCGATCGTCCACGATCTCGCGCCGAAGAACCGCGCGCTGCTGGCCAAACGCGACGCCATGCAGGAAAAGCTCGATGGCTGGTACCGCCAGAACGGCGCACCGATCGACATGGAAGGCTACAAGAATTTCCTGAAGGAGATCGGCTATCTGGTGCCGGAAGGGCCGGCCTTCAGCGTCGGCACCGAGCATGTCGACCCTGAGATCGCCGTCGTCGCCGGGCCGCAGCTCGTCGTTCCGGTGATGAACGCGCGCTATGCGCTCAACGCCGCCAATGCGCGCTGGGGCTCGCTCTACGACGCGCTCTACGGCACCGACGCCATTCCCGAGACCGGCGGCGCCGAGAAGGGCAAGGGCTTTAATCCCGCGCGCGGCGCCAAGGTGATTGCCTGGGCCAGGGATTTCCTCGACCAATCGGTGCCGCTGACCACTGGCAAATGGGCCGGCGTCAACGGGTTGTCCGTCGCGAACGGCGCGCTGAAACTGGGTGAAGGCGCCGGCGCCACCACGCTTGCCGACCCAAAGCAGTTCGCCGGCTATCGCGGCGATGCCGAGAATCCCGAAGCCGTGCTCTTGGTCAAGAACGGCCTGCATATCGAGATCGTCATCGACCGCGCCAACCAGATCGGCAAGACCGATCCGGCCGGCATTGCCGACGTCATCCTGGAATCGGCTTTGACCACCATCCAGGACTGCGAGGATTCGGTCGCCGCTGTCGACGCCGAGGACAAGGTCGTCGTCTACCGCAACTGGCTCGGCCTGATGAAGGGCGATCTTTCCGAAGAGATCACCAAGGGCGGCAAGACCTTTGTCCGCAAGCTCAACCCGGACCGCCGCTACACGGCTCCCAATGGCGGCCAGCTGCTGCTGCCTGGACGTTCGCTGATGCTGGTCAGAAACGTCGGCCACCTGATGACCAATCCGGCGATAACCGATCGCGACGGCCACGAAGTGCCGGAAGGCATCATGGATGCGGCCATCACCGCGCTGATCGCGCTGCACGATGTCGGCGCCAGCGGCCGCCGCGCCAATTCCCGTGCCGGCTCGATGTATGTCGTGAAACCCAAGATGCATGGGCCCGACGAGGTCGCCTTCGCCGTCGAGATCTTCGATCGCGTGGAAGTGCTGCTCGGCATGGCGAAAAACACCATCAAGATGGGCATCATGGACGAGGAGCGGCGCACCACCGTCAACCTCAAGGAAGCGATCCGCGCGGCAAGAGCGCGCGTGGTGTTCATCAACACCGGCTTCCTCGACCGCACCGGCGACGAGATCCACACCTCGATGGAAGCCGGCCCGATGATCCGCAAGGGCGACATGAAGCAGGCCGCCTGGATTTCCGCCTATGAGGCCTGGAATGTCGATACGGGGCTGGAATGCGGGCTCGCCGGCCATGCCCAGATCGGCAAGGGCATGTGGGCGATGCCGGACCTGATGGCGGCGATGCTGGTTGAGAAGATCGCGCACCCCAGGGCCGGCGCCAACACCGCCTGGGTGCCGTCGCCGACGGCCGCGATCCTGCACGCCACGCATTATCACAAGGTCGACGTGCATGCCGTGCAGGCGGCGCTGAAGAGCCGGCCGAAGGCCAAGCTCGACGATATTTTGTCCGTGCCGGTGGCGGTGCGGCCGAACTGGACGCCGGACGAGATCCAACGTGAGCTCGATAATAACTCGCAAGGCATTCTGGGCTATGTCGTGCGCTGGATCGACCAGGGCGTCGGCTGCTCGAAAGTTCCCGATATCAACGATGTCGGCCTGATGGAGGACCGCGCCACGCTGCGCATCTCCTCGCAACACATCGCCAACTGGCTGCGCCACAAGGTCTGCTCGGAAATCCAGGTCCGGGATTCGCTGCAGCGCATGGCGGCGATCGTCGACCGCCAGAATGTCGGCGACCCGCTCTACCGCCCGATGGCGCCGGACTTCGACCATTCCATCGCCTTCCAGGCCGCCTGCGACCTTGTGTTCAAGGGGACGAGCCAGCCCAATGGCTATACGGAGCCGGTGCTGCATAAGCGGCGGCTGGAGCTGAAGGCGAAAGGGTGAACCGGCAGAGGATCGAAGGGCGCGGCGTCAGTCGCCGCGATCATTTTTCATCCGTCAGCGTTGCCCCTCATTGCCCTGCCGGGCATTTCTCCCCGTAAACGGGGCGAAAGAGGCTGGCCGCAACGCGCCGCCATTCCTGCCGCGCTGACAATTGGCGAAAGGAGCGGCGACAAGTCCCTTCTCCCCGTTCACGGGGAGAAGATGGCGGCAGCCAGATGAGGGGCGGCGCCGGCCTCTGCCTAATTGGCAAACAGCACCCCAACGCAGCATACTCAAGCGATCTCGGCTCTTTTGAAAAACCTCAGTTCAGCCCCAGCGTCCCCCGCAGCTTGGGCAAATCCACTGCCAGGGCCGTCACCGGGCCGTTTAGCGCCTTTCGGTCGGCGTCGGACAGCTTGTCGTAGGCCCATCCGCCGTTTTGTACTTCGCCAGGATCGTGTCGACGGTGGTGAAATTGTCGTTGACGGTCTTGATCAGCGCCGGGTGCTCCTTCGCGACCAGTGCCACGATCTTCTGGGCACCGTCGATATTGGCGTGGAATCCTACAGATCGGTGTGGCTCTAGCGGTCTTCCTCGCCGGAGATATTTGACGAGGCAACTTCCTCGAGCAGGCCGGCCGCGCCGTCGACCGCCGGCGGGACGGTGAGCCGGCGCCGATCACATAAACGAGATATCGAGGTGATCGCTGATCGGTCCGCAAGGCATTGACGATTTTGTATCTACCTATTAGTTGGTAGGCACAATTGGATGAAAGGTATCGTCATGTCTGCACAAATCGACCGTGCCCGGTCGTCGAATGCCTGGCTCAAATTCTATTACTATCTGCGGTTTGCGGTGTCAGCGGCCTGGGTTGCCCTGGCTTTCACCGTCGCAAGAAGCAGTCAACCGCTCGCTGCCGTCATGCTGGTGACCTACCCCGTGTGGGACGCGCTCGCCAACTATGTCGACGCGCAGCGTAGCGGCGGGCTCCGCCGCAACAAGTCGCAGATGTTGAACTTCGCCGTCAGCATCGTAACGGCGATTGCGGTCGCCATCGCGCTTGGCCGCAGCATGAATACGGTGCTCTCGGTCTATGGCGTCTGGGCCGTTGTCTCCGGCGCCTTTCAGCTTCTCACCGCCGTGCGTCGCTGGAAAACCAACGGTGCGCAATGGGCAATGATCCTGAGCGGCGCCCAGTCGGCGCTGGCCGGCCTGTTCTTCGTAAAGATGGCCGGCGGCACCGAGGCCATTGGCATCGCCAACGTTGCGCCCTATGCCGCTTTCGGCGCCTTCTACTTCCTGGTGTCCGCTGTGTGGCTTTCCGTGAGCGATATCCTTCGCAAGCCGCGACAGGTCGCGAGTTGAGGTTTCCTCCGCTGGAAGTTAGGCATGTCTATGAACAAGCCCTCGAACACTGCCGATGACATCCTGGCCGCCGCGCGAACCTTCATCGTCGCCGGCGGCTACAACGGTTTCAGCTACGCGGACATCGCCGAGGTGATCGGAATCCGCAAGGCCAGCATCCACCACCATTTCCCCAGCAAGGTCGACCTGGTGCAAACCCTGGTCAGCCGTTATCTCGAGCATGCCGTCACGGGCATGGCGGAACTCGAGCGCAATGTGCCTGAGCCGCCTGAGTTGCTTCGAACCTACGCCGGCTTCTGGGCCCAGTGCATTGAGGATGCGAGCAGGCCGTTCTGCGTCTGCGCCCTGCTCGCCAGCGAGCTTCCGGCTCTTCCGCCCGAAATTGCCGTGGAGGTCCGGGCGTATTTTCGGTTTCTCTCGGGGTGGCTGACCGGCGTCATCGAGCGCGGCGCCGAGCAAGGCACATTGACAATCTCCGCTGCGCCGCCCGTCGAGGCGGAGGCCTTCATGGCGACCGTGCACGGGGCCATGCTTTCCGCGCGAGCCTATGGCGATGCTTTGACCTTCGGCATGATCCTGGCGCCGACGCTGCAGAAGCTGATCCCCACGACCGATTGAAGAGGAAAAGCAAGCCCCGGGAGCCGATGGAGAAGCGGACCTGGGCCCCTTGCGATCCCTTGTGATTACGCCGCCTGCGCCATCCGCTCGGCACTCATCCGGTAAGAAATCGCCTCGGCGAGATGGATGCGGCCGACCGTCTCGCTGGCGTCGAGGTCGGCCAGCGTGCGCGCCACTTTGAGCACGCGGTGATAGGCCCGCGCCGAAAAGCCGAGTTTTTCGCTGGCATCCTTGAGCAGCGTCAGGCCGGCCGTGTCGGGCTTGGCGATCTCCTCGATGATCGAAGGCGGGCAATGGGCGTTGGTGGTGGTGCCGGCGCCCAGCTTTTCGAGCCGTTCGCGCTGCATGGCGCGCGCCCGCGCCACGCGCTGCGCTACCGAAGCACTTGTCTCGGCCTTGTCCGGCCGGATCAGGTCGCTTGCCGAGACCGCCGGCACTTCGATCCGAAGGTCGATGCGGTCGAGCAGCGGGCCGGAAATGCGCGCCTGGTAGTCGGTGCGGCAGCGGTCGCCGCGCAGGCAGCGATAGCCGGGCTCTCCCGACATGCCGCAGCGGCACGGATTCATCGCCGCCACCAGCTGGATGCGCGCCGGGTAGGTGACGCGATGGTTGGCGCGCGCGATCATGCAGTCGCCGGTCTCCAGCGGCTGGCGCAGCGCATCCAGCGT
The DNA here is from genome assembly GCF_053714275.1 of Mesorhizobium sp. Arg314. Taxonomy (NCBI): domain Bacteria; kingdom Pseudomonadati; phylum Pseudomonadota; class Alphaproteobacteria; order Hyphomicrobiales; family Phyllobacteriaceae; genus Mesorhizobium; species Mesorhizobium sp. Arg314. The sequence goes on along the minus strand of NZ_JBSKBP010000004.1, from coordinate 175,535 downwards.
CTGCGGCGTGAACTCCGGCAACTCGTCGAGGAACAGAACCCCATGATGGGCGAGCGAGACCTCGCCCGGCCGCGCGCGTATGCCGCCGCCCACCATCGCCGCCATCGAGGCCGAATGATGCGGGGCGCGGAACGGCCGCCGGTCGGTCAGCTTGCCTTCGCCAAGCTCGCCTGCCACCGAAGCGATCATCGACACTTCGAGCAGCTCCTTCGGCGCCAGCGGCGGCAGGACCGAGGGCAGGCGCTGCGCCAGCATCGATTTGCCCGAACCCGGCGGCCCGACCATCAAGAGGTTGTGCCCGCCGGCAGCCGCCACTTCCAGCGCCCGCTTGGCGCTTTCCTGGCCCTTGATGTCGGCGAGGTCAGGCAGGTCGCGCCCCGCGAGCTGGATGCCGGCTTCGGGCCGCGACAGCACCTGGGTACCGCGAAAGTGGTTGGCGATCGCGATCAGGCTGCGTGGCGCCAAAATGTCGAAATCCTTGCCCGCCCAGGCCGCCTCCGGTCCGCAGGCGAAGGGACAGATCAGGCCCTTGCCTTCGGCGTTGGCGCCGATTGCCGCCGGCAGCGCGCCGGCCACGCCGGCGATGGTGCCGTCGAGCGACAATTCGCCCAGTACCACATAGCCTGCCAGCATGTCGCCAGGGATGGCGCCGAGGGCCGCCATCAGGCCGAGCGCGATCGGCAGGTCGTAATGGCTGCCTTCCTTGGGCAGATCCGCCGGCGCGAGGTTCACCGTCACCTTCTTCGACGGCATCGACAGGCCGGACGCATGCAGCGCCGCCTGCACGCGCTCGCGGCTTTCGGCCACCGCCTTGTCCGGCAGGCCGACGATCTGCATGCCGACCTTGCCCGGTCCGACCATCACCTGGACATCGACCGGCACTGCCTCGATGCCCTGGAAAGCGACCGTGCGAACCCGCGCCACCATTTTTCAAAGCCCCCGGATACCTGCCCTCCTGCCGGTCCTGCCACCAGGCGGCGAAGGGGTCAACGAAGACAACCACAGATTTTTGTTTACTGCAAGAACATTACGAGAACAGGCTTGTTATCAAGGCAATGACTTCGGCTCGGAAGTGCCATCGACGTCATGAGGCTGAAGTCGTCGAGGGGCTGTGCGCCCGCCCGGCGCAGGAACCGGTCACAATCCACTATCGGCTGCCGCTCGAAGCGCTTCTCTTAGCGGAACTCCAACGCAATCCTCACGCTCGACACGAAACTCGGAGCTTTTTCCAAGCGCTTGGCTGACGCGCCATTCTCTAAAGGTCTCGCGGAATCGACGGCAAGGCTCGTCGTGCCGTTCGCGGGGAAGATGACCGGCACGGCCTCCATGCCCTGGAAAGCCGCCGTGCGAACCCGCGCCACCATCTTGTCTCAAGCCCCCGGATACAGGCTCGCGGGCGGTCTTGCGATCAAGCCGCGAGCGAAGTCAGGCTGGACAACCACAGATTTTCGCTTGGGCAAGAACATTGCCGGGAACGTAGACAACTGCGCGTCCCGTTATGGCGCAGCAGTCGAACATTGCCGCGGCAACGGAACCTTCGAGAATATCTTATCCAAGCTTCGTAGGTGCGGCTTGGTAAATCGACGGCGATAGTAGTAAGTTGCCAGGGCGGACGACCAGTACTTCCTTCGCAGCCCTATGAGGCCAAGGATCATCTTTCGTCTACGGGCGGACTTCAAAACCATTGTTCCTGCAGGAATATTCAACCCCGACATGGTTCTGTAGAAATTGAAAACATCCGCAAAAGGCACGCGCTTGAAGCGCCAGGGCTTGGCCGCTCCCGCATAGTGGATCACCTTGGGAAGCCGCCGTTCGATTTGCACATACCGGTCTGAAAAGAAATTCCATTCCCTGTCCAGGAAAAGAACTCGTCCGCGCACCACCGTATTCAAGGCTGTCTGGTCGAGGTATCGCGAATGGTCGGTTTCCCGAACTTTTGCAAAGATCCTGTCCGTAATGCCTTCACTGCGCCAGGCGGCGAGGTTCATCGTCAGAACGCCGGAATTGATATACTCATTCCGGGACATTCCGACGTCATCGAGTTCCTCCTGCTCGACGAAGCCGTCAATCACGCCGGCGACCAAATTGTCGCCCAAGTCCGCTGACCAGAGGCCGCTGAGATCGGACACCACCAGCGTATCTGCATCCATGTAGATGGCCTTATCACAATCAGGCAATATCTCGGGAATGAGTATTCGGGCATATGCGGCAGTCGTCAGCAGCTTGCCTCTTGTCGGCAGATCGGAAATCCGCTTGCCGTCTGCTCGGACGAGCTGACAATCTATTCCATTTCGTTCACAAAAACGGCGAAGCTTTATCACGGTGGCAGGCTCTATTCCTGCGTCGATAACGAGGAACTTCGCCCCGCGATTATGAATCCAAGCAGAAAAGATGAATACGAAAAGCCCGGGCACAAAGTTATTGTCGCTTGCGGTAACAATTATCATGAAATTGCTTTTCCTGGAAAGCGGGAGGCTAGACCCTGCTATAGCGGATAGGTCGCGGGAGCGCTCACGGTCAAAGGCAGCACGTTGACAACTTGCTCCTCAAATAGCTCATCGCCAGATCTACTTCTTCCAGCACATTTGGCAGACTAGTCGTATGGGAGGCTTACTTCCTCTTCCCCTCGACGCAATCCCAGAACAAACCCGCAATATCCGCCCCGCCGAAACGCTGCACCTCGCGCACGCCGGTCGGCGAGGTGACGTTGATCTCGGTCATGTAATCGCCGATCACGTCGATGCCGACGAGGATGAAGCCGCGTTCCCTGAGCGCCGGTCCGATGCGGGCGCAGATCTCGCGCTCGCGCTCGGTCAGCTCCGTCTTCTCGGCGCGGCCGCCGACATGCATGTTGGAGCGCGAATCGTGCTCGGCCGGCACGCGGTTGATGGCGCCCACCGGCTCGCCGTCGATCAGGATGATGCGCTTGTCGCCCTTGCGCACGTCCTTGAGGTAGCGCTGCACGATATAGGGCTCGCGGAACAGCTGGCCGAACATTTCCAGCAGCGAGGCAAGGTTGCGGTCGGCCTCGTGCAGATGGAAGATGCCGGCGCCGCCATTGCCGTAGAGCGGCTTGACGATGATGTCGCCGAATTCCTTGCGGAAGGCGGCCACCTCCTGCGGGTCCTTGGTGATCAGCGTTTCCGGCATCAGGTCCGGGAATTCGGTGACGAAGATCTTTTCCGGGCTGTTGCGCACCCAGGCCGGGTCGTTGATCACCAGCGTTTTTGGATGGATGCGCTCCAGAATGTGCGTGGTGGTGATGTAGTTCATGTCGAAGGGCGGGTCTTGCCGGAGCAGCACCACGTCCATCTCGGAGAGGTCGGTGCGCACCTTCTCGCCCAGCGAATAGTGGTTGCCCTTCTCGTCGCGCACCTGCATCTCCTCGACGCGCGCGAACACCTTGCCGTCGCGCATCGACAGCCGGTCGGGCGTGTAGTGATAGAGCTTGTGGCCGCGCCGCTGCGCCTCCAGCGACAGCGCGAACGAGGTGTCGCCGGCGATCGACACGGTGGAGACATGGTCCATCTGGACAGCGATTTTCAGCGGCATTTTCGGCCTCCAGGGCGGTCGAGCAAACTCCAGGAAGCGCCGATATAGGGAAATCGGCGGCTTCTGCCAATCGGCCAGAGCTACAGCAATTCCAGGAAAAGTGTGAAACGGTTTTCCGTCCGGGATTGCGTCAGACAAACAGACAGAGCGGTTGCCGTTTGCATGAAACGGAAATCGCTCTACCGGTCGAAGACCAGGCGCGAATAGCCCAGGAAGGATAGCGCCATGGCGACGATCGAGGCAAAGGCGAGGGCAACGAGCGGCGGCAGCCCCGGCAGCGCGAACAGGGCGGCGCAGTAGACCAGATAATTGACGACGCTGGTGGCGATGCCGACGCCGCCGTAGCGCACGCCTTCCTGCGCGATGCCCCGGCTCGACGGCGAGAAGGTCAGATGGCGGTTTACCTGCCAGGTGACGCAGAGCGCGAAGCCGATCGACAGCACGCGCGCCGAGAGCGGGCCGAGCGGCGTCGCCGAAAGCAGCAGCCAGAGTGCCGCCGCGTCGGCGGCGAAGCCGATGCCGCCGGCAAGAGCGAAGCGGACAAGGCGGTCCACTATGCCGCCCGCGATGCCTTGCGCGGCTCGCTTTTCGGCGCGGCCTGCCCGGATCCCGGGCGCTCGGCGCGGCCGGAGGAAATCGACAGGTAGAAGATGCGCTTCTGCTCGGCCCGGCCGCGCGAAACCGAATCGAGGATCAACCCGGTCATCATGGAGAGCATGGCCAGAAGCAGCATGCCGATCGACAGCACCCAGGTCGGCATGCGCGGCACCAGCCCCGTCTCGGCGAACTCGACCAGTACCGGGATCATCAGGCCGATGCTGGCCGCCAGGAAGAACAGCGCGAACGTGCCGAAGAAGCGCAGCGGCTGCGTCTCCTTCATCAGCATGGCGAACATCCACAGGATCCTGGCGCCATCGCGGAAGGTCGACAGTTTCGACGACGAGCCTTCCGGGCGGCGGCCGTAATCGAGCGCCATCTCGCTCACCGGCAATTTCAACTGCGAGGCATGCACCGACATCTCGGTCTCGATCTCGAAGCCGCCGGAGACGGCGGGGAAGCTCTTGACGAAGCGGCGGGAAAAAACCCGGTAGCCCGAAAATATGTCGGTGAAGTCCGTGCCGAACAGGCTCTTGTAGAGGCGGTTGAAGATGCGGTTGCCGAAAGCGTGGCCGTTGCGGCCGGCATCGTCGGTCACGCCGCGCCTGGTGCCGACCACCATGTCGGAGCGCTCGGTCAGCAGCACGTTGATCAGCTGCGGCGCATCCTCCGGCGCATAGGTGCCGTCGCCGTCGGCCATCACATAGATGTCGGCATCGATGTCGGCGAACATGCGCCGCACCACATTGCCCTTGCCCTGGCGCGGCTCGCGCACGACGTTGGCGCCGGCGGCGCGGGCTTTCAGCGCCGTGAGGTCCTTGGAATTGTTGTCGTAGACATAGATCGCGGCCGACGGCAGGGTCTCGCGGAAACGCCGCACGACCTCGCCGATCGTCAGCTCTTCGTTGTAGCAAGGCAGGAGCACGGCGATAACCGGCTCGTGGCGGACTGCATGCGGCATGTCTGTCTCCGGGCGCCCGACCAGCCTCCGGCCGTGCTCATGCCGGCCCCGTCGAGCCGTTTTACTATTTATTGAAGCCGTTAAGGCTAGGTTTAAACCGATCCTCTCCCTTCAAAGGCTAAGGCAATGGGCACAGCTGAGAACGGCGCCGCCACCTGGAAGTCCGATCTCATGCTGGCGCTGCTTGCCGCCTTGCTCGCGTTCGCACTCGATGCGTGGACCGGTTTTGGCCCGCTGACCGATGCCGGCGGCGACAACGACAACCTGCTGCGCCTCGTCGAGGTCCGCGACCTGCTCGCCGGCCAGGGCTGGTTCGACCTGCACCAGTACCGGATGGGCCTGGAAGGCGGCTTCGTCATGCACTGGTCGAGGCTGGTCGATGCGCCGATCGCTGCGATCATGCTTGCCGCCTCAGTGCTTACCGGCAGCAGGCCGCTCGCCGAGGACGTGGCGCAGGTGCTGTGGCCGGCGCTGCTTTTTTGGTCGACCTTGTTCTTCACCGCGCGCGCCGCGCGCAGCTTCGGCGGTGGTGGCGCGGTGCTGCCCGCCATCCTGATCGGTGGCGCCGGCTATTACGTCATGGGCATCTATGCACCCGGCGCGCTCGATCACCATAACGCCCAGCTGATGCTCACCATGGCGAGCCTCGCTTTGCTGATCGAGGCGCCTGCCCGACGCTGGGCCGCGCTGTTGTCCGGCTCCTGCGCCGCGCTGACACTCGCCGTCGGCATGGAAACCGTGCCCTATGTCGCCGCCATCGGCGTCTGCGTGTCGTTGCTGTTCGTTGCCGATGCCGGCGGCGAGCGGGCGATCGTCCGGGATTTCGGCCTCGGCTTCGCCGGCGTGGCGGCGCTTGTCTTCGTCACCACCGTCTCGCCTTCCGCATGGGGCGTGGCGCAATGCGATGCCTTCTCGGTCACGCAGTTCCTCGTCGCGGCCGTTGCCGGCATCGGGCTTGCGGCGATTGCCTCGATCGTACCCGCCGCCCGCGGCTGGCAGCTCAGGCTGGCATCGCTTGCCGCGCTCGGCGTCGTCCTCGGCGTGGTCGTGGCGGCGCTGTTTCCGCAATGCCTCGCCGCGCCCTACGCCAATCTCGACCCGCGCCTCAGGGAACTGTGGCTCGACAATATCGACGAGGCCCAGTCGCTGTTCATGCTGCTTGTCCGTAATCCGGCGCGCGTGGCGGCGCGTTACGGGACGCCGCTGGTCGCGATCATCCTGATGGCGCTGCGCTTCCGCCGCGGCGGCTGGCGGCGGCAGGACAGCCTCGTTGCAGCACTGCTCGTCGTCGCTTTCGTGGTCGGCGCCTGGCAGGTGCGCGGCACCACCTTCTCGATCGCCTTTGCGGTCATCCCGCTCTCGGCCTGGATCGCCAAATGGCGCGCCCGCGCCGAAACCAGTTCTTCGCTCGGCGTGGCGCTGCGCCTGGCGGCCGTCTGGCTGGTCTCGATCAACCCGGTCTGGACAGGCGTCGCCGCTGCCGCCTCTGTGGCGTTCGATAAAGGCACGGCTGTCGCCGACGGCGGCGCCATGGACAAGACCTGCGAGAAGAAGGCCACCTTTGCGCCGCTTGGCGGCATGGCCGGCACCACCGTGCTGACGATCTCCAATCTCGGAGCGCCGGTCCTTGCTTACAGCGGCCATCGCGTCTTCGCCGGCCCCTATCACCGCAATGTCGCCGGCAATCTCCTGGCACTGGAGGCCTTTCTCGGCTCGGCCGATGACGCGCATCGTATCGTCGAAGCGCATCGTGTCGGCCTCGTCGCCATCTGCCCCGGCAATTTCGAGAGCCGGACCCTGACCCAGAAGGCGCCGCAGGGCTTCCTTGCCGGCCTGCTGCGCGGCAGCGTGCCGGACTGGCTCGAGCTGGTCGGCGAGAAGGGCAGTCCGATCGAGCTCTATCGCGTAAGGCAAGCCGGCTAAAGCGATCCACGAAAGGCGCGAAGCGGTTGGGTTCTGCGTCTGCGCGGTGGCCTCCGTCCGCAATTGCTTAAACAGAAGCCAAGCCCCTAAGACCATCCGATATTTCCATTGGAAATTACGCATAAACGAATATCTTGGGGGCGGATCAGTGTTCCTTGTCGGAAGCTGAACCATTGCCGGCGAGGCAAGCAGCTTTTGGACATTGGAAAATCGATTTTCCGATACTTTTCCTAAACGCTTTGCTGCCAGTCTGGCCGCAAATACCGACATCACAACAGAGGCATGATGCAAACGACGTTTGGCACCGGTCAGCCAGGCAAGGAAAACACGGATCTGGCTTTCACCGATTCGTTGACCGGGCTTGGCAACCATCGTCGCTTCTTCGACAAGGTCGATCGCCTGATCAGCGACCGCGCCGACGATCCCGCGCCCTTCACCGTCGGCATCCTCGACCTCGACGGCTTCAAGCCGATCAACGACCTGTTCGGCCACAGGGCCGGCGACGACATCCTGATCCAGGTGGCGATGCGGCTGCGCGCCTCGATGGACGGCTATTCCACCGTCTGCCGCATCGGCGCCGACGAGTTTGCCTACCTCTACCCGATGGTGTTCTCGGAGGAGCAGGCGGCCGAGAAGTCGCGCATGCTGATCGAGATATTGTCGGCGCCATATGACGTGGGCGAGCGCACCGCGAGGCTGTCGGCCTCGGTCGGCTGCTCGCTGTTTTATTCCGGCGACGAGACCACCGAGATCCTCATCAACAAGGCCGAAACGGCGCTCTATCACGCCAAGCGTTCGGGCCGCGGCCGCGTCGTCGTCTACACCCGCGAGATGGAAGAGGCGGCCAAGCGCGTCACCCGCATCGAGCAGGCGCTGCGCCGCGCCGTCTCGGCCGGCGAGGTCGAGCCGCATTTCCAGCCGATAGTTGACCTCAACAGCCGCCGCACCATCGGCTTCGAAACCCTGGCGCGCTGGACCGACCGCGACCTCGGCGTCGTGCCGCCATCCGTCTTCATCCCGATCGCCGAGGAACGCGGCATCATCGGCCCGCTGTCGCAGCTGGTGCTGCGCAAGGCGACCGAGGCCGCGCGCAACTGGCCTAAGGAGCTGTTCCTGTCCTTCAACCTGTCGCCGTCGCAGCTCGTCGACCAGAACACCGGCCTGCATATTCTTGCCATCCTCGACCGCACCGGCTTCGATCCGCGCCGGCTGGAGATCGAGATCACCGAGACCGGCCTGATGAACGATCCGGCCTCGGCCGAGAAGATCGTCGAGGACCTGCGCCGCGTCGGCATTCGAGTCTCGCTCGACGATTTCGGCACCGGCCAGTCGTCGCTCGGCCGCCTGCGCGAATTCCACTTCGACAAGCTCAAGATCGACCGCGCCTTCGTCTCCTCCATCCTCGACGACCGGCCCTCGGAACACATCATCCGCGCCATCCTGGCCATGTGCGAGGGGCTCGGCATGGATGTCGTCGCCGAAGGCATCGAGGACGAGGCGCAGGCCGACCGTCTCGTCCAGTTCGGCTGCGCCGGCGGGCAGGGCTACCTGTTCGGCAAGCCGGCCGATGCCGACGCCACGCTCGGCTATCTGCGCGATTCCTATCGCGGCGCGCTGCACGCCAAGGCGATCTGACCGCGCCTTTCAGTTGTTCGGAAGACCGGCCGCCGCCGATCTGGCGTGGCGCCGATCATTTGTCTGACATTAGGCCGGAAATCCGACGTTTCTCCCTTGCCCCCGCGCTTTGTCTGGATAGGATGCGCGCCGGCCAAACGGAGAATAGAGATATGATGCCATCGGCGCGGTTCGCCGACCTCGACGGCACCTCGGTGCTGATCACCGGCGGCGGCTCCGGTATCGGCGCGGCGCTGACCGAAGGCTTCATGCGGCAGGGCGCCAAGGTCGCTTTCATCGACATAGCCGACAAGTCCAGCACGGCCCTTGCCGACCGGCTGGACAAGCAGCTTGGCCGCCGCCCGCTCTATCTCAAGGCCGACCTGCGCGACATCGAGGCGCTGCGCGCTGCCGCGGCAAAGGCGGCTGAAGCGCATGGCGATGTCACGACGCTCGTCAACAACGCCGCGCTCGACGACCGCCACGCGGTGGAAGACGTCACCGTCGAGTTCTGGGACAACAACCTCGCGGTCAATCTGCGGCCGCATTTCTTCACCGCGCAGGCCGTGGCGCCCGGCATGAAGCGCGCCGGCGGCGGTTCGATCATCAATTTCACCTCCACCTCCTATCTGATCAACCATCCCGATATGCCGGCCTATACCGCCGCCAAGGCGGGCATACTCGGCCTGACCAAGGGCCTTGCCGGCAAGCTCGGCGCCGACCGCATCCGCGTCAACGCGGTGGCGCCAGGCTGGGTCATCACCGAACGGCAGCGCGAGCTCTGGGTGACGGACGAGGGGCTCGCCGCCCATATCGCAAAACAATGCATCAAGGACGTCATGCAACCCGACGACATGGTGGGCACGGTGCTGTTCCTGGCATCGGATGCCTCGCGCATGCTCACCGCCCAGATGCTGATCGTCGATGGAGGCTTCCTGTGAGCACAGCACCTGCGGTTGCCGCGCTCGACTGGGGCACGACGCGGCTCAGGGCCTGGCTGCTCGATGGCTCGGGCAAGGTGCTTGCCGAGCGGCGCGGCGACGACGGGCTGATCACCGCCCGCGAAAAAGGTTTTGCCAAGGTGCTGGAAGGCCACCTTGCCGCCATGGGCGCGCCGGACACGTTGCCGGTCATCATCTGCGGCATGGCCGGTTCCCGGCAAGGCTGGATCGAGGCGCCTTACGTCACCGTGCCGGCGCCGATCGGCGCCATTTTGCGCGGTGCCGCCCGCATCGAAAGCGAGCGGCGCGACATCCGCATCGTGCCTGGCCTCGCCCAGCGCCTGGCCGATGCGCCCGATGTCATGCGCGGCGAGGAAACCCAGCTTGCCGGCGCCGGTTTGCCGGCAAAGGGGCGCCACCTCGTCTGCATGCCGGGCACGCATTCGAAATGGGTCGCGGTCGAGGACGGCGCGGTCGAAGGTTTCGGCACCTGGCCGACTGGCGAGCTCTATTCGATGCTCTCCGCGCATTCGATCCTCAAACATTCGCTGGGCGAGCATCCCGCTCCGGTCGCCGCCGCCAGCCCGTTCTTCCGGCAATGGTGCCAGCGCGCGCTGGGCGAGGGTGGCGACGTTACCTCGAAGCTGTTTGCCATCCGCGCAGCCGGGTTGCTGCAGGATCTGCAGCCCGCCGATGCGGCGGCATGCCTGTCCGGACTTTTGCTCGGCGGCGAGATCGCCTCGGCAAGGCGCCGCTTTGGCGTAAGCGATGCGCAGGTGGCGCTGGTCGCCTCCGGCGCGCTGGCCACGCTCTATGGCGCGGCGCTCGACCTTGCCGGCCTTGCGTTTCGCACCGTGGACGCCGATGAAGCGGTGCGCGCCGGCCTCGTCGAGGCCGCGCGCGAGAACGGCATGATTGGAGGCGCCGCATGAGCCAGACCGCAGTGACCCAGACCGCGGCTTTCCCGAAACTCCGGCGCGGCCTTGTCGCCATCCTGCGCGGTTTGAAGCCTTCCGAGGCGGTGGCGATCGGCCGGGCGATCCATGACGCCGGCATCGCGGCGATCGAGGTGCCGCTCAATTCGCCGGAGCCGTTCGTCTCCATCGCCGATCTGGTCAAGGCGCTTCCGCAAACGGCGCTGATCGGCGCCGGTACTGTGCTGACGGGGGCGGATGTCGATGCCTTGCACAAGGCAGGCGGGCGTCTGCTGGTCAGTCCCAACATCGATGCCGAGGTCATGGGCCGCGCCATGCAGCACGGCATGGTGACGATGCCTGGCGTGTTCACACCCACCGAAGCCTTCCAGGCGATCCAGCTCGGCGCCTCGGCGCTGAAATTCTTCCCGGCAAGCGTGCTCGGATCGGGCGGCATCGCGGCGATCCGCGCGGTGCTGCCGGCAACGACGCTGGTCGGCGCCGTCGGCGGCGTTTCCGACAAGGATTTTGCCGGCTACAAGGCGGTCGGCGTCAGCGTCTTCGGTCTGGGGTCGAGCCTCTACAAGCCAGGTGCAAGCGTCGAGGACGTGGCGCAGCGCGCCCGTGCCGCGGTCGCCGCCTGGGACGAAGCCTTCGGAGGATAAGATGGACGGCGTTTCGGTTTTTTCCGACCACATTTGCGAGCTCGGCGAAGGCCCAAGCTACGATCCCGCCACCGACACGCTGTTCTGGTTCGACATCGTCAACGGCGAGCTTCTGGAAAAGCCGCTCGCCGGTGCCCTGAAAATCCATGATCTCGGCCTGATGGCCAGCGCCATCGCCGTCATCGATGACGATCGCCAGCTCATCGCCACCGAGATCGGGCTGCAGGTCAGGGACGTCAGGACCGGCAGGCTGACGCCGCACACGCCGATCGAGGCCGACAATCGCTTGACGCGCTCCAACGATTCCCGCGTCCATCCGTGCGGCGCCTTCTGGACCGGAACGATGGGCAAGGACGAGGAGAAGGGCGCCGGCTCGATCTACTGGTTCTTCAAGGGCGAGCTGCGCCGGCTGTTTTCCGACATCACCGTATCGAACTCGATCTGTTTCTCAGAAGATGGCGCGACCGCCTACTACACCGATACCGCGACCGGGCTTCTGATGCGCGTCGCCTGCGATCCGGCGACCGGCCTGCCCAAAGGCGAACCGAAGGTGTTCGTCGACCATCGCTCCTCGAAAGGCTATGTCGACGGCTCGGTCGTCGACCGCGACGGTGTGCTGTGGAACGCGGTCTGGGGCGGCACGGCGGTGAAGGCCTATGCGCCGGACGGCACGCTGCTCAAAGAGATCGCAATGCCGGTGACGCAGGCATCTTGCCCGGCCTTTGTCGGCCAGAAGGCCGACCGCCTGGTGCTTACCTCTGCCTGGAAAGGCAAGGACGAGAAGCAGCGCGCTCTCGATCCGCAGGCCGGCATGACCTTCCAGCTCGATATTCCGGTCAAAGGCCGCTTCGAGCCGCGTGTGCTGATCGCCTAATTCTTCGACAGAGAGATTTTGAAAGATCGCCGTTTGTCGAGGGGCAAGGCTTTCACCGCTCATTCCATGAAATCGGCGCAAACGCTGGGGGTTGGCGCAAGCCCCTCAGCCTGACGACGGGACTGGTCGTTTCGGCCAATCTCCAAGGCATGCCGCCCCCAAAGGCCAACAAAATCCCTGCGCTGGGAACTGGCGCAATTTCCAGGAAAGCGTGAGAACGGTTCGGCGCCTTCGCCGTAGCGGCCGGCTTCCTGTCGCGCAATCGCCCGGCCCGGTCGGTTTCCCGCAAGCCGGCCGCTCCGGCCATGCGATGGTAAGCGCCTGATTTCGCCCGGAGCATTCGATGCCGCAGCCGACCCTGATCCTTGTCCACGAGCCGGAACAGGCCTGCTTTGATCGGCTTGTCGCCGATGGTCATCCGGCGGAGCGCGCCACCGAGATTTCGTCCTACCTGGCGCAATCGACCGATCTTGCGCCTGAGTTTGGCATGCTGGCTGCCGCCTGCGGGACGCGCGGCCTCGCCTTCGCCGCTGTCGAGCTCGACGACGCGGCGCCGCTGCTGGCGAAAGCCGACCCGCGGACGACGCTGGTCTGGACGTTGACCGACGGCATCGCCTATTTCCGTGGCGGCGCCGCACCCGCAATGGCGCGGCTGAACGGGCTGCGCACCATCGGCGCCGACGATTCGCTGTTCGCGCTCTGCCAGGACAAGCTTCGCTCCGGCGCGGTGCTCGGGGCGTTCGGCCTGCCGGCGCCGCCCGCCGGCTTGGCACGCAACGGCGAATGGCTGGTTGAGCCGCCCGCCTCGTCCGCCGGCTGGTTCGTCAAGCCGAACCGGCTTGGCGCCAAGATCGGCATCTGGCCGGATTCGCGCATCGCCGACCTCGCTCACGCGCTGGAACTTAGCCGGCGTGTCTTTTCCCATTATCGCGACGACGTCGTCGTCCAGCCCTATGTCGCCGGCCGCAATGTGCGGGCGAGCTTCCTCGGGCTGAAGCCCGAAACCGGCGTCGAGGCGCTCGGCATCTTCTTTGTCGATTCCGGCGGCGATTTCCAGACCATGGCCGACTCGATGGCGCTCTATGGCGAGACCGGCCAGGCCGCGAAGGATGCGGGAACCTATGCCGAGCCGGAGCTCGAGCCTGTCGGCTCGCGCCAGCCGGCGGCCGACCGGAGAATCCGCGCCATCGCGCAAAGGCTGATCGGCGGGCTTGGCTTGCGGGATGTCTTTTCCGTCGATTTCCGGGTCGAGGCCGACGATACCGTCCACCTCATCGAGTTCGAGGTTTGTCCGGGCCTGCCCTGCTTCGATTTTCGCGACTATTGCCGCAGAGAATGGGGCATGAGCCTTGCCGATGCGATGGCAGAGACGGCTGCCAATAGATTGAGGTCGTGACCTTCATATTGGCTGAGACCTAACGATTTCGTCATTCCAGGGCGGAGCAAGGAGCGAAGCGACGCAGCGCAGACCCTGGAATCCATGCCGTTACCTCGGCCGTGGAGTGCAGCGGAGCAGAATTCTGGACCGTAGCGGCGCGTTGACGTCACGGATTGGATCCTCGGGCCTGCGCTGCGTCGCTACGCTCCTTGCTCCGCCCGTCGATGACGACAAGATGGATGGACGTTTCGGCTAATCTCCAACGTGCCAACGCAGCAACAGGCGATCTACCCCCCTGCTTCGACGAACTAAATCCCTTCCACCAGCACGATTTCGCCGTCGGCCACTTTCTGGCGGATAGCGACGGCGCGCTGATATTCCGGCGAGTGGTAGCAATCATGCGCCGCCGAGAGCGATTCGAATTCGATGATGACGTTGCGGGCGCGTCCAGGCCCTTCGGCCTTTTCATGCTCGCCGCCGCGCGCCAGGAATTTCGCGCCGAAGCGGTCGAAGGCGAGCTTCGCGGCGGCGACATAGTCCTTGTAGCCTTCGGCATCGCGCACATCGACACGAGCGATCCAGTATCCCTTGGGCATTTGTCTTCTCCGGTTCGAAAAATCAGGCTGATTGCATCTCGGTGAGGATCGCCTCAGCCGCCGCGCGGCGATCCGGCGCCGCGACGATGGGCCGGCCCACGACGAGATGGCTGGAGCCGTTGCGAATTGCCTGCGCTGGCGTCACCACGCGTTTCTGGTCGCCATGGTCGCTGCCTGACGGCCGGATGCCCGGCGTCACCACCGCCATGTCGGGGCCGACGATGCGGCGCACCGCTTCAGCCTCCTCCGCCGAGCAGACGATGCCGCCCATGCCGGCATGCAGCGCCTGTTCGGAGCGCCTGAGCACCAGCGTGTGCGGGTCGTATTCATAGCCGGCGTCGATCATGTCCTGCTCGTCCATCGAGGTCAGCACCGTCACTCCGAGCAGGCACAGATCGCTGCCTTTGGCCGCCTCGACCGCTGCTTTCATCGCTTTTGGATAGGCATGCAGCGTCAGCATCGTCATGCCCATCCTGACGATGTTCTCGACGCCCTTGGCCACCGTGTTGTCGATGTCGAGCAGCTTCATGTCGAGGAACACTTTCGTGCCGCCGCTCGCCAGTTCCCGAGCGAAGTCCAACCCGCCGGCGAAGGCGAGCTGGTAGCCGATCTTGTAGAAGGAAACGGTGCCTTCGAGCTCGCGCACCGCCTTCTCGGCCTCCTTCAGCGTCGGCAGGTCGAGCCCGACGATCAGCCTCTCTTGCATGGACTTGGCGCGCATGGTGTCGGCTTCCGCGAAATGCATCACGCCTCGATCCGGGTGGACAGCATGCGCGAGGTTTCGATCAGCGTACGGCATAGGCGCTCCATCGATCGGTGTAGTCTATCGTCCCTGAATTGTCCGTCCTCGGCGAAAGCTTCGTCGGCGCCGGCAACCGAGCATTCCGGCGTAATCACCTCCATCTGGCAGCGCACCAGCACCGCGCGCAGATGGTTGATGCAGCGTATGCCGGCGAACTTGCCCTCCGAGGACGAGCAGAGTCCCACCGGCTTGCCGGCAAGCGGCCTGGATGTACGGTTGCCGTCGCGCCGTATCAGGCTTACCCAGTCGATCGCGTTCTTGAGCAACGGCGGGATCGAGCCGTTATATTCCGGCGTGGCGATCAGCAAGCCATCATGGACCGCGATCTGCCGACCGAGCTTCACGGCATTCTCGGGGATGCCTTTTTCCTTCTCGAGGTCTTCGTCCATGATCGGTAGCGGATAATCGCCGAGCGAGATGCGCGTCACCTCCGCGCCCTGCATGGCGAGTTCCTTCTGCGCGACATCGGCCGTCCGGCCGCTGAACGCGCCGGTCCGGACCGAGCCAGCGAAGACGAGGATTCTTGGGATCACTGCCATCGGCCTGCTTCGCTAAGGGAGTAAGGGAGTAGGGGAGCAAGGCAATAGGGATTAGTCCGCAAATCGTCCCGTTCATTCCCTACTCCCTACTGCCTTACTCCCCTACTCCCTTCATCTAATGCGCCGCGCGCCGGTAGATCCACAGCTGAGTCGGCGGGATGTTGCGGATGATGAAATCGAAATGCTCGACCGTGTAGTCGCCGCGCCCCGCCGGGATCGGCGACAGCGGGCCATAGGTCAACTGCACGATCGGCCGGCCATGCGGGATGCGGTCGAGCAGGCTTTCGATATAGGCGACGCGCTGGGCGACCGGGAAATTGAGCAGCGGCACGCCGGAGACGACCGAATCGAACACCATGTCGCGCTTGTCGCCGAGCGTGGCGTTGAGATTGAAGGCGTCGCCCTCGATCACGTTGACGCCGGGATAGAGCCTGCGCAGATGGCGCACGAAGTCGCTCGAATATTCGACCGCGTATAGGTTCTCCGGCTTCACGCCCTGGGCCAGGATGGCGCGGGTGATGACGCCGGTGCCGGGCCCGACTTCAAGCACCGGCAGGCCCGATCTCGGATTGACGATCGAAGCCATCTTGCGGGCGGTGATGGAACTGGTGGGAACGATCGAGCCGACCGCTTTCGGCTTGTCGATCCAGCCTCTGAAGAACTTCAGCTCGTCGTCGAATTTCTCCGCCAGCGCTTTGCGCAATCCGGGACCACGTGCCATGCGAGCTCTCCTCACTGCTCAGCCTCCCGATCCGCTACTTAGCAGCTGGGTGGCACAAGGCAAGGTATCGGTCCGGCATAAGGTGTTGATGACGCTTGGGAAGCGTCCGCTTCCGATGCCGGTGCGCGATGCCGGCACGGTCATGAGCCTTCGCCAAAAGACTCGAAGAAGTCCTTCATGCGGGCGAAAAAGCCGCTCGACTGGGGCGAATTGTCCTTCGAGGAGAGCTGCTCGAACTCCTCCAGCAGCTCGCGCTGGCGGCGCGTCAGGTTCTGCGGCGTCTCGACCGCCGTCTGGATGTAGAGGTCGCCGACATTGGGCTGGCGCAGCACCGGCATGCCCTTGCCCTTGAGCCGGAACTGGCGGCCGTTCTGAGTGCCTTCCGTCACCTTGACCTTGGTCTGGCTGCCGTCGAGCGTGGTGACCTCGAAGGAGCCGCCAAGGGCTGCCGTCGTCATCGAGATCGGCACTTTGCAATAGAGATCGGCGCCGTCGCGCTGGAAGAATTCGTGCGGCTTCACCGCCAGGAAAATGTAGAGGTCGCCGGACGGTCCGCCGCGCAGGCCGGCCTCGCCCTCATTGGCAAGCCGGATGCGGGTGCCGTCCTCGATGCCGGCCGGGATGTTGACCGACAGCGAACGCTCCTCGGTGACGCGGCCCTGGCCGGCGCATTTCGGGCAAGGATCCTTGATCGTCTGGCCGCGGCCCTGGCATTGCGGGCAGGTGCGCTCGATCGAGAAGAAGCCTTGCGTGGCGCGCACCTTGCCGTGGCCGTGGCACATCGAGCAGGTCACCGGCTGCGTGCCGGGCTTGGCGCCGCTGCCGGAGCATTCCGAGCAGGAGATGGAAGCCGGCACGCGGATCTGCGCCGTCTTGCCGGAGAAAGCCTCTTCCAGCGTGATTTCCATGTTGTAGCGCAGGTCGGCGCCGCGTTCGCGGCCTCCGGAAGAGCGGCGCTGGCGGCCGCCCATCATGTCGCCGAAAATATCCTCGAAGATGTCCGCGAAGCCGCCGGCGCCAAAGCCGTGCGCGGCGCCGTTCATGCCGCCCTGCTCGAAGGCGGCGTGGCCGAAGCGGTCATAGGCGGCGCGCTTCTGCGGGTCCTTCAGCGTCTCGTAGGCTTCGTTGATTTCCTTGAACTTGTGCTCGCAGGCACCGTCGCCGGGGTTGCGGTCGGGATGGAACTGCATGGCGAGCTTACGGAAAGCGCTCTTGAGTTCCTTTTCGTCGGCGCCTTTTTGCACGCCCAGCGTTTCGTAGAAATCAGCTTTCATTTTTTCCCGCTGTCCGGATGCTCAATGTCTTCAAGCATTGTTGGCGACGTTTGCCGGCACGTTCTTGGATTTAGGAGCGATGGTACCCGGATGCTAGTACTAAGCTGGGCCCGCTCCGGGTTTTTCAGTCACTTTTTCGGACAGGCCCTTACTTTTTCAGCGAAGGTTGCAAAAAAGCCCGGCTTTGCGCCGGGCTTTTGCACTTATTCGCCGTCAGCCGGCTCAGGCCGACTTCTTCTTGTCGTCGTTTTCGTCGATTTCCTCGAAGTCTGCGTCGACCACGTCCGAATCCTTGGCGGCATCCGCCTTGGCGTCGGCTTCGGCCGCTTCCTTCTGCGAGGCCTCGTACATGGCCTGGCCAAGCTTCATCGACACTTCGGCAAGCGACTGCGACTTGGCCTCGATATCGGCCGCGTCGTCACCTTCGGCCGCGGCCTTCAGCGCGGCGATGGCGTCGACGATCGCGGCGCGGTCAGCCTCCGAGACCTTGTCGCCATAGTCCTTGAGCGACTTCTCGGACGAATGCACCAGCGCTTCGGCCTGGTTGCGGGCCTCGACGAGACCACGGCGCTTCTTGTCCGTCTCGGCATTGGCCTCGGCGTCCTTCACCATCTTCTCGATGTCGGCGTCGGACAGACCGCCCGAAGCCTGGATGCGGATCTGGTGCTCCTTGCCGGTGCCCTTGTCCTTGGCCGAGACGTTGACGATGCCGTTGGCGTCGATGTCGAAGGTGACCTCGATCTGCGGCACGCCGCGCGGGGCCGGCGGGATGCCGACCAGGTCGAACTGGCCGAGCAGCTTGTTGTCGGCCGCCATTTCGCGCTCGCCCTGGAAGACACGGATCGTCACCGCCGACTGACTGTCCTCGGCGGTCGAGAAGGTCTGGCTCTTCTTGGTCGGGATCGTCGTGTTGCGCTCGATCAGCCTGGTGAACACGCCACCCAGCGTCTCGATGCCCAGCGACAGCGGCGTCACGTCGAGCAGCAGGACGTCCTTGACGTCACCCTGCAGCACGCCCGCCTGGATGGCGGCGCCAAGCGCCACGACCTCATCGGGGTTGACGCCCTTGTGCGGCTCCTTGCCGAAGAACTGCTTCACGATCTCCTGGATCTTGGGCATGCGGGTCATGCCGCCGACCAGAACCACTTCGTCGATCTCGGCAGCCTTCAGGCCGGCATCCTTGAGCGCCGCCTTGCAGGGCTCGATGGTGCGCTGGACGAGGTCGTCGACCAGCTGCTCGAACTTGGCGCGGGTCAGCTTCATCGTCAGGTGCTTCGGGCCGCTGGCGTCGGCGGTGATGAAGGGCAGGTTGATCTCGGTCTGGGTCGTCGACGACAGCTCGATCTTGGCCTTTTCCGCGGCTTCCTTGAGCCGCTGCAAGGCAAGCTTGTCGTTCTTCAGGTCGATGCCCTGTTCCTTCTTGAACTCGGCCGCCAGGTACTCGACGAGCCGCATGTCGAAGTCCTCGCCGCCGAGGAAGGTGTCGCCATTGGTCGACTTCACCTCGAACACGCCGTCGCCGATTTCGAGCACCGAAATATCGAACGTGCCGCCGCCAAGGTCATAGACGGCGATGGTCTTGCCGTCCTTCTTTTCCAGGCCATAGGCGAGCGCCGCGGCCGTCGGCTCGTTGATGATGCGAAGCACCTCGAGGCCTGCGATCCTGCCGGCATCCTTGGTCGCCTGGCGCTGGGCGTCGTTGAAATAGGCTGGAACGGTGATGACCGCCTTCTCGACCTTTTCGCCGAGATAGGCTTCCGCCGTCTCCTTCATCTTCTGCAGGATCATGGCCGAGATCTGGCTGGGCGACTGTTTCTTGCCGCCGGCCTCGACCCACGCGTCGCCATTGTCGCCCTTGACGATCTTGTAAGGGACAAGCTTCTTGTCCTTCTCCGTCACCGGGTCGTCATAGCGGCGCCCGATCAGGCGCTTGACCGCGAAGATGGTGTTTTCGGGATTGGTGACCGCCTGGCGCTTGGCTGGCTGGCCGACGAGACGTTCGCCGTCGCTCGAGATGGCGACGATGGAAGGCGTCGTGCGGGCGCCTTCAGCGTTTTCGATCACCTTGGGGTCCTTGCCATCCATGATGGCGATACAGGAATTGGTGGTGCCGAGATCGATACCGATAACTTTTGCCATTTGTTCTAGTCTCTCCTCTAAGCAGGCTCTCAGGACCCTTCAAAAGGCGTTCCGACGAAAGCCCCTGTTCACAAGAAATCCCGTCCCGTCCCCGCATTTCGGGGCCGGACGGCTTGGCGCGTATATAAGAACAGCCGACACGGGGCGCAAGCATTCTGCGCAAGGCGTCCATCGTCTCGACACGGACCGGGAGGCGACCCGCCGTGCTTGGCGGCAAGATCGGCGTGAGATTGCGCTATCGCTTTGTTCCAGCTTGCTTTTTTAGAATCGATGCTATGGACGACGCGCAGATCCGCCATCCGGCAGGGGCAAGATGTGCCCCGGCGGGCGTGACTTTCAGTCGCGAAAGAGCGGAAAATCAGCCTCGCCGCCATGCTTTTGGCATCTGTCGGCGAGCTGTGAAAGCGCCCGGCTCGCGCAGAGTGTCAGCGCGTAGGCCCGAAGGCGGTCTCGCAGAGCCGTTGTAGCCTAGGGAAGATCTGCTTGCCGCCGGTGATCACTTGCGTGCCCTGGTCGAGCACCGTCTTCGGATCGGCCTTGAGCACCGTGCCGCCTGCCTCCTCGACCAGCAGCATGCCGGCAAGGCAATCCCAGGCGTTCATGTGTTCCTCGACATAGCCGAGCAGCCGGCCCGCGGCCGTATAGGCAAGCATCAGCGCGCCGGACGCATTGCGGAAAAAGACGCCGCCTTCGGCCATGATCTTGCTGATGAGCACCGCGACATGCTCGGTCGAAGCCCGGTTCGAAAGCCCGGTGCCGACGGAGCCCTCGGAAAGCGAGGCCGCATTGCTGGCCTTGATCGGCTTGCCGTTGATGAAAGCGCCGCCGCCGAGGCGGCCGTAAAACGTCTCGTCGGTCGAGGGCTCATGGATGACGCCGACCACAGTCTCGCCATCCCTGGCGCAGGCGATCACCACGCACCAGGCGGGAATGCCGCGCACGAAATTGGCGGTGCCGTCGATCGGATCGATCACCCAGACATGACCGGTTTTTCCGGTCACCGCCGCATGCTCCTCGCCGACGATGCCGTCTTCCGGACAGGCCTCGGCGATTGCCGCACGGATGAACAGCTCGACCTCGCGGTCGGCTTCCGAGACCAGATCCTGATGGCCCTTGCTCTCGATGGTCAAATTGTCGAGGTCGCGAAAATATTTCAGCGCCAGATCGCCGGCGCGCCGCGCCAGGTCGATGGCAAAATGCATGCGGTCGTCGAGATCATGGGTCACGGGCAGGCTCGCGCTCCAGAGCAATTCCAGGAAAAGTGTGAAACGGTTTTCCGTCCGGAATTGCGTCAAAACAAAGAAAATAGAGCGGTTCGCCGTGAAACGGTGAAAAGCTCAAGAAGGAGCCTGCCCTTAGCAGACCAGTATGTCAGGCAAAAGCCGTGACGCGATCACGCCGCCTTCGACATCGATTTATGCACGTCGGCGAGGATCTCGAAGGAGCGCACGCGCGCCGCGTGATCGAAGCACTGCGCCGTCACCATCAATTCGTCGGCGCCGGTGCGGCGGCTGAAGGCGTCGATGCCCTGGCGCACCGTTTCCGGCGAACCGACGACGGCGCAGGACAGCGCCTGGGCAAGCATGCTTTTCGCGACGGGATCGAGATCGCGGTCGTAGTTCTCGACCGGCGGCGGCAACTGGCCGGGCCGACCGCTGCGCAGATTGACGAAGGCCTGCTGCAGCGAGGTGAACAAAAGCTTCGCCTCCGCGTCGGTCGGCGCCGCGAAGACATTGAGGCCGAGCATCACATAGGGCTTGTCGAGCTGCGCCGAGGGCTGGAAGCGCGTGCGGTAGACCTCCAGCGCGTGGTCGAGCTCGGCCGGCGCGAAATGCGAGGCGAACGCATAGGGCAGGCCGAGAAGTGCGGCGAGTTGCGCGCCGTAGAGGCTGGAGCCGAGAATCCAGACCGGCACGGTCTGGCCTTCACCTGGCACGGCGCGGATGCGCTGGCCTTCCTCGGCCGGCTGGAAATAGCCCATCAGCTCGACCACGTCCTGCGGGAAATTGTCGGTGCTTTCGAGGTTTCGGCGCAGCGCGCGAGCGGTCAGCATGTCGGTGCCCGGCGCGCGGCCGAGGCCGAGGTCGATGCGGCCGGGAAAAAGTGCCGCCAGCGTGCCGAACTGCTCGGCGATCACCAGCGGCGCATGGTTGGGCAGCATGATGCCGCCGGCGCCGACGCGGATCGTCTTGGTGCCGCCGGCGACATGGGCGATCACCACGGAAGTCGCCGCGCTCGCAATGCCTGGCATGTTGTGATGTTCGGCCAGCCAGTAGCGCCTATAGCCCAGACGCTCGGCATGGCGGGCAAGATCCAGCGAATTGGCAAGCGACTGCGTGGCGGTGCTGCCTTGCGTGATCGGCGACAGGTCGAGAACCGAAAGGGCCGTCATTGGTCAGGTCTCCACGATGCGTTTTTCGCGCAGCCTCGCCGCGAAAGCGGCGCGGTCCGCAATGAGGATGGCGAGCTGGTTCTCCAGCACGTCGGCGAGCTCAATGGCCGTCGCGATTTCGCGCTGCTCGCTGCGGCCGCCGGCATGATGCGTCGACAGCCGGTTGTTGCGCAGCGCGTACCGCCGGTCGGGCAGGGCGAGCGCGGCGACAAGGGTCGAGAGAAAATGCGAGCTCGGATGGGTCGACAGGAAATGGCTGGCGACCCGATAGTCGACCTCATAAGCCTGCTGCATGTCGAAGCGGTAGAGCGTGCGCCAATCACCGCCGATATTTGCCTGCAGGCGGAATTGGTCGCCGGTCTCCACGATGCGGAAGGTCTCATGCGGCGTCTGTTGCTCAAGCCCGGGCTCCAGCAGCAACGGCGCCGTCAGCGTCAGGCCGCCGAAGCCGACATCGGCGATGTAAGCGCGGCCGCCGAGCTCGATGCGCAGCAGCATGTGGCTGCGCGCGGCAATAGTGTCCTCGGGCTGGCCCCACAGCACGCGCGCCGCCAGCCCGCTGGCCGTGAAGCCCAGCGCCGTCAGCGCATGCATGAAGATCAGATTGTGCTCGAAGCAGTAGCCGCCGCGACCCTGGCTGAAGATCTTGTCCTGCAGCGAGGCGACATCGAGCCCGACCGAAACGCCCATCAAGGCGTCTATGTTCTCGAACGGGATCGCCCGCGGGTGGATGGCATGCAGCACCCGCAGCGTGTCCAGCGAAGGGCCGGTCGGCCCGCCATAACCGATGCGGGCGAAATAGCCATCGAGATCGAAGTCGCTCATTGAGGGAACAGGTCCGGCTTGACCGGCCCGATATAGGCACTCGCCGGCGGTGCCGCAAACGATCGGCCGGGACTCGGGGATTGGGCCAGCGCATTACGCGGCGGACTTGTGATCTTGGTCCGCCGTCTCTTCGTCCACGGCCATGGACTGCTGTGCCGCGAGGAAGTTGCCGACATGGCTCAAACCCTCGAAGTGGTCGCAGAAGACCTTGATGACGACCAGCAGCGGCACCGCCATCAGCGCGCCGACGAAGCCCCACAGCCATGACCAGAAGGCAATGGCGATGAAGATCGCCACCGCGTTGATCTCGAGGCGTCGCCCGACCACCATCGGCGTCACGAACTGGCCTTCGACGATGTCGCACAACATCACGAAGGCCGGCGCCAGCAGCGCGAAGGAGATCGAATCGAAGCTGATCAGCGCGATGACGGCAACGAGCAGGATGGTCATCAGCGCGCCGACATAGGGCAGGAAATTGAGCAGAGCCGCCGCCGCGCCCCACACCAGCGGATTGGGCATGCCCAGCCCCCACAGACCCAGCCCGATCACTGTTCCGAGACCCGTATTGATGAGGAGGACAGTGAGCAGATAGTGCGAGATTTCGCGCTCGACGTCATAGACGACGCGCAACGCCCGCTTCTTCTGGGTCATGCTGGTGAAGGACTGGACTATCTTCTCGTAAAACAGCGTGCCCGAGGCGAGCAGGAACAGCGACAGCACGAAGACGATGGTGATCGAGGTGCCTGCTTCGAGGATGTTGCTGGCGGCCGTGGACAGGATGCCGGACGGCGCCACCGCGACCCGCTGCACGCCCGGCTCCTGCGAGGTCTCGGTCAGCGCTTCCAGCTGATGCGCGAGATCCATCATCCGTTCGAGCGGCCGCTTGAACGGCGCCAGCCGCTCGGTGAGCTGCTGGCCGATCGAGTAGCTGTTGTTGATGAGCTCGATGATCGGGCCGCTGAGCAGGTAGCCCGCGGCGGCGAAGACGACGATGGAGAAGAGCACCAGCAGCGTCGCCGAGACCACCTCCGGAATGCCGTGCTTGCGCAGGAAGCGCACGATCGGCGTCAGCGTCAGCGTCAGCAGGAAGGCAAGCATCACCGGCATGAAGAAGGCACGAGCGAAATAAAGCGCGGCGGCCGCCAT
Organism: Mesorhizobium sp. Arg314; assembly: GCF_053714275.1. Classification (NCBI taxonomy): domain Bacteria; kingdom Pseudomonadati; phylum Pseudomonadota; class Alphaproteobacteria; order Hyphomicrobiales; family Phyllobacteriaceae; genus Mesorhizobium; species Mesorhizobium sp. Arg314. The sequence goes on along the minus strand of NZ_JBSKBP010000004.1, from coordinate 151,682 downwards.
CAGAATGAAAATCCCGATCAGCAGCGACCGCATCAGGCGCATGTCCGCCCAGGCATCGGCACGCGGATCAGGGCTTTCGGCAACGCTCGCGCCCGAAGCGATCGGTTCGGTTTTCATCGGTTCCCCTAGAGCAATTCCAGGAAAAGTGTGAGCGGTTTTCCGTCGGGAATTGCGTCAAAACAAGCCACCGCAACCGGTGCAATCGACGGGAAACGTGCCTGCCGCGGCAAGGTTCCGTTAGCCGGCGGTCACGGAAGGCCTTCCGCCGCCACCGCTCAGGCGACCGGCGCCGCCGCCGCGGGGACTGCCTTTGCCGTCTCCTTGCGCACGATCGGCGCCACCTTGGTGCCGTAGAGCTCGATCGCCTTCATGATCTTGGCGTGCGGCATGATGCCGATCGCCATCTGCAGGAGGAAGCGGTCGTTGCCGAAGATCTTGTGCTGGGCGACGATCTTTTCCGCCACCGCTTCAGTATTGCCGACGAACAGCGCGCCGTTCGGGCCGCGCGCCTGGTCGAAATGCGCGCGCGAGGTCGGACCCCAGCCGCGCTCGCGGCCGATGCGGTTCATCACCTCGGCCTGCGGTCCGTAGAAGTCGTCGGCCGCCTGTTCGGTCGTCTCGGCAATGAAGCCGTGCACGTTGATGCTGGTGGCGAGCGAAGCTGGATCGGTTCCGGCTCGCCGCGCGGCCTCGCGATAGATATCGAACAGCGGCGCGAAGCGCGCCGGCTCGCCGCCGATGATGGCAAGAGCCAGCGGCAGGCCGAGCGCGCCGGCGCGGGCGGCCGACTGCGGCGTGCCGCCGATGGCGATCCAGATCGGCAGCTTTTCCTGGAATGGGCGCGGATAGACGCCGCGCCCGTTGATCGGCGCGCGCAGCTTGCCCTGCCATGTCACTTTCACCTGGTCGCGGATAGCGAGCAACACGTCGAGCTTCTCGGCGAAGAGCTCGTCATAGTCCTCGAGATTGTAGCCGAACAGCGGGAAGGATTCGATGAAGGAGCCGCGCCGGCCATGATCTCGGCGCGGCCGTCGGACAGAAGGTCCAGCGTCGCGAATTGCTGGAAGACGCGCACCGGATCGTCGGAGGAGAGCACGGTAACCGCGCTGGTGAGGCGGACACGCTTCGTGCGCTCCGCTGCCGCGGCCAGCGCCACAACCGGCGCCGAGGCGGCATAGTCGGGGCGGTGATGCTCGCCGAGGCCGAACACGTCGAGACCGACCTGGTCGGCAAGCTCGATTTCCTCGATGAGGTTGCGCAGCCGCTCATGCGGGCCGATGGCGCCGGGACCCGGTTCCGGGCTGACGTCCGCGAAAGTGTAGAGACCGAGTTCCATGTTGCTGTCCTGGGGTGTCGTCTGGGTTGGTTTCGGCGCTAGAGGTAGCGATCGGTCTTGCCGCCCGCCAGTGGCGGATTGTGAACAGTCCATCGCGATGGCCAGCCGTATCATTGCGGCAACAGCACAGATTTTCATGGCTGGCATACCGTTTTGGCGCTTGAACTCGCCGCTTTCGCGCGTATGTAAGCGTCGCGAATAGACTGCAGGGAAGTACACTTGGCTATCTACAGGGAAAAAGACATTTTCGAGCGGCGCAATGCCGCGAACGAGGCAAAGAAGGCGCTGCTCGAGCGCTTCAAGGCAAAGCCGGCGGCGGATGACCCCGCGGTGCTGGCGCGTCAGGCCGAACGCAAGGCAATCCTCGAGGCTCGCGAGATCCGCGAAGCGGAGAAGGCTAGGCTGAAGCAGGAAAAGCAGGCGCGTGAAGCGGCCGAGAAGGCCGAGCGCGCAGCTATTGCCGAGGCGGCACGGCTTGCCGCGGAAGCAGCCGCGGCCGAAGAGGCCAGGCGCCGCGAGGCCGAGGAAGCCGAACGCATCGCGGTCGACCTTGCCGACGAGGCCGCGCGCAAGGCAAAGCGTGACGCACGCTATGCCGCCCGCAAGTCGCGCGTCGGCAGAACGCCTCCGGGCTTCTCCGCCCGCTAAGTTCGGGTTGGATGGAAAATGTTCAGGGTCGCCGAAAGCGGCCCTGAACGTATTTGTGCCTTCGGAGTAACGTGCTTCGTCTAAACTGATGCATGTCGCCCAGAAGTGTGCAGCGGTTCTGGGATAACGACATGCATAAAAACAAAGACTCAAAGCGCGTCGCTTGAATCCGTTTCAGCGCGACGCGCTTCAGGCGACGAGTTTCAGGCCGATGATGCCGCAGACGATCAGGCTGATGCAGGCGAGCCGGACAATCGTCGCCGGCTCGCCAAGCAGCCAGATGCCGAGCAGCGCCGTGCCGACGGTGCCGATGCCGGTCCAAACCGCATAGGCCGTGCCGACAGGCAGCGCCTTCAGCGCCAGGCCCAGCAGGCCGAGGCTGACGATCATCGAGGCAATCGTCAGAAGGGTCGGCAGCGGCTTCGAGAAGCCGTCGGTATATTTGAGGCCGATCGCCCAGCCGATCTCAAGCAGACCGGCGAAAAAGAGAAAAACCCAGGACATTGAAACAATCCTTCATTCCGGCATCGGTTGAGATGCTCGGTGTGGCGGGTCGTCCCGGCCGGTTTTTCGGGGAAGCGAGGTCGTCCTCGCCCCTTTCATGTGGGGTGCCCTGTTCCCCGATCAACAAAACACCGGCAGTATTGTCATGCCGCCGGTTCGAAGCTGTATTGAGCCGGGTCGATCGAATTCGGCCGCTTACTTTTCCTTGATGCGCATCGCCTTGACCGGCGGCGCCTTCGGAGCCGGAGCCGCGGCGGGCTTCTTGGCGTCCTTCTTCGGCTTGCGGGCTTCCTTGCCTGCCTTCATCGCACCTTTAGCCATGATTCGCTCCTCCGATTGCGGACGTGCAAGTGAAACAAGAGAAATGCCCGGCTGCAAGAGGGTAGCGGCTGTCGCCGCCAACAGCCGGGCGCTTTCAACCGATTTCTAATTTGCTCGCAAACCACATCGGTCCGTGCGATGGTCTTCTTCGCACTGCAGCATCAGCTCAGCTTTCGCCGGGGCGATGGATCAAGCAGCCGGGCAGGGAGACAATGCGAATTCATATCGGCTGCGAGATGAGCTTCGACTTTCCGCAGGAAGCGCCACTGATCGCGATGCTCAACGTCCACTACTCCCGCGCCTCTGATCTTGAGCGGCCGGATTTCCTGACCTCCACTCCGCCAGTGCCGATCCAGAGCTATCGCGACAGTTTCGGCAACTGGTGCAACCGACTTGTTGCCTCTCCGGGACGTTTTACTTTCGGCACCGATGCCATCATCCGCGATCCCGGCACCTTCGAGACGGGTGACCTGTCGGCTTGGCAGCACGAGGTGCGCGACCTGCCATCGGACACACTCTTGTTCCTGCTGCCCAGCCGCTATTGCGAAAGCGATGTGCTGGCGAGCGACGCCTGGCGGTTGTTTGGTCACACCCCCCTCGGCGTTCCGCGCGTCCAGGCGGTCTGCGACTTCGTCCACAACCATGTCGTCTTCAACTACGGCAATGCGCGGCCTACGCGCACCGCGGCGGAGGCCTACCGCGAGCAGAGCGGCGTCTGTCGCGATTTTGCCCATCTTGCCGTCGCCTTTTGCCGTGCGCTCAACATTCCGACCCGCTACTGCACCGGCTATATCAGCGACATCGGCATGCCGAAACCCTGGGCCCTGATGGATTTCGCCGCGTGGATGGAAGTCTATCTCGGTGGCCGCTGGCACGCTTTCGATCCGCGCAACAATGCCCCGCGCATCGGCCGCATCCTGATTGCCTCCGGCCGCGACGCGGCCGATGTGCCGCTGACCCACATCTTTGGACCGGGCACGCTAGCCGGCTTCAGAGTATGGACCGACGAAGTCGTCGAATAGGAGCTTCACGCCACGAGCCACCTTCCTCTTTGAACGACCGGACCGTTAGCGCGTTTTGCACTGCTGTGGAGCTTCGGCCGGCAGGCCGCTAAGGTCGGTCGTATCGGAAGGGGTCAGGAACCTGATGGCAGGGCATGCCGGCTCGAAAAGGGTTATCTATGCCGCGCTCGCCGGCAACCTGGCGATCGCGCTGACCAAATTTGCGGCGGCGGCCTTCACCGGTTCGTCCGCCATGCTGTCGGAAGGCGTGCATTCGCTGGTCGACACCGGCAATGGCGGGCTCCTGCTCCACGGCATGCGCCGCGCCGCGCGGCCGGCCGATCGTACGCACCCGCTCGGCCATGGACGCGAGCTCTATTTCTGGAGCTTTATCGTGGCGCTTCTGGTGTTCGCGCTCGGCGCCGGCGTTTCCTTCTATGAAGGCGTCATCCACATCATGGCGCCGGAACCAGTCGTCAACGCCAAGGTCAACTACATCGTGCTTGGCCTGTCCTTCCTGTTCGAAGGCAGCTCGTGGCTGGTGGCTCTGAGGGAATTTCGCCGGCAGAAGGGCAACCAGGGCTGGTTCGAGGCCATCCACCGAAGCAAGGATCCCAGCGTCTTTACCGTGCTGTTCGAGGACAGCGCTGCCCTGCTTGGCCTGATGGTCGCCTTTGCCGGCATATTGGCGGCGGAAATCATGGAAATGCCCGAGCTCGACGGTGTCGCCTCGATCGGCATCGCGCTGATCTTGGCCACAACGGCGATCTTCCTGGCGCGGGAGAGCAAGAGCCTGCTGCTCGGCGAGCCGGCCTCGCCGGAGGTCCAGAAGCAGGTGCTCGCCATCGCCCAGCAGGATCCGGCCGTGCAGCGCGCGAACGGAATCCTCAGCGTCCATATCGGGCCGGAGGAGATCGTTGCGGGCTTGAGCATCGAATTCGAGGACCATCTCACCGCGCCCGAGATCGAGGCCTGCGTCGAGCGCCTGGAAGCACGGTTGAAGAAGGAGATGCCGCAGATCACCAGGCTCTTCGTCAAGCCGCAGACCACTGGCACATGGGAGCGGCGGCGCGAGGCCATCGCCGAGGCAGCGGAGGAGGGCTAGGTTTTGATGCGGCGAACTTGTCAGGAGGAAGACCGATGAAGATCGACGGCGGATGCCATTGCGGCGCCATAACTTATGAGGCGGAGGTCGATCCCGAAAAGACTTCGATCTGCCATTGCACGGACTGTCAGCAACTGACCGGCACCGCGTTCCGGGTCACCGTGCGTGCGCCTGAGGAGGACTATCGCATTACCAAGGGCGAGCCCAAGGTCTATATCAAGACCGGCTCGACCGGCGCCAAGCGGGCACAGGGTTTTTGCGGCGATTGCGGCTCGCATCTCTACGCCACCTCTGTCGGTGACGGACCGAAGGTCTACGGCATCAGGGTCGGTACGTCGCGCCAGCGCGACCAACTGGTGCCGAGGACGCAATACTGGCATCGCTCGGCGCTGCACTGGCTACCGGAATTCGAGGGCACGAGGGTCGTCGAGGAGCAGTAGGGTTCCCAGGCCTCCGGCGATTAGCCGAAGCCTCTCTGCCTTCGTCATCCACGGGCGGAGCGGGAGCGAAGCGGACGCGTAGACCCGAGGATCCATGCCGTGACCTCATCAAGGGCACGGCAGAACAGAAATTCTGCACCGTTGCAACGCCTTAGCGTCACGGCATGGATTCTGAAGCGCGCCGCGCCGAACCGGATTCAGGCGACGCGCTTTAAGTCTTTGTTTTGATGCATGTCGTTGTCCCAGAACCGCTGCACACTTCTGGGCGACATGCATTAGGGTCTGCGCGCGCCGCTTCGCTCCTTGCTCCGCCCGTGGATGACGAAGCGATGGGCGTTTTGGCCAATCTCCAAGGTATGCGGCCTTGCCAGCGAAGAAAGCCCGCGTTGAGCAACTACTCGTCGCCTTCCACGACGCGCAGCCTGAGCTGGCCGGTCTTCGAATCGGCGACGCGCGAACCGCCTTCGGCCTTTGGCCCTGCACTTCGCGCGGCTTCGGTTTCACCTTCCGCGAATTCCAGCGCCTCGATCTTTTGGCCGCGCTTCGTCACCTTCGACGTCGAAACGAGGATGTCGTCGATGTCCTTGGCCGCCTGGCCGAAATGCGTCTGCAGCCGGCGCACGCGCTCGTCGACCCGCGCCACGTCTTCCATCAGCCGGATGACCTCGCCCTGGATCAGATGCGCCTGCTCGCGCATGCGGGCGTCCTTGAGGATCGCCTGGATCACCTGGATCGACAGCATCAGCAGTGACGGCGAGACGATGATGACCCGCGCCCGGTGCGCCTTCTGCACCACCGCTTCGAAATTCTCGTGGATTTCGGCGAACACCGATTCCGACGGCACGAACATGAAGGCAGTGTCCTGGGTTTCGCCCTGGATCAGGTATTTTTCGGCGATATCGCGGACATGCACTTCGATGTCGCGCCGGAAGGCCTGCGCCGCCGCCTTCTGCATGTCGGCGCCCTCGGCGGCGCGGATGGCATTCCAGGCTTCCAGCGGGAACTTGGCGTCGATGGCAAGCGAAGGAGCGCCATTGGGCATCCGCACCAGGCAGTCGGGCCGGCTGCCGTTGGAGAGGCTGGCCTGGAATTCATAGGCGCCGTGTGGCAGACCGTCGGCGATGATCGCTTCCATGCGCGACTGGCCGAAGGCGCCGCGCGTCTGCTTGTTGGAGAGGATCGCCTGCAACTGCACGACCTGGCCGGCCAAAGACTGGATGTTGCCTTGCGCTGTGTCGATCACCGCCAGCCGCTCCTGCAGCTTGGCCAGGCTTTCATGCGTCGACTTGGTCTGCTCGGTCATCGTCTGGCCGAGGCGGCCGGTCATGGCGTCGAGCCGTTGTCCCAGCGACTGGGTAAGCTCTGCCTGCCGTGCCCCGAACACCTCGGCGATCGCCCCCATGCGCCCCTGCATTTCGGCCTGCGCCTGCAGGACGTCGGCTATGCGCGCCTCGGTGTCGCGGGCATGGTCTGCCGCTTCCGCGGCGGCCACCGCACGCGCCTTGCCCGCGCGCCACAAGGCCACGGCCAGCACCAGAAACAGCGCCACCAGCAGCAATGCGCCGAAACCCAGCGCCTGGCCGAGCGTGATCGTGGTGGCGCCGAGCCGCGCGACCGGTTGCGAAAGGATGGTGGTCATGTCGTTCATTTGGGCAGCATAACCGATTCGCCTCGCTGGCACAGATCAAAACGTGAACAGGCCAGAGGTGTCCCGGTTGACGCTTTTCCAACGACGTCTTAGGTGAGACGCCATGTCGATCAAGCCGCTCATCATTCTTCCCGATCCCATACTGCGCCAGGTCTCCAAGCCGGTGGAGCGCGTCGACGGCGACCTGCGCAAGCTTGCCGACGACATGCTCGAGACCATGTATGACGCGCCGGGCATCGGCCTTGCGGCGATTCAGGTCGGCGAGCCGCGGCGGCTGCTGGTCATCGACCTCGCCAAGGAAGGCGAGCCGCCTCAGCCGCATGTCTTCATCAACCCCGAAATCCTCGAAAGCGCCGACGAGCGTTCGGTCTATGAGGAAGGGTGCCTGTCGATCCCGGATTATTATGCCGAGGTCGAGCGCCCGGCTTCCGTGCGGGTGAAGTATCTCGACCGCGACGGCAAATTGCAGGAAATACAGGCGGAAGGGCTGATGGCCACCTGCCTGCAGCACGAGATCGACCATCTCAACGGCGTGCTGTTCATCGACCACATCTCGAAGCTGAAGCGCGACATGGTGGTGAGGAAGTTCAAGAAGCTCGCCAAGGACAAGGCGCCGGGCAAGATGGTGGGGTAACAACGCCTTGAAACTCGCTGCCTTGAGCGTAAGCTCTGAGCATGATATCTCTGATATCAGAGCGGAGATACGCCAATGGGCGACATGTTAATCCGAGGCATTCCCGAGCCTTTGAAGCGTGAAATTGAGCAAGCTGCTCGCAAGGGTGGCCAGAGCTTGTCGGGCAAAGCCATCGATCTTCTGCGCAAAGGTATCGTTGCTGAAAAAGAGGCCAAGCCGGAGCGGGGCGTCTCGGCCTGGGATGCGATTCGCTCGGCATTCGTCGCTGAAAATGCCACCGACGAAGCGTTCGCAGAGATAATGGAAGAAATCGAAGCGGAAAGGAAACGTGACTTTGGTCGCCAGGTCGAGGATTTCGAGTGATCGTCCTCGACACCAACGTCATTTCCGAAGCCGGCAAGCCGACGCCCGATCCGATCGTTGCCGAATGGCTTCGCAAACAGGACGTTCTTGAACTCTACGTGTGCGGCCCGGTTATAATGGAGCAATCTTTTGGCGCGGAAAGGTTTCTGAGCAGGACCGGGTCGGATCGCTATATCCGTGTCCTCGATCATCTGATCTCACATCAGTTTGCCGGTCGCATTGCGGAGTTTGCGGGCCCGGCCCCTCGTCTTGCCGGCAAGCTACGGGCCATGCGCGAACGAAGGGGCCGCCCGATGAGTCTGCCTGACGCGATGATTGCCGCTATCTGTCTGGCGCATGATGCCACGCTGGCAACGCGCAATGTTTGCGACTTCGATGGGCTCGACCTCAAACTCGTAAATCCGTTTGAAGCGGGCTCCTGAGCGCGCCATCGGCACAAGCAGATATTGGAAGAACAAATGCCGCTTCGCGTCATCTTCATGGGCACGCCGGATTTTTCCGTGCCGACCTTGCGGGCCATCGCCGAGGCCGGACACGAGATCGTGGCTGTCTACACGCAGCCGCCGCGCGCCGCCGGCCGGCGCGGGCTGGAACTGACGCCCTCGCCGGTGCAACGCGAGGCCGAACGGCTGGGGCTCGAAGTGCGAACGCCGGCATCGCTGAAAACCGAGACCGAGCAGCAGGCCTTTGCCGCCTTGCAGGCCGATGTCGCGGTCGTCGTCGCTTATGGGCTGCTGCTGCCGAAAGCAGTCCTGGAGGCGACACGGCTCGGCTGTCTCAACGGCCATGCCTCGCTTTTGCCACGCTGGCGTGGTGCTGCTCCCATCCAGCGCGCCATCATGGCCGGCGATGCCGAAACCGGCATGATGGTCATGAAGATGGAAGAGGGTCTGGACACCGGTCCGGTGGCAATGGTTGAAAAATGCGCCATCGCACCCGATATGACGGCCGGCGAGTTGCATGACCGCCTGATGGTTCAAGGCGCCTCGCTGATGGTGCGGGCGCTCGCGCAGTTGGGGATAAATTGTCTGACATTTACCCCACAGGCAACGGCAGGGGTGACCTACGCCCGAAAGATCGATAAATCGGAGACACGCGTAGACTGGACGCGGCCTTCTGGCGAAGTCCACGATCACATTCGCGGCCTTTCGCCCTTTCCGGGCGCATGGTGCGAGGTCGACATTGGCGGCCGCATGGAGCGGCTGAAACTGCTTCGCTCGACGCTTTCGGATGGCGTCGGCGAATCGGGAGGAATTCTCGATGACCGGCTGAAGGTCGCCTGCGGGGCAGGCGCGGTCAGGCTGGTCGAAGTTCAACGGGCGGGCGGGAAGCCCGCCGCCGCGCTGGAGTTTTTGCGCGGAGCCAAGATCGAAAAAGGAACGAAACTCACATGAGCATGATGTCGATACGCGCGGCGACGCCGCGGGATCGCGAGGCGATCCGTCTCGTCGAAGAACATGCCTTTGGCCAGCGGGCGGAAGCCGGCCTGGTCGACGCACTCGTCACCGGCGGCGATGCCGTCGTCGAACTGGTTGCCGAGGAAGACGGCCAGGCCGTCGGCCACATCCTGTTTTCCAGGCTTTACGTGCAGAATGGCGGCAAGCGTTTCGCGGCCGTCGCGCTGGCGCCGCTGGCTGTCGAGCCCTCCTTCCACGGCACCGGCATCGGCGGCGCGCTGATCCGCGAGGCGCATGTCCGTCTCAAGGAAGCCGGCGAGCGGCTCGCCGTGGTTCTGGGGGATCCGGTCTATTACGGCCGCTTCGGCTATACCCATGCCCGCGCCGGCAAGTTCGAGAGCGAATATCAGGGCGAGGCGCTGCAGGCTCTGGCCTGGGGCGATGCGCCTGAGACCGGCAAGCTGGTCTACGCTTCGGCCTTCACCGCGCTCGCCGCCTAGAGCATGATCCCGAACCGAAGGTCCGCGTTCGCGAAAAGTGGGAACCGGTTTTCGGGAAAGATCATGCTCAACCGAAAAGACAAGGCCTCGTCGCGATCGCGGGCGGTTGCCTGAACATGCCGCGTTTTCGGCTCGATATCGAATATGACGGCAGCCAGTTCGCCGGCTGGCAGCATCAGGCCGACCAGCCCTCCGTGCAGCAGGCGATCGAGCAGGCGATCGAAAGATTCTGCGGCGAACAGATAAGGTTGCGTGCCGCCGGCCGCACCGATGCCGGCGTGCACGCCACCGCACAGGTGGCGCATGTCGACCTGGCCAGGGACTGGCCGGGCGACAAGGTGCGCGACGCCGTGAACGCCCATCTGCAGGCGGCGGGCGCGCGCGTCACCATCCTCAAGGCGGGCGTCGTCGCCGACGGCTTCGACGCGCGCTTTTCCGCCACCGGCCGCCACTATCTCTATCGCATCCTCAACCGTCGGGCGCCGGCGGCGCTGGAAAAGGGCAAGGTGTGGTGGGTGCCGAAACGCCTCGATGCCGAGGCCATGCACGAGGCGGCCCAAGTGCTGCTCGGGCGGCACGACTTCACCACCTTCCGCTCCACCCAGTGCCAGGCCGAAAGCCCGGTCCGCACGCTTGCGCAGCTGGATGTCAGTCGCGTTGGCGACCTGATCGAAGTTCGCACTTCGGCGCGCTCTTTCCTGCACAATCAGGTGCGCTCGATGGTGGGCTCCTTGCGGCGCGTCGGCGACGGCTCCTGGGGCGCGGCCGATCTCAAGGCGGCGCTCGAAGCACGCGACCGCGCCGCCTGCGGCCAGGTAGCCCCACCGGACGGGCTCTTTCTCGTCGGCGTGGATTATCGGGAAGCCGTCTGAAGGACGCGTCGATCAGCCGGCGTCGTCTTCAGCCAGTTCGTCCGACCAATTGGCTCCGCCATAGAACAGGCGCAGAATCACGATCCGCTCAGGCTCCACGACGAAAGCGACGGTGATCCGCCGTTCAAATCCGACGACACGAAGGCCCGGCCGCACGTCATCACGGCGCGTGCCACGTTCAGAGCCATGCTCGAGGCGCTCGCAAAACGCCCGTATGCGACTGTCATAGCGGTCCGCCGTGATGGGGCTGCTAGCTTCAGCAACGTTAGTGTAAATGCGATCGAGATCGTCGCCGGCATCAAGCGAGTAGACGACGGCCCGGCGCTTTACGGTTTCTTCTGCGAATGGGTATCGTGGCGCTTGCGCGCCCGTTCGGCCATTTCCGCAGGCGAAATGACTTTGCCAGGGTTTGTCTTCCACGCATCATAGGTCGGTGCGACTTCCTCGCGGAGCCAGCGCTCCACCGCGGCGTCGCGCTCCTGAAGGGCGCGAAGCCCCGCGCGGATGACTTCGCTGCTGGTCGCATAGGTGCCCGAGCGGACAAGTTGATCGATGAAGGCGGCTTGCTCCGCCGGCAGGCTGAAGGTGCGTTTTTCGGTAGCGGACATAGTAACCCTCCACAGAATGGTATGAAATTATCATACCCATTCCGTGGATAAATTGAAAGACGTCGTCGGTCGGGCGGGATCAACCCGTCGTGCCGCCCGGCAAGTCGACGCCGAGCAGCGCCTGCAGGCCGAACAGGACGAGCAGCGAGGCAATGAACATGCCGACAAAGACGGCGGTGCCGACGGCGGCGCCCTTGCCGATCGATGCATTGGTCATGCGCCAGGTCAGCAGCATCGACAGCGCGAACAAAACCAGCGAGACCAGGCTGCTGATTTCGCTGGTGGAAGGCAGGAAAAGCCTGAGCAGCGCCGAGGGCAGCATCAGCCAGGCGATGATCGCCGACGCCCAGTTGGACGCAACGACATAGTGGACGAAGCGGCCGCCGATGCCGGCACGCGGCGCGACCAGCGCAAGCGCCACCAGCGGCAACACCCAGGAGCCGATATCGACGGTCGCCAGCCGGATGAGCGTGCCGAGGCGCCCGGCGAAGGCATCGGGGTCACCGATCTCGTTGGCGATCCCGACCCAGCCGACGATCAGCGCCGGCGCCGCCACGATGATGGCGAAGAAGGAATTCCAGAAACCGTCCGCCGAAAGGTCGAGCAGGCGCAGGCCGTCGGCCTTGCCGAACATAAGTCGCCAGGCGCCGGCCAGCGAAGCGTAGGTTTCGTCTGCCGAAAGCATGGTCACGAAAGGCCTTTTCCGAACCAGTCTTCGATGAAGCGTTCGTAGATTTGCGTCAGCGTATCGAGGTCGGCAAGCGCGACGCGTTCGTCCACCATATGCATGGTCTTGCCGACCAGCCCGAATTCGACCACCGGGCAATAATCCTTGATGAAGCGGGCGTCCGAGGTGCCGCCGGAGGTCGAGAGCGCCGGCGTCTTGCCGACCACCGCCCTGACCGAGCTACTCAGCGTATCGATCAGCTTGTCGTCGCGGGTGAGGAAGACATGGCTCGGCCGGTCGCGCCAGACAAGCTCATAGTCGACCGGCGTCTTCTTGCCCGGCCGGTATTTTTTGCGCCCGGCGGCCTGGTCGAGCCGGTTGTGGATCTCGGCCTGGACAGTTTCTGCATCCCAAGTGTCGTTGAAGCGGATGTTGAACGTGGCTGTCGCCTTGGCCGGGATGACGTTGGTCGCCGGATTGCCGACATCGATCGACGTCACCTCGAGATTGGTCGGCTGGAAATCCTTCGTGCCCTTGTCGAACACGGGATGAAGCAGCGCATCGACCAGGCTGATGAGTCCGCGCACCGGGTTGTCGGCAAGCTGCGGGTAGGCGGCGTGGCCCTGGCGTCCGTTCACGATCACGCTGCCCGACAGTGAGCCGCGCCGGCCGATCTTGATCATGTCGCCGAGCGCATCGGGATTGGTCGGCTCGCCGACGATCGAGGCGTCCCACTTCTCGCCCTTGGCCGCCGCCCAGCCGAGCAGCTTGGTGGTGCCGTTGATGGCGGGTCCTTCCTCGTCGCCGGTGATGAGCAGGGAGACCGAGCCTTGCGGGCCGCCATTCTTCGCGACGTGACGCGCCACCGCGGCGATGAAGCAGGCAATGCCGCCCTTCATGTCGACGGCGCCGCGACCATACATCTCGCCATTGGCGATCTCGGCGGCGAAGGGCGGATGCGTCCAGGCCGCCTCGTCGCCCACCGGCACCACGTCGGTATGGCCGGCAAACATCAGATGCGGGCCATTGCCCGAGCGCCGCGCATAGAGGTTTTCGATGTCCGGCGTTCCGTCTTCCGAGAAGACTGGACGCTCGACGGCGAAGCCGAGCGGCTTCAGCATGTCTTCCAGCGCGGCAAGCGCGCCGCCTTCGGCGGGCGTCACGGAAGGACAGCGGATCAGGGCGGCAAGGTTAGCGGCGGGGTCGGTCGGCAATGTCATGGGCAAAGCGATAGTCGAAAGCGTTTGTCGTGTCACGGTGGCAGATGATCGCCGGTCATACCGCCGACAATATGGCTTTCATGGCGTATAAATGCCTGTCGCCCAGAAGTGTGCAGCGGTTCTGGGAGAACGACATGCATCATGGCGAGTTGCGAGCCAAGCGAGGACGAATGCATGGCCAGCGAAGCAAGGACGATCGCGGTCGCCGGCGCCGGCAGCATCGGCGGCTATGTCGGCGGATGCCTGGCGCTCGCCGGACGCAAGGTGGTCTTTCTCGGTCGCGGCCGCGTCGTCGAGGCCATGCGCCAGGGTGGACTGCGCGTCAGCGATCTCGATGGCCGCGACCGCCGCATCGAGGCACAGGCGATTTCGGCCACCGACGATCCGGCGATCGCGCTGCATGAGGCGGCCGTCATTCTGGTGACGGTGAAGAGCGGCGCAACCGCGGAGATGGCGAAGCTGATAGCCGTCCACGGGCGTTCGGATGCCGTGGTGGTCAGCCTGCAGAACGGCGTCGACAATGCGGACAGGTTGCGCGCCCGGCTCCCCGGCCGGCAGGTGCTGACCGGCATGGTGATGTTCAACGTCGTCCAGTCGCTGGACGGCGAGGTCCCGTTCCGCGTGCATCGCGCCAGCCAGGGCGAGGTGATGATCGACGGCGGCGTCGACGGCCTTGCCGATCTGCTCAATGTCGACGGACTTGCCGTCGAAGCGCGCGCCGACATGAAGGCGGTGCAGTGGAGCAAATTGCTGATGAACCTCAACAACGCGCTGGTCGCGCTCTCCGACCTGCCGCTGGCTGTGCAACTCGCCGACCGAAGCTGGCGCGTCATCCTGGCCGCCCAGATCGACGAGGCGCTCGCCGCGATGAAGGCGGCGGGCATAACGCCGGCGCGCATCACCGGATTGCCGGCGGCGCTGCTGCCGAAGGTGCTGCGGCTCCCCGACTGGCTGTTCGGCCTTCTGGCGCGCCGCATGCTGGCGATCGATCCCGAAGCGCGCTCGTCGATGTGGGACGATCTGAAACGCGGGCGTCCGACCGAGATCGACGAATTGCAGGGCGCCGTCATTCGCGTGGCCAGGCAAAGCGGCACCCCGACGCCGGTCAACCAACGCGTCACGGCGCTGGTGCGTCAGGCCGAGGCGGAAAAGCATGGTCCGCCCGGTCTTGGGCCGGAAGCGGTTTAGAGCAATTCCAGGAAAAGTGTGAAACGGTTAGGCTCGGCGACTTCGCCGTAGCCTTCCGGCCGGAATTGCGCTCTAGCTGCGGTCCTCGATCAGCGTGATCTTCTGCCAGATCTTGCGCGACAGGTTGGAGGCCAGGTTCTCGATGTCGTTGACGGCATTGACGACGACATAGTCGTTGACCGATTGCGCGAACAGCGCCGCGATCTTGCCGGTGATCGACAGCATCTCCGAGCAATAGTCGAGGTAGCGCGCAAGATCGGCCGCGTTGGTGATGCGGATGGGCGAGTGCGAGGTCGGCTTGAAATCGGCCGACAGTGTCGCCGGGTCCTTGGTCAGCTGATGCATGTCGATGACATGGATCAGCGAGCGCAGCCCGTGCAACTGGCGGAATACCTTGTTGCGCTTGATGCGCTCCTCGGTGCGGACCAGCGCCAGCAATCCGAGCACGGCCAGGATAACGGTGTTGATCGTCGCCTCGATGCCTTGCATCGACTGCACGGCATCGTCAGCTCCCGAAATGCGGTCGAGCGGCAGGATGGTGCCGACGAACAGGAACATCGCCACGCCGGCGATGAAGGCGGCGACGATGACGCCGCGCAGCCACCAGATCGGCGCTTCCAGCTCCTTTGCGGCGTTCGCCAGGTCCCGCGACAGCGATACCAGCTCGGCGGCGACGCCACGCAGGCCGGCTTCCGGAAAACGATCGCCGACCCGCACTTCCAGCCTTTCGGCGGTCTCGATGATCAATTGCGGATCGAGCGTGCGGTAGCGCATGGCGGTTTCAGGGTTCGCCCGGCGCGTTGGTACGCCTGCCGTAACGGTTCGGTCCGGGATCGCTGCGGAAACAGGCGAGGATGACGAGCAGGATCGGGCCGATGACCAGCGAGATCAGCGCAAAATAAGTCGGCTTGCCGAAATCATGGAAGCGCTTTGCCGTCACCGCGAAGGTGGCCCAGGCCGAGATCAGCAGCACGCCCCAGCATATCATGGCCCAGTTCTGGCTGGCGGCGGAGTTGAGCTCCACCCGCGCGAACTGGTAGAACGGAAAAAACTGGACAAGGACCAGCAAGATCCCGGCCAGCGCATACGCGACCGGGCTCAGCCGCCCCGAAAGGCTGAAGAACAGCCAGAGGAATTGCGATCTTTCAGACAATGGCGTCCGCTCCGCTGTGGAGGATCAATCGCGCAGCAATTCGTTGATCGAGGTCTTGGAGCGGGTCTTGGCGTCGACGCGCTTGACGATGACGGCGCAGTAGAGGCCCGGGCCCGGCTCGTTGTTCGGAAGGGCCTTGCCCGGCATCGAGCCGGCGACGACGACGGAATTCGCCGGCACTTCGCCATAGAAGACCTCGCCCGTGGCGCGGTCGACGATCTTGGTCGACTGTCCGATGAAGACGCCCATGCCAAGCACCGAGCCTTCGCGCACGATGCAGCCTTCGACCACTTCCGAGCGTGCGCCGATGAAGCAATTATCCTCGATGATGGTCGGGCCTGCCTGCATCGGCTCCAGCACGCCGCCGATGCCGACACCCCCCGAAAGATGCACGTTCTTGCCGATCTGGGCGCAGGAGCCGACCGAGGCCCAGGTGTCGACCATGGTGCCGGTATCGACATAGGCGCCGACATTGACGAAGGACGGCATCAGCACCGCGCCCGGCGCGACATAGGCCGAGCGGCGCACGATCGAGGACGGGACGGCACGGAAACCGGCCTTCTCGAAGTCGACGGCGCTCCAGCCGTCGAACTTCGACGGCACCTTGTCCCACCACACGGCCTGGCCGGGACCGCCCTTGATGATCTCCATCGGGTTCAGCCGGAAGGAGAGCAGCACCGCCTTCTTCAGCCACTGGTTGACGTGCCACTTGCCGTCGTCTTGCCGTTCGGCGACGCGGGCGACACCACGATCGAGCAGGTCGAGCGCCGACTGGATGGCCTCGCGCGCCTCGCCGCGCGTCGCGGTCGAAATCGTGTCCCGCTCCTCGAAGGCCTTTTCGATGGTGCTTTCGAGGCTCGCCAGATCGGGCTTCGACATGATTTCGCTCCATTACCAAGCTGTTAAGGGGCTGCGCCTTAACCTGTTTAAAAGTCGCGCGGACCCTATGTTAAGGCTCAATGGGGGTCAATCGCGCCTGCGTCACGGGACGGCGCAAGTAAGGGAATTGGACGGGTGGATTCGATGACTCCCATGGAAAAGGCGGGATGGACGCCGCTGCCGCATTCGGACGAGGACCTGGAGCGCTCGAAAAGCGTGCCGGATACCCCGCAGACACGCGCCGAAACCTACCGGCTGGCCTGGAACGATCCCGACTTCATGACGCGGCGCGAGTTACGCGCCGTGCGGCTGCAGCTCGAACTCTTGAAGCCGGAAATGATCCTGGCCGAACGCGGCATTCACTCGACCGTGATCCTGTTCGGCGGCGCCCGCCTGCCGGAACCCGGCGGCGAGGCCTGGGCGGCCAAGAACGAGACGCAGAAGAAGAACCTCGAGGCGAACAGCAAATATTACGAGGAAGCGCGCAAATTCGCCCGTCTGTGCTCGCGGCAGTCGGCTACGTCCTACTATCGTGAGTACGTCGTCGTCACCGGCGGCGGACCCGGCGTCATGGAGGCAGGCAACCGCGGCGCCGACGACGTCGGCGCACCGTCGATCGGCTTGAACATCGTGTTGCCGCACGAGCAGGCGCCCAACGCCTATGTCACGCCGGAGCTCTGCTTCAACTTTCACTATTTCGCCATCCGCAAGATGCATTTCGTCATGCGCGCCAAGGCGGTCGCGGTGTTTCCGGGCGGCTTCGGCACGATGGACGAGTTCTTCGAGACGCTGACGCTCATCCAGACGGGGCGCATGGAGCGTGTGCCGGTGATCCTGTTCGGCAAGGCGTTCTGGCAAAGGGCGATCGATCTCGATTTCCTCGCCGAGCAGGGCACGATCTCGCCCGGCGATCAGGACATCATCGATTTCGTCGACACCGCCGAAGAAGCCTGGGACATTATCCGCCGCTTCTACAAGCTCTGAAAGGCGCGGGAAACAAACTTGCCCGGTCCCGGTGTGCCTAAACCGGCAGCTCGACCAGCCAGCCATTCGAGTGCGCGAAACGCACGATGGCCGCCCGCGAGCGGAGCTCGAGCTTCTCGGTCGCCCTGGTGCGATAGGTTTCGATCGTCTTTATGCTGAGGTTGAGCCGGGACGAGATTTCCTTGTTGCTGTAGCCGAGCGCCACCAGTTGGATGACCGACCGCTCCCTTTCGCTGAGATTGCCTGGATCGCCCTGCGCGGCGCTGCGTGGGCTCAGTATGCGCGCCGCAAGCGCCGGATCGACATAGTTGTCGCCGGCCAGCACGCATCGGATGGCCTGCAGCAGATCCGTTGCGGTCGACCGCTTGACCACGAAACCGCGCCCGCCGGCCGCAAGCACCTGGCGAAGGCAGCCGGGGTCCTCATGCGCCGTCAGCGCTATGCAGCTGACCTCCGGAAAGCGCTCGCCGAGCCGCTCGATCAGCGTGACCCCGTTGACGCCGGGAAGCGATATGTCGACCACGGCGACATCGGGCAGCGTCTTGCCGATCCCTTCGAGGGCATCATCGGCATTCCCGGCCAATCCGACGATCGTCAGGTCCTCCTGGCTGTTGATCATCGCCCCGACCCCGGACAGGATGATCGGGTGGTCATCGACCACAAATATCCGCTTGCAGCACACCTTTAACCTCCATCAGTCGATGAAGGAGCCCTTCACCCTGGAAGGGCCCCTCTTGTCCTTGATGGTCTAGGCAACTGCCCCGCCTTATGCGGGACGCCCGTCTGTTTCGGCAAGCCGCGAGGCGGCCGTAGCGGGTAAGCTATCCCCCGCCTAACCCATGCGGCCGGACTGTAAGCCGGGACTAAAGTCCGGGATGTGCAGCGCTTCACGTAACCCCACCCGACGTGGAGGATGCCATTTCCGACTTGATCATATTGCTTGGTACGAAACCGTCGATCAGCCGGCGAGGGGCACGTCGGCGTAAAGCGTGGTTCCCTTGCCACGGGCGGTTTCAACCGACAATTTGCCACCCACCAGCGCAAGGCGTTCTTTCATTCCCGCAAGTCCCAAACGGCCCGGGCCAGGCTCGGCGCTGCCGTCAAAGCCGCTGCCGTCATCCTCTATTGCCAGGCGCATCCGATCGTCCTGGATGTGCGCCGTCACGCTTATGCGGCTCGGCGCGGCATGCTTGCCGATATTGGTGAGTGCCTCCTGTGCGATCCGGTAAAGCGTGAGCGCGATCTCGGCGGGCAACGGGTTCGAAAGGGCTTCGAGGTCCATTTCGCACGTTATGCCGAGCTGGCCGCAAAGCACGGCGGCCAGATCCTCGACCGAAGCCCGCAGGCCATGGCGTTCGATATCCGCGGGCCGCAAGCCCCAGGCGGCGTCATGCACCCTTGCGTTCAGTTGGTCGACAAGCATCGCGGCGCGTGCGAGGCGACTGTCCATCTCAAGCGAGCCGGCGCGAACGATGTGCAATTCGAGCGCGACGCTGGCCAGCATCTGGCCCAGGTCGTCATGCAGCTCGCGCGACAGGCGCAGGCGCTGCTCTTCCTGCACGGCAACCAGATGCCGCGCCAGGCTCAGGCGCCGAACTTTCGAGCTATCGTCCTTGCCGGTGTCGATGCCACCCTCCATCGACGTCCCTTCTCGTCGATGCCGCAAAGTACGGGCCTGCGAGAAAAGGCATTAGGGGTTCTTCCCTCGCGCAATATACACCCGGCATATGCCTTTATGCCTGTCAGTTTTTTCCCGATTGCTTCAACTTTTCCTGACACGGAGATCAGCAGAAAAACCGACGGTGCCTGCCGATCAGCCCGAATGTATCGCCACTATTTCTGCGTGCATCCTTCAAGCGTCCTCCCGGTCATCTTGAACTGCCGGGAAGCTCAACGCAAACAAGGAGAACGTCATGAGAAAGATCATCCTGGCCGCGGCCGTCCTGTCGGCCCTGACTGGTTCGGCATCCGCACTTTCGATCGGTAGCGGCAATGGCAACGGCAATGGCAATGTCGGCGTCGGCAACGGCAACGGCAACGGCAATGCCAATACCGGCGCCTTCAACGGCAACTTCAACGGCAATGGCAATTTCGGATTCGGGAACGGCAACGGAAACGGCAATGCCAACATGGGCGCCTTCAACGGCAACTACAACGGCAACCTCAATGCCGGCATCGCCAACGGCAATGGCAACGGCAACGGCAACTTCGGCCTCGCCAACGGCAACGTGAACGGCAACGGGAACTTCGGCCTCGGGAACGGCAATGCCAACGGCAACGGCAACTGGGGTGCCGGCAACGGCAACGGAAACGGCAACGCGAACCAGTAGCGCCGTCCAAACCGCTAGCGTCGCCAAGCTTCAACTTGGAGACGCTGACGTCTCTGGGACCGCCGAGCCACGCGCCCGTCCCCCGCGCAAGGCTATCGCGACATGTCGCCGGCGGTCCCAGTCCTTTTCGAAACCCGGTCTTTTTCGAAGCAAGTGCCAATTTCGAAGCAAAGCCATGGAAGGAGCTCGCAGATGAAACGGTACGTCATACCGGCGCTATGCCTGGGGCCTGCGCTATGCCTGGGGTTGTTGATTGCAACCGCGGCGAAGGCTGGCACCACGACGGGCAGCCAGGCCTTCGGCATGTCGGCTGTCCAGGCGGCGGTCGGCAAATACGGCCAATCTATCGGTTCGAACGTCAGGGACATGAACCCGCTTGGCAGCCTCGGCGGCAATGCCGGCTACAAGAACAGCGGCACCGGCAATGTCGGCGCCTTCAACAGCGGTACCGGCAATGTCGGCGCTTTCAACGGGAACAACAACACCTCGACGACGAGCGGCAACGGCAATATCGGCGCCTTCAACGGCAACGGCAACACCGGCGAATATGACGGCAACGGCAACATCGGTGCCGGCAACGGCAACTTCAACGGCGGGTCGTTCAACGGCAACGGCAATGTCGGCGCCTTCAACGGCAACTTCAACGGCCGGGGAAACCGCTGATGACCGGCCTGAAATCATCCGGGCCGGCTCGGCCTCGCAAGCGCCAGGAGGCGGCGAGGCTGCTTGATGGAAACGGCCTCGCGGTTGGCACCCTGCTTGCCGCGATCATCGTTGCCGACGCCTCGACCCTGGTCAGGATTGCCGACCTTCCAATCGGCGCCGGTGTCGCCAACGGCCTTGGCAACACCGGAAATTTCAACGGCAACGGCAATTCAGGCAATTTCAACGGCAATGGCAATCGCGGCAATTTCAATGGCAACGGCAATGCCGGGAGCTTCAGCGGCAACTTCAATGGCGGCAACTTCAACGGCAACGCCAATTGCGGCAACGGCTACGGCAACGGCTATTCGTCCGATGGCAACGGCAACGGCAAGGGAGCCGGAGGTACTCCGGCCTGGTGCCGGTTTCTGAAGGACCTGAATGGCCGGCTGGGACTGCCGCCAGGCACGATTCCGGATTTCGATTAGGTCCTCGATATAGGGATTTTGAAAGGTTGCCGTTTGTCTTGGTGCAAGATTTTCCGTTCATTTCCGTGAAATCAGCGCAAACGCCGGAGATTGGTTGAAGCCGCCCCAACGTCGTCGTTCTATGGCGGAGCAAGGAGCGAGGCGACGCGCGCAGACCATAGAATCCATTCCGTGACTTCGAAGCGTTGCGGCGGTGCAGAATTCTGCTCCGCAGCGCCTTCGATCAAGGCCACGGCATGGCAACTGTGTTCACGCGAATGCAGTTTTGTCGCGAATGATGGCATTGAGGACGACTAGGAGCTTCCTTGCGACGGCGATGATGGCGAGCTTCTTGGAGCCTGAGCGGGCAGCAAGCGCTGTGTAGAAAACCTTGAAGCGGTCACAGGTTCGAATGGCAGTGAGGGCCGCCATGTAAAGGGCGCGGCGCACGCGCGATCGTCCGCCCTGGATCTGGCTTCTGCGGTTGAGCTTGCCGCTTTTGTTGTCGAATGGGGCAAGGCCGGCGAGCGCCGCGATCGCCTTGGGTGAGCGCTGGCCGAGCTCGGGAAGGAGCGCCAGCAGCGAGAGCGCGCCAACCTTGGAGACACCGGGCACGGAGACCATCAGCGCGTGGTCGCGAGCGGTGTCCTGGTTTTGACGAATGACTTCAGCAATCAGGCTCTCGAGCGCCTTGATGCGCGTGTCGAAGTAGGCGATCGTTTCTTCCAGATCGGCAATGACGATCTCATCGAAGGCCTCGGCGAGGTGCTTCTTCGCCGTTGCCCGCATATTGACCAGGTGATCGCGATGGCCGGCAAGCGATTGAAGCCGCTCGACTTCTTCGCTCGGCGCCGGCTCGGCTTCAGGCTGATAGCGACGGCCATAGTCGCTCAGCATCCTGGCGTCGAGAGGATCGGTCTTGGCGCGTCGTCTCGTCGACTTCGCATAGTGGTGAGTATGGGCCGGGTTGTGCCGCGAGAACGGCACGCCGGCCTTGGCCAGTGCGTGACGCAGCAGCCGGTCATGGACGCCCGTCGCCTCCATGACGACGAAGTCTTGATCGGGGTCAAGGTCCGCCACATAGGCAGCAATCGCATCGGCCTGGTTGTCGATGCGCCGAAGACGGCCGCTTGTCTCATCAAAAAAGTCGAGCCACTGCTTGGAGATGTCGCAGCCGACATAGTTCTGGGCTATCATGTCCACGCCTCTTCCTGTGGTGCGGGGTCTGCTTGGAACAGCCCCGTGCAACTGTTCAGGTTGATGGTTCACCGGTGGGAAGGGACCGGGCCATGCCACGGCCTGCCCAAAAGGACGACCAGGATCCACTCGGTCTCCTTCCCACTTCAACCATACACCAGAACCAACACACAGGATTCTAGGGTCTACGCGATACGCTTCGCTTCCCGCTCCGCCCTAGCATGACGACGGGGTGGGCGTTTCGGCCAATCTCCAAGGCATGCCACCTGCCTAACGGTGCAGAATTCTGCTCCGCTGCACCCTACGGCCGAAGTCACGGAATGGATCCTCGGGTCTGCGCGCGTCGCTACGCTCCTTGCTCCGCCCGTGGATGACGAGGCCGGGCCGTTTCGGCCGATCTCGAACGCATGCCGCCTGCCAACGCAAACAGAGCTCAGGCCACGACGTCGACGATCGCCGTCAGGAAGCCGCCGAGATCGTCGGTGACGAAATCGACGTCGTCCTCGTTTGCCGGATCGCGTTCCCAGATCTCCGAAAAGGTCGGTTCGAAATTGCGCGGCACCACCAGCACCGTCGTCATGCCGAGCGCTTTCGGCACGGCCAGATTGCGCGCCAGATCCTCGAACATCACCGCATTGTGTCCGGTCACGGAGTGCAATTCGGCAAAGCGCTCATAAGTCTGGCGCTCCGGCTTGGGATTGAGCCCCGCCGCGACGATGTCGAAGATGGCGTCGAAATGCTCCAATATGCCAAGCTGGCGCGCGGTGCGCTCGGCGTGCCTGCGGTCGCCATTGGTGAAGATGAATTTGCGCCCGGGAAGTTGGCGGATCGCCGCGCCCAGCACAGGATCCGGCACCAGCCTCGAATAGTCGATGTCGTGCACCTTCTCGAGAAAATCGTCGGGGTCGATGCCGTGCCGCTTCATCAGCCCGTTCAGCGTCGTGCCGTATTCCAGGTAGAGCTCCTTCTGCAGCTTGCGCGCCTCGTCGCGCGAAAGCGTCAGCAACTCGCCGACATAGGCGGTCATCTTCACGTCGATCTGCGCGAACAGATTCGAGTGATGCGGATAGAGCGTGTTGTCGAGGTCGAACACCCAGTCCGTGACATGGGCAAAGCGGGCGGGATCGGGTGTCGTTGTCATAGGTTTCTTATGGCATGCCGACGCTGAATTTATCCACAACTTATACGCGTCACGAATTGTGAAAATGCCATCTCACTTCAAATTTTAAAAGTCCTGGAAAGGTCGCCTTTAACGCTTGCTGGCACAGAAGCTCTCCGTTGGGAGCAAGTGATGAGTCGCATATTTCTGAGGGCCGCGGCCGTAGCGTTCGCTTCGGTCGCCGTCTCGCTGTTGTTGACGCTGATTGTAGTTCCGGCAATGGGCTTTTCGATGAGCCGCACAGTGTGGCTGGCGTCTACGGTTTGCCCGCTCGTGCTTGCCTGGGCCGCCAGCGCCGGCAGCTTCTGGCAGAGCGACCGGCTGCAGAATGCGCATCGCGAGCTTGCCCGCGCCCACGCACAACTCACCGCCGCTCACCGGCGCCTCTCGGAAAAGGCAAGCCGCGACGACATGACCGGCATGCTCAACCGCGAGACCTTCTTTGCCGCGCTCGACGGTTCGCGGCGCAAGAGCGATCGCGGCGCGCTGCTCATCATCGACGCCGATCACTTCAAGAGGATCAATGACAGCTATGGTCATTTGACGGGAGACGAAGCGCTGCTTCTGATCGCCGGCGCCATCGAGCGCGGCATTCGCAGCGGTGACGTGCTTGGCCGCATCGGCGGCGAGGAATTCGCGGCCTTCCTGATTGGCGCCAGCGAGCCGGAGGCCAAGCATATCGCCGAACGCATCCGCCGCGAGGTCGAGCTGATCCGTTTCCGCCCCGTCGATGAGCGCACCGTGCCGCTCACCGTCTCGATCGGCGGCATAAGCTGCGGCGAGAGCGCAACCGTTTCCGATTTGGAGCGCGCCGCCGATCGCAGGCTTTACGAGGCGAAGAATCGCGGCCGCAATCTTTCGATCCT
This sequence comes from Mesorhizobium sp. Arg314, assembly GCF_053714275.1. NCBI lineage: Bacteria > Pseudomonadati > Pseudomonadota > Alphaproteobacteria > Hyphomicrobiales > Phyllobacteriaceae > Mesorhizobium > Mesorhizobium sp. Arg314. The sequence continues at coordinate 127,553 of NZ_JBSKBP010000004.1, read as the reverse complement.
CGACCGCGAACTTCCGGAAGCGGCATGAAGCTTCGCCGCAGGTGTTAGGAATGCCCTAACCATGGCCCTATTCAACCGCGCTAAACTTCCTGGTGTAACGCCGTTTTCACCTAGGTCTGGCACGGAATTGGCCTCCTCGACGGCATGTGTGCCGTTCAGGAACGGCATGCGTGGATCGAGGCCCCTATCGAGAGACGTGTCATGAGCAATTTCATAAGAAAAATGTCGCGCCGCGCGATCGTGCAAGCCCTGATCGCGCTGCCCGCCTTGTCGCTGTTCCGCAACCAGCCAGCCGCCGTCGATGCCGACGAGATCATAGAGGCGAATGGCTGGATCCTGCGGCGGAGCGATCTCGCATGATCTTCGACAGCTACGAGGCCTACAAGCAGGCCGGCTTCAAACCCAAGGCCTGTATTCTCGGTTCCGGTCCGGCCGGCACGACGATCGCCAGGAAGCTCGGCGCCGCCGGCATCCCGGTCGTCGTTCTGGAGGCGGGCTCGCGCGAGTTCAGCGACGAGTCGCAGGATTTCTACCGCGGCGCCACGGTCGGCGATTATTATTTCGACCTCGACATCACGAGGCTGCGCTTCATGGGCGGCTCGTCCAACCACTGGGCCGGCTGGTGCCGCGTGCTCGACAAACAGGATTTCGAGCCCAAGGCCTGGGCTCCGGACACCGGCTGGCCGATCAGCCGTGCCGACATCGAGCCTTATCTTGGCGAAGTCCACGATATCCTCGAACTTCCCGATTTCCGTCCCGATGTGCCGGTTTCGGACGACATCCGCTGGGTGCAATTGATCAAGAGCCCCGCCGTGCGCTTCGGCGAGAAGTTCGCCGACGAGCTCGACAAGAGCAAGAACATCGCCGTCGTGCTCAACACCTACGCAACCGAGCTCGCCGGCGACGGCAAGCGCGTCACCGGCGCGAAACTCTGGTCGAACGGGCAGGACGCCGGTACCTTCAAGGCGGACTATTTCGTCACCTGCACCGGCGGGCTTGAGAACTCGCGGTTGCTGCTATGGTCGAACCAGCGGTCGAATGGCGGCGTGGTGCCCAACGCGGCGGCGCTCGGCCGCTACTGGATGGAGCATCCGACCTTCGAGGGCGGCAACGCCATCCTCGCCAATTACTCAGAGTTCGAGGTCGACACGTCGAACGAGGCCTTCTTCTCGCCTACGCTGGCGGCCATGGAGCGGCTGCAGATCCTGAATTTCGGCATCCGCGTGATCGAGTCGCCCTATCCCAATGTCAAGCGGCTGATCGCAGACCTCGCCTGCACCGCACCCAATATGGCGGAATGGATGTCCTCCCAGCTGGACCAGAGGCTGCATTGCGCGGCCCAGCTTTACGTCGCCTGGGAGCAGGCGCCGCTTGCCTCGAACCAGATCGAGCTGTCGAAGGCCGATGTCGACCACGCCGGCGTGCCGCGCATCGAACTGCACTGGAAGAAGTCGCCGCTTGAACGGCGGACCTTGCTCGAGGGCCTGAGGCTTTTCGGCACGACCATGGCGCAGAAGAATCTCGGCCGCGTCCGCATCGACGACTGGATCGGCAATGGCGGCGACTATCCGACCAGTGAGGAAACCGCCGGCCACCACCATATGGGCGGCACCCGCATGGGCACCGATGTCTTGAACAGCGTCGTCGACGCCAACTGCAAGGTGCACGGCATGGACAATCTCTATGTCGGCGGCTCCTCGGTGTTCTGCACCTCGGGCCAGTGCAACCCAACGACGACCATCACCGCGCTCGCCTGCCGGCTGGGCGAGCATCTCGGCAAGGTGATCGCCGTCTGAAACTCTCGAGAAGCAGACGGCCCCGGCGCCTGGAATGGCAAACCGGCGCCACCTAATGCATGTCGCCCAGAAGTGTGCAGCGGTTCTGGGACAACGACATGCATCAAAACAAAGACTTAAAAAGCGCGTCGCCTGAATCCGGTTCAGCGGGACGCGCTTTAGGCGCGCGTTTGGGTGAATCGCGAGCAGCCCGAAGGTGGCGATGCGCGCCAGAACGGCCGCTGCGGCCGGCGCCGCCGGCAGGATCCTTGAAAAAGGTCAAAGCGGCCCAGCCGCCTTGTGGCAGCTGAACCGCCCTGAACGTCGGTTGGGCGAAAACCGACCTCAGACCGTCGCCGGGTCGAGCGCCGGCTGGCCCTTGAACCGCGCCACGATGCCGGCAAGGTCGGCGCTGCCGAAAGCATCGCGCAGCACGTCGAAGGACGGCAGCACGAAATAGGCGCGCTGGAACTTGTCGATCTCATAACCGGTACGCATCACCGTCTCGAGGTCGAACGGCACATGGTGGGCATCCTTGCTCTCGACCGCGAATTGCAGCTCGGTGAAGGACGACATCAGCCCGGCGCCGAAGGCCTTCAGCGGCTGGCCGGCCTCCTGGATGAGCCCGTACTCGGCGCTGTACCAGTAGAGCCGGGTGATCATCTCGTCGCCGCCCAGCGCAATCGCGTCCTCGGCCTTCTCGCCATACATCTGCATGAAATCGGCGAACACCGGCTGGGTCAGGATCGGCACATGGCCAAAGAAGTCGTGGAACATGTCCGGCTCGACGATGTAGTCGAGCTCTTGCTTCGTCCGCAGCCAATTGGTCACCGGGAAGCGGCGGTTGGCGAGATGGTCGAAGAAGGGGCCGGCCGGGATCAGGCCCGGCACGGCGACGATCTCCCAGCCGGTCAGCTTGTTGAGCTTCTCGCTCACTTCGTCGAAATCCGGAATCCTGTCGAGCAGCCCGAGCGCGGCGACGCCGTCGAGATAGGAACGGTGCGCGAGCCTCTGCGTCAGCTTCGTCTGGCGGTCGCACAGCGTGCGCCACACCGCCTGCTCCTCGGCTGAATAGTGGTAGTCTTGCGCCACGGTGAAATCGGTGCGGCATACCGAATAGTCGCCGCGAAGGCCCTGCGCCGCGCATTCGGCGGCGTAGTCGGCAACGCTGATCGTCATTTCTTCCTCCTCAAGATCGTGATCGGGGATCGTGCGGTCATCGTAACCGCGGCGGGCGAGGCAAATCAGCCTTGTTTGTAGCTTGGCCGCCGGTTTTGAGCTAAGTTTCGCTCGAAACTGCAGATCGAGGAGTGAAAATGCCTCAGTTGGACGAGTTCGAGATAAGAATGCTCGACATCCTGCAGCGCGACGGGCGCAAGCCCGTCTCGGAGCTGGCGCAGGAGATCGGCCTGTCGACAACGCCTTGCGCGCGCCGCTTCGAGGCGTTGCAGGAAACCGGCATCATCAAGGGCTTTGCCGCGGTGCTCAGCCGTCGCGCCGTCGGCCTGACGGTCGAGGTGTTCATCCAGGTGCGGCTGGTAAGCCATAGCGACGGCTCGCCCGAAAGCTTCATCGCCGCCGTGCAGCGCATGGACGAGGTCTCGTCCTGCTGGACGATGACCGGCGACCACGATTTCCTGCTGCATGTCATGGTGCCGTCGGTCGACGACCTCAACGCCTTCGTCATGCACCGGCTGATGCGCCTGCCCGGCGTGCGCGACGTCCACACCCAACTCGTGCTGCAAAACATCAAGGGACCCGGCCACGTGCCGCTCAGCCATCTGCGGCGCTGACGCAATTCCAGGAAAAGTGTGACGCGGTTTTCCGTCCGGAATTGCGTCTGAGCAAAAAAGTCAATTCCAGGAAAAGTCTGACGCGGTGGGGCTCGGCGACTTCGCCGTAGCTTCCGTCCGGAATTGCGTCCGAGCAAAGAGCGCAGATTTCTCCGGAAAAGCTGCTTGGAAACTGCTGAACCGCGTCAAGGCGGCTTCGACATCGGCAACTAGCACAAGCGGACCAACATGGAGGTCCGCCTTGAACATCGTGCTGATCAATCCGCCGCACACGGCCATCGGCAGCCGCGTGCCCGACGATCACCTGCCGCCGCTCGGCCTTCTGGCGATCGGCGGCCCGCTCATCGATTCCGGCCATCAGGTGCGCCTTGTCGATGCCGAGTTCGGGCCGTTGCCGCTTCCAACGCTTGTCGACCAGGCTCTGCGCGGCGATCCCGACTTCGTCCTGATCGGCCATTCCGGCTCGACCTCGGCACATCCGACCGCCTTGCGCATCGCCGAAATGATCAAGGCCCGCGCGCCAGGCGTCATCGTCATCTATGGCGGCGTCTTCCCGACCTATCATTGGCGCGACATCCTCGCCGCGACGGATGTCTTCGACTTCATCGTGCGCGGCGAGGGCGAGGCGACCGCGACCGCCTTGGTCGAGGCGGTCGAGATGCGCCAGCCGGTGGCAAGCGTTGCCGGCATCGCCTATCGCGACGATTTCGGCCGCCCCGTCGCGACGCAGGCGGCAATGACCATTGCCGATCTCGATGCCTATCGCGTCGGCTGGGAACTGATCGATCATCGCCGCTACAGCTACTGGGGCGGCAAGCGGGCGGTGGTCATGCAATTCTCGCGCGGCTGCCCGCATCTGTGCAACTATTGCGGCCAGCGCGGTTTCTGGACGCGCTGGCGCCACCGCGACCCTGTCAAATTCGCCCGGGAGATCGCCTGGCTGCATCGCGTGCACGGCGTCGAGCTGATCAACCTGGCGGACGAGAACCCGACTTCCTCGAAGAAGGCCTGGCGTGCCTTTCTCGGCGCCATGATCGCGGAGGGCGTGCCGGTGCTGATCGTCGGCTCGACGCGCGCCGACGACATCGTACGCGACGCCGATAGCCTGCATCTCTACCGCAAGGCCGGTGTCATCCGCTGGCTGCTTGGCATGGAGAATACCGACGAGGAGACGCTGTCGCTGATCCGCAAGGGCGGCAGCACCAGGTCCGACCGCGAGGCGATCCGGCTGCTCAGGCAAAACGGCATCCTGTCGATGGCGACCTGGGTCGCCGGCTTCGAGGACGAAGGGTTTCGCGACCTCTGGCGCGGCTTCCGCCAGCTCATCGCCTATGATCCCGACCAGATCCAGGCGCTCTATGTCACGCCGCATCGCTGGACGCCGTTCTTCCGCATCGCCAGCGATCGCAAGGTGATCCAGAAAGATGTCCGCCTCTGGGACTACAAGCACCAGGTTCTGCACATGACACGACTGAAGCCGTGGATGCTGTTCTTCGCCGTCAAGCTGATCGAAGCCGCCGTACAGTCGCGCCCGAAGGCGCTGGCGCGCATCCTGTTCCACCCCGATCCCGAGCAGCGGCATTCGATGCGCTGGTACACCAGGATGGGCCGCCGCGTCTGGTTCCGCGAGGTCTGGGGTTTTCTGGCCCGAGACCGCCGTGTGACGGACGGGCCGACGCTTGCAGAATTCTGGGGCGCGCCGCAGGACGCCGAAGAGGAATCGATGATCTTTCAGCGCCCCGCGCGAAAGCCGGCCACGCCTTTCATCGAAGACACACGTGAGTCGAACGAAAGAAGATTAGCCGGCTGATTATGCCTTGCTAAGGAACGATCAGCGTGCCCGCGCCGTGCTCGGTGAACAGCTCGAGCAGTACCGAATGCGGCGTCTTGCCGTTGAGGATGACGACGCCTTCGACGCCGCGCTCGATCGCCTCGATGCAGGTCTCGACCTTCGGGATCATGCCGCCCGACACCGTGCCGTCCTTGATCAGCGCCCTGGCCTGGGCCACCGTCAATTCGTCGATCAGCTTCTTGTTCTTGTCGAGCACGCCTGGCACGTCGGTGAGGAACAGCAGGCGCGAGGCGCGGCAGGCGCCGGCGATGGCTCCGGCGAACGTGTCGGCATTGATGTTGTAGGTGTGGCCGTCGCGGCCGGGCGCGACCGGCGCCAGCACCGGGATCATTTCGGAACGCGCCAGAAGGTCGAGCAGCGTGCGGTCGACCTCGACCGGCTCGCCGACAAAGCCCAGATCCAGCACGCGCTCGATGTTGGAGTCGGGGTCGATCATGGTCTTGCGCGCCTTTTCGGCGAACACCATGTTGCCGTCCTTGCCGCAGAGCCCGATCGCCCATTCGCCCTCGGCGTTGATCAGCGCCACGATCTCCTTGTTGATCGAGCCGGCCAGCACCATCTCGACGATCTCGACCGTCTTCTGGTCGGTGACGCGCAAGCCGCCCTCGAACTTGGATTCGATGCCCATCTTGGTGAGCATCGCGCCGATCTGCGGCCCGCCGCCATGCACGACGATCGGGTTGACGCCGGATTGCTTCAACAGCGCGATGTCGCGGGCAAAGGCCTTGCCAAGCTCGGTATCGCCCATGGCGTGGCCGCCATATTTCACCACCACCGTCTTGTTCTCGTAGCGTTGCATATAAGGCAGCGCGCGCGAGAGCAGCGCGGCCTGCATTTCGGCGGTGGCGGCGATGTCCATCATCGATGTGATCCTGGCTTGCTGGAAAGGACGGCGGGGTCTTAGCGGGTATTGCTGCGCGTCGCAAACGGCTTTGCGGTCACAATGACGAAATCTGCTAGTTCCCAGCACAGGGATTTTGACCGGCCGGCTATGTTTGCCTTGGCAGGTGGCATGCCATGGAGACTCGCTGAAACAGCCCGGCCTCGTCATCCACGGGCGGAGCAAGGAGCGTAGCGACGCGCGCAGACCCGAGGATCCATTCCGTGACGCATGAGCGCTGCTGCGGTGCAGAATTCTGCTCCGCTGCACTGTTTGATCAGGGTCACGGAATGGATCCCGGGGTCTCCGCGACGCCGCTGCTCCGCCCTGGGATGACGAGGTCGAGAGGCTTCAGCCAATCGCCAGCGTTTGCGCTGATTTCACGGAAAGGATGATGAAAACCTTACTCGCCGACAAGCGGCAACTTTCAAAATTCCTGCGCAGAACCACCGGGGACCTTGAGTGGCGCGCGCCGCTTCAGCCATCCCGAAAGCTTCTCCATCTGCGCGGCGAAGGACAAAAGCGTCTCCTCGTCGCCGGGGCGCCCCACGGCCTGGATGCCGAGCGGCAGGCCGTCCGCCGTGACATGCACCGGCAGCGCGATCGACGGCTGCCCGCTGACATTCCGGATCGCCGGCCAGTGGGTGAACCACAGGCTCTTGCTCATCAGCTGGCCGAACAGCGCCTTGATCTTGAGCAGCCGGGTGAGATGCAATTTGACATCCGCATCCTCGATTTTTGGCGAGGCTAGCGGTGCCCGATTTGCTTGGCAACGGCCGGGGGGCGAGGTGCGTTGGATTAGTAGCAACCTCTGGTGAACAACGCTTCCGGCACCCGTTGCAAATAAATCGCAATCTTCTAATTTGCCGCTATGGCGCCGCAGGACATCAGCAAGCTGATCGTCCGGACTTCGATGAAGGACCGGGCTGCGTTCGATCTGCTCTACAGGCAGACCAGCGCGAAACTTTTCGGCGTCTGCCTTCGTGTCTTGAGAGACAGGGGAGATGCGGAAGAAGCGCTTCAGGAGGTCTTCGTCAAAATCTGGACGAAGGCGGATCGTTTCGCGGTTTCCGATCTGAGCCCGATTTCCTGGCTGGTGGCCATTGCGCGCAACCATGCGATCGATCGCATCAGGGCGCGGCGCAGTCCTTCTGCCAACATCGATGCAGCCTTCGACGTCGCCGACCCGACGCCAGGACCCGAGGCCATGGCTGTGGCGGGCGGCGAGACCGAACGCATCTACCATTGCCTCGACGAACTGGAAGAAGACCGGGCGGCGGCCGTCCGGGGCGCCTATTTGAGCGGCGAAAGCTATGCCGAGCTGGCGGAGCGCTTCAAGGTTCCGCTGAACACGATGCGGACTTGGCTGCGGCGAAGCCTGCTCAAACTTAGAGAATGCCTGGAAAGATGACGCTGGCGGAAGACAACGGACCGGAACGTGGAGGCGACGACCTGCTCGCCGCCGAATACGTTCTCGGCGTTCTGGCAGCCGACGAACGCCAGATCACCTCTCGTCGCATCGACACCGAAACGGCATTCGCCCGCCTTGTCGATGCCTGGGAGGTTCACTTCGCGCCGATGGCTGCAGCTTATGCCGCGGTCGAGCCGCCCGCTTCCGTGAAGGTGGCGATCGACCGTCGCCTGTTTACATCGTCCGCGTCTACATCCACGGCGCCCGGCAGCGGCCTGTGGGCGAGCCTTATCTTCTGGCGTGGCCTCGCCGCCGCGGCCATTGCCGCCCTGGCCGTCTATGTCGCCCTGCCTTATGTCAATCCGCCGGTCCCGCAGCCAGAGACCAGGCTGGTCGCCTCGCTTGCCGCCGACAACAGCAACGTCAAATACCTTGCCGTCTATGACGCAACCCGCCACGAGGTTGGCTTGTCGCTGGTCTCCGGCGATCGCGGCGCCGGCAAGGATTTCGAGCTATGGATGATCGAAGGCAAGAACGCGCCGGTCTCGATGGGCGTCATCCCGGCCGGCCAGACCGCGCGCATGGCGGTTACGCCGGCCGTTCAGCAGAAGCTGGCGCAAGGCGCCGTGCTCGCCGTCAGCCTCGAGCCCGCCGGCGGTTCGCCGACCGGCCAGCCGACCGGCCCCGTTGTCGCCGCGGGTGACCTGAAGGGCATCTGACAACCTTTCGCCCGAAGCATATTCAAGTCTATCTGCTGCCTTTGGCGGGGATGAGAAGTTTGCCGTCGCCAAATGGCGCGCGGGTGAAATAAAGCGAGTGAAGAAAAAATCTCGCGACGTTCGTGAAACTTAATTTTCGCTGCCGCGTATCTCCTCGCGTTCCCAAAGACGGGAAAAACAACCCGAGGAGACTGACATCATGCGCAAAATCGCCACCCTTTTGCTCGCTTCCACACTCGGCCTTGCCTCGCTCGGCGCCGTTGCCTATGCCGCCAATCCGATGGTCGGCGGCGCGCCGATGTATGCCAAGAAGAACATCATCGAGAACGCCGTGAATTCGAAGGACCACACCACGCTGGTCGCCGCCGTCAAGGCCGCCGGCCTGGTCGACACGCTGCAGGGCGCCGGTCCGTTCACCGTCTTCGCGCCGACCAACGAAGCCTTTGCCGCGCTGCCCGCCGGCACGGTCGACACGCTGCTCAAGCCTGAGAACAAGGACAAGCTGACCAAGGTGCTGACCTGTCATGTCGTCGCCGCCAGGGCGCTGGCCGCCGATGTCGCCAAGATGGCCAAGGCCGATGGCGGCGCGCACCAGGTCAAGACGGTCGGCGGCTGCGAGCTGACGTTGAAGGCGGAGAAGGGCAAGGTCACCGTCACCGACGAGAACGGCAATGTCGCCCATGTCACCATCGCCGATGTCCGCCAGTCGAACGGCGTCATCCACGTCATCGACAAGGTTCTCTTGCCGAAGATGTAACAAAGCGGGCCTGGCCGGCGAAGACATGGCTGAGCGCCGGCCGCATCATGTCAAGATCCGCGCCGCCGGCAAGGGTGTGCTCCGCGTCGCCTTGAAAGGGCGGCGCGGAGCAACATGCTCAAAACGAGGGACAGGGCGTCACCGGCTTTTGATTTCCGGGCGGCGCTCTATCTTGGCAAAATGGGTCAGGAGGAACGGCCATGGACCGTCGCGATTTTCTCTGGAGCGGCGCCGCCGCCACCGCTCTCATCGTTGGATCCGCAGCGATGCTGCGCGCCGGCGGGCCGAAGCCGGCTTTCGCCGCCGAGACTTTCGAAATCACCAAGACCGATGCCGAATGGCACGCCATCCTTTCCGACGCCGCCTTCGACGTGCTGCGCAAGCAGGGCACCGAATATCCAGGCACCAGCCCGCTGCTCAACGAGCATCGCAAGGGCGTCTTCGCCTGCGCCGGCTGCGACCTGCCGGTCTATTCGTCGGAGACGAAATTCGATTCCGGCACCGGCTGGCCGAGTTTCTACCAGGAAATCGCCAACTCGATCGGCAAGACCGAGGATCGCTCGCTCGGCATGACGCGGACCGAAGTGCATTGCCGGCGCTGCGGCGGCCATCTCGGCCATGTCTTCGACGACGGCCCGCCGCCCACCGGCCTGCGCCACTGTATCAACGGCGTGGCGCTGAGCTTCAAGCCGGCCGCCGCCTGAGGTGTGTTGATATTCAGGTGAGGCCGGCCTGCAAATGGTGGTTTCCTGCGCTTCCGGTGCTCACGTACTTTAAGTACGCTCCGCTCCGGTTCTCGGAAGCCACCATTTTCGACTCGGCCTGACCTGAATCTCAACCCATCTTAGAGTCGCTTTCGATCTCTCCAAAAAGAATGACCCCGGAAGTCGTCGCCGATTTCCGGGGCCACGCGTTGAGGAAGCCAGGCGGGGGTTCCGGCTCCTCAATGACCTCCGCCACCGCCGCCCTGCTGGGCCGGCTTGTTGATGAACAGCACGAAGAATCCGAGCGAAGCGAACAGCGCCGTCAGCATCAGGAACACGTCGATGAACGACAGCAGCGCCGCCTGCTGATGCACCATGCCCGAGAGCTTGGAAATCGCCGCGCTGGTGGCATCGAGGCCGGCGGTCTGCTCGAAGTTCAGCGTCATGTTCTGCAGCTTGGTCTGCGCGGCCTGGCTGCCCCACTGCACATGCTCGGCAAGCCTGGCGTAGTGGAAGGCGTTGCGGTCGATCAGCACCGTGTTGATGACGGCGAGGCCGACGGCGCCGCCGAGATTGCGGGTCAGGTTGAACAGGCCGGACGCATTCTTCAGCCGGTCGGGCGGCAACGTGCCGAGCGCGATGTTGTTGATCGGCACCATGCACAGCATCATCGAGCAGCCGCGCAGGATCTGCGGGATCAAGAGCTCGTAAAAATCCCAGTCGGCGGTGAGATGCGTCATCCACCAGGTGCCTGTGGCGAAGCCGAAAAAGCCGATCATCATCATCAGCCGCAGATCGATCTTGTTCGACAGGATGCCGGCAACGGGCGCGGTGACGAACATCGCCAGGCCGCTGACGAACAGCGCCTCGCCGATCATCATCGAATCGTAACCGCGGATACGGCCGAGGAACACCGGATAGAGATAGGTCAACCCGTAAAGGCCGATACCGACGACGAAGGAGAACAGCGAGCCGAAGGCGAAGTTGACGTTGCTGAAGGCCCTGAGGTCGACGATCGGCTCCTCGGCGGTGAAGGCGCGCCAGAAGAAGATGATACCGCCGATGGTCATGATGACGGCACAGGCAAAGACAGCCGGCTCCTGCAGCCAGTCGTGGTTAGGGCCTTCCTCCAGCACATATTCCATGCAGCCGAGGAAGGCGGCCATGCCGGCGAGGCCCCACCAGTCGAACTTTGAGAACAGCTTGAGGTTGGGCTTGTCGAAATCGATCAGCGCCCAGGCCGCCGTCGCCACCAGTATGCCCGGAACGACATTGATCAGGAACAGCCAGTGCCACGACATGGCGTGGCTGATATAGCCGCCCACCGTCGGGCCGATCGTCGGCGCCAGCGTTGCCACCAGGCCGATCATCGGCGAGACCACGGCACGGCGCGAGGGCGGGAAAATGGTGAAGGCGGCCGCGAAGACGCTGGGGATCATGCCGCCGCCGATGAAACCCTGGATGGCGCGGTAGACGATCATCTGGTCGATGTTGGTGGCGGTCGCGGCAAGCGCGCTGGCCGCGGTGAAGCCGGCCGCCGCGGCGGTGAACAGCACGCGCGTCGACAGCATGCGGCTGAGGAAGCCCGACAGCGGGATCATCACCACCTCGGCAATCAGATAGGCGGTCTGCACCCACGGGATCTCGTCCGAGCTGGCGCTCAAGCCGGCCTGGATTTCCGACAGTGAGGCCGAGACGATCTGGATGTCGAGGATCGCCATGAACATGCCGAACACCATCGCCAGGAAGGCGACGACGCGGCGGACCGGCATGTGGTCCGCGGGCAGGGCCGGCGCGGCGGCAGCGATCGGACGTCCCGGCGCTGATCCTGCGGTAATGGTTGCGGTTGCCATGTCATGGCCTCCCTAAGCAATTCCACGACAGGCGCGTGGCGGTTCCGTCCGGAATTGCGTCAAAACAGATGTCTGGAGCGGGCGTGCCGCTCTGAAGCAGGCTGGGCGGCTCGGCGCTCAACAGGCCACCGGGCCGCCCCCCAATCAGTTGGTCGTCGAAGCCGGCGCCGTGCGGCTGTCGACCGCGACGACGACGCTCAGGCCGGCGCGCAGCTTGCCGGTTTTCAACACATCGGCCGGCACGTCGATGCGCACGGGCACGCGCTGCACCACCTTGGTGAAGTTGCCGGTGGCGTTTTCCGGCGGCAGCAGCGAGAACACCGCGCCCGAAGCCGGCGCCAGCGAGGAGACCGTGCCTTCGAAGCTCTGGCCGTCGATCGCGTCGACGCTGATGCGGACCTTCTCGCCGGGCACCATCCGGCCAAGCTGCGTCTCCTTGAAGTTGCCGACGATGTAGAGCTTGTCCATCGGCACGACGACGGCGAGCTTCTGCCCGGGGTTGACGAGATCGCCCTGTTCGACCGAGCGGTTGCCGACGACGCCGTCATAAGGCGCTTTCAGCACGGTGAAGGACAGGTCGCGCTGGGCCTTGTCGCGGGTGAGTTGCAGCGAGGCGAGCGTACTCGCCTGCTCCGCGCGCTGGGCTTCCAGCACGCCGATATTGGCCTGCGCCGCGGCGATCTGGGCGTCGGCGCCGACGAGGGCCGCCTTGGCCTGGTCGAGCGCGGTCTGGGCGTCGTCGAGCTGTGCCTGCGTGCCGACATGGGTCTTGAGCAGCTGCGCCGCGCGCACCTGGGCGCGCGCCGCGTTGTCGGCGGCGGCCTGGTCGGCGACCTTCTGGGCCTGCGCCTGCTGCAGCGAAGCCTGCGCGGCCTTGGTCTGCGCGTCGATGCGGTCCAGCGTCTTTGCCAGGGTGGCGATCTGCGCCTCGGCCTGAGCGACGGCGATCGTGTAGTCGCCATTGTCGATGGCGAACAGCGGATCGCCGGCCTTGACCTGCTGGTTCTCGCTCACCAGCACCTTGTCGATGTAACCGGAAATTTTCGGCGACACGAACGACGTATCGGCCTGGACATAGGCATCGTCGGTGGAGATCATGAACCGGCCGTCGGTCCAGTAGTCATAGCCATACCACGAACCGGCGCCGAGCAGGGCCAGGCCGATGATCGGCAAAAGGAAAGAGCGCACCGAACGCTTCTTCTTGGCCGGCGCTTCGGCTGCGGGAGGCGCTACCGGGGTGACGGGTTGAACAGGCGCTTCCGGGGCTTCGGTCGACGGCTGGACCTTGGCGTTGGGAAACGTACGGACTTCGGCGGTGGCGGGTGCGTTCGAGGACATGGTAATCTCTCTGGAGTGTCAGTCAGACTGAACCGTTCGGTTCGAATTCGCCGTTGACATAGCGCGTAAAGAGGCCCATATCAAGTGCAAATCGAACCGCCTGGTTCGAAATATTTTGTGAGGTATGACTTTCATGGTCGACACGACAGCGGAAAGCGACCTGCTCGACTTACGCAAGGGCCGCCCGGCGGCCGGGCAGGACCCGGTCAAGCGGGCCCAGATCATCGAAGGCGCCCGCCGCGTCTTCATAGACAAGGGCTTCGAGGCCGCCTCGATGAACGACATCACCCGCGAGGCCGGTGTCTCGAAGGGCACGATCTACGTCTATTTCGAAAACAAGGAAGAGCTCTTCGAGGCTCTCATCGAGGAAGAGCGCGGCACCATCTTCAAGAACATGTACGAGGTGCTCGACCACTTCGACGATCTGCGCCGTACATTGCTGAAGTTCGGCATGGGGCTCTCGGCCAAGATCACTTCGGCCAAGGTCATCCAGGCCCAGCGCACCGTGGTTGGCGCGTCCGACCGGATACCCGAGCTTGGCGCGCGTTTTTACGAGCGCGGCCCGAAGCGAGGCCACGACAAGGTCATGGCCTTCCTCAGCGAAGCCGTCGAACGCGGCCTGCTGCAGATCGACGATGTCGACCTTGCCGCCTATCAGTTCACCGAGCTGTGCCTCGCCGGCCTGTTTCGCCAGTGCATCTTTTCCTACCGCACCAAGGCGCCGAGCCTGGCGGAGATCGAGCACATCGTGACGTCTGGCGTCGATGTGTTCCTCAAGGCCTACGCGACGGAAAAATTCGTCGCCGAGGAACGGGCTTTGACATCGGCGTGACCGTCCGGGCACGCGAAATCCGGAGTGTGCGGCGCAACCCTGAAGGCGGGCGAGCGCGCCTTGAAAAGTTGGCTGGCGCCGAGACCGACCTCCATGCGGTGAAGACCTGTCAGCCGACCTCTTTCGAACGTCGATTGGCATCGTCCAGAGGTGCTTTCGGAAGGACCTGTTAACCATCGCTTCCTATGTCTCGGGACACGTTCAAATCGGCGAGTCTCGAGAATGACATCCATGCGTTTTCCCCGTGCCAATCTTTCCGGCGATTCCGTCTACGGCAAAGACGACGATCGCTATCGCGCCGAGGAAGCCGGGCGCCGTGGCGCAGGCCCGCAGCCACAGGTGCAAGCGGGGCAGGTCGTGACGTTGCGGACCTCGGTTGAAGGCGAATCGGATGCCGCTCGCGGGGCGTCGTTCGATTCGGCCGATGGCGGGGAGTTCGACCGCCCAGCTTGGCAGGACTATTTCTTCCTTGCGCCGAATGTGCGCTTCACCCGCACGCCGGATATCGATCTCGCCAAGCGTGCCGCGCCGCAGGCGGAAGATGCCGCGCAGGGCAAGGCACCTGCCGCCGGGCCTGTCCGGCCCGCGCCTGCGGCTCCGGCGGCAGCCAAGCCGGCCCGGGCAATTCCCGCCGTCACCGCCGCTCGCGTCGTGGCGCCGGCACAAGCTAAACCGGTCGGCGCACCTTCGGTCGTCGCGGCTCCGGTTGCGCAGCCCAAGGCTGCCGCGGTTCCAGCGCCAAAGCCACGCCCGTCTGGATTGCGTTGGTCCTATCTTTCCGATCATGCCTTTTTCGAATTCGGCATGCCCTTCCTTGCCGAGCGCCTGGCGCGGGCGCGCCTGAATGAAGCGGGACAGACGCCCGCCGTTCCGGCGCAGCCGCCCGTCAAGCCGATGCCGGCGCATCCTCCGGCCGCCCAGCCAATCCAGCCCCGTGCCGCCTTCCTGGGCGAGGCAACGTCGTTTTATCGCGTCATCGAATGGCGCTCCAATGCAGCGGAAGGAAGCCCTGTCTCGACGCCAGTACCGGCTCCGGTGGCCGCTGCCCAACCAAGACCGGCTGAGCCAACGCCGATTCCCGCCACGGTAAGCGCGAGAACCGCGCGGCCGGCACCCTCCCTGCCTGTCGCCGGCGCGGTCGTGCCGCCATCCGCTTCCGCCGGCTACGAGCTTCCTTCCGAGGACCTTTTGCAGATGCCGCCGGAAGGCCAGGGCTTCTACATGTCGCAGGAGCGGATGGAGCAGAACGCCGACCTGCTTGAAAGCGTGCTGGAGGATTTCGGTGTCAAGGGCGAGATAATCCATGTCCGGCCGGGGCCGGTCGTCACGCTCTACGAGTTCGAGCCGGCGCCGGGCGTGAAGTCCAGCCGCGTCATCGGTCTCGCCGACGACATCGCCCGCTCGATGTCGGCCATCTCGGCGCGCGTCGCCGTGGTGCCGGGCCGCAATGTCATCGGCATCGAACTGCCCAACGAAACGCGCGAGACGGTCTATTTCCGCGAGCTGATCGGATCGGCCGGCTTCCGCAACACGTCCTGCAAGCTGGCGCTCGGCCTGGGCAAGACGATCGGCGGTGAACCCGTCATCGCTGAACTCGCCAAGATGCCTCATTTGCTGGTCGCGGGCACCACCGGCTCGGGCAAGTCGGTCGCCATCAACACCATGATCCTGTCGCTGCTCTACCGGATGAAGCCGGAGGAATGCCGCCTCATCATGGTCGATCCCAAAATGCTGGAACTGTCGGTCTATGACGGCATTCCACATCTGCTCACCCCCGTCGTCACCGATTCCAAGAAGGCCGTCACGGCCCTGAAATGGGCGGTGCGCGAGATGGAGGACCGCTACCGCAAGATGGCGCGCCTCGGGGTACGCAACATCGACGGCTACAACCAGCGCGCGGCAGGAGCCCGTGACAAGGGCGAGGTCGTGACCATGCAGGTGCAGGCAGGCTTCGAGAAGGGCACTGGCGAGCCGCTGTTCGAGGAGCGCGCGATCGACCTCGCGCCCATGCCCTACATCGTCATCATCGTCGATGAGATGGCCGACCTGATGATGGTGGCCGGCAAGGAGATCGAAGGCGCCATCCAGCGGCTGGCGCAGATGGCGCGCGCCGCCGGCATCCATCTGATCATGGCCACGCAGCGCCCGTCGGTGGACGTCATCACCGGCACGATCAAGGCCAATTTCCCGACCCGCATCTCCTTCCAGGTGACGTCCAAGATCGACAGCCGCACCATCCTGGGCGAGCAGGGGGCCGAGCAGCTGCTCGGCCAGGGCGACATGCTGCATATGGCCGGGGGCGGGCGCATTTCGCGCGTGCATGGTCCTTTCGTTTCCGACGTGGAGGTCGAGCACGTCGTGGCGCATCTGAAAGCGCAAGGGCGGCCCGAATATCTCGACACCGTCACCGCCGACGAGGAAGAGGCTGAGGAAGCGGCGGACGCCGGCCCGGTATTCGACAAGGGCTCGATCGCCGAGGAGGATGGCGACGCCCTCTACGAGGAAGCCGTCAAGGTGGTCAAGCGCGACAAGAAATGCTCGACCTCCTATATCCAGCGCCGCCTCGGCGTCGGCTACAACCGCGCCGCCTCTCTGGTCGAACGCATGGAAAAGGAAGGCCTGGTCGGCGCGCCCAACCATGTCGGCAAGCGCGAGATCCTCAGCGGCCGGCGCGATCGTGAGCCCGAACGCGATGAGATGGACTGATGCGCTTTGGGCAGGGCAATCGCATATGGCGGCGCCAGCCCCCTCATCCGGCCGCTTCGCGGCCACCTTCTCCCCGTTGGGGAGAAGAGGCTGGCGCGGGCGCTGGCAATCTCCTCTCCCCGTCGGGGAGAGGTCAGCCGAGCGAAGCGGAGGCTGGGTGAGGGCGAGCGCCATCCGCGTCGGCCCTGCTCCAAGGCGATAACTGCCTCAGCCGCCGTTCGCCACCAGGGCGATCGCCGCGCGCAGTTCGTCCAGCCCGGCGGCGTTTTCCGATGATGTCGCCAGGACGACGGGGAATGCCGCCGGGCGCTTCTTGATCCTGGCCAGCGTCTCCTCGATCAGCCTCGGCACGCCGGCCGCCTTGATCTTGTCGGTCTTGGTCAGCACCATCTGGTAGGACACCGCCGCCTTGTCGAGCAGCGTCAGCACTTCCTCGTCCTTGGCCTTGATGCCGTGGCGGGCGTCGATCAGCACATAGACGCGCTTCAGCGTGACGCGGCCCTGCAGATACTCGTAGATGAGCTTCGTCCACTCATCGACCTTGTCCTTCGGCGCGCTGGCATAGCCGTAGCCCGGCATGTCGACCAGCGCCATCGGGGGCAGGTCGGCGCCTTCGCCGGAGAACCCGTCCGGCACGAAATAATTGAGCTCCTGCGTGCGGCCTGGCGTGTTGGATGTACGCGCCAGGCCTTTGTGCCCGACCAGCGCGTTGATCAGCGACGACTTGCCGACATTGGAGCGGCCGGCGAAGGCGATCTCCGGCGGGCCTTCCGGCGGCAGGAATTTCATCGACGGCACGCCGCGGATGAAGATCCACGCGCGCGTGAACAGCTCCGGGCCTATTGCAGTTTCGTTCGTGGTCTTGTCGGGCGCGTTCAAATCGCGGCCTCCAGTTTTGAAATGTCGGCGCCGCGAATGGCGTTGAGGTTACGGCCGATCTTGTCGACCGGCCAGTCCCACCAGGCCGCCTTCAACAGCCGCCGCACCGTGAATTCGTCGAAACGCATCTTCACCACCTTGGCCGGATTGCCGGCGAAGATCGCATAAGGCGGCACGTCGTGCGTGACAACCGATTTCGCCGCCACGATGGCGCCGTGGCCGATCCTGACGCCCGGCATGATCGCCGCGTCCATGCCGATCCATACGTCATTGCCGATGGTGGTGTCGCCGCGGATCTCCTTCGACCAGGTCTGCGGGTCGAAGCCTTCTTCCCAGCCATGGCCGAAGATGTTGAACGGATAGGTCGAGAAGCCCGACATGGCGTGGTTGGCGCCGTTCATGATGAAGCGTGCGCCCTCCGCGATGGCGCAGAACTTGCCGATGATCAGCCTGTCGCCGATGAACGGATAGTGGTGCAGCACGCATTTCGCGGCGAATTTGTCGGGGCCGTCGGGGTCGTCGTAATAGGTGAAGTCGCCGATCTCGATGTTGGGCGCGCTCACCAGCCCCTTCAGGAAGCCGACGCGCGGATGCATCGCAATGGGATGCTTGATGTCGGGGTTGGGTCCGGTCATCGCGGTCCTTTGCAGGCGTGGTGGGGCGCGGCCGGCGAAGGCCCGCGCGCGATCAAACTAACGTGATCCTTCCATAGCACCAACCGTTCAGTGGCTGCCGCGGCAGATCACGATCGGATTGGAAAGGGCGCTGTCGAACCCGCTGCCCTGATAAACCTGAACGTTCGACGCTCCGGGCGGCAGCGAGAAGCTGCTCTCGACGATTTTCTGGTCGCCGGTCATCATGTGCAGGGCCCAGCTGAAAGTGCAGAATTGCGGCGGCGCCTTGGGTTGCACGTGGCTGCAGTTCAGCTGCGCGCCACCCAGCATCGCCGCCCCGCCGCAGCTCACCGTTTCTTTCGCAGCGGCCGGAAAAGCGTATCCCGTCAGCAGCGCCAGGATGGTGATCTTGAGCCCGTGCATCGTCTTGTCCTTGCCGCAGAACAGGCCGTTCGGCCGGGTTGTGGCCCATGCGATATTTTTACCAAGCGCCTTAGTCGGTCTTGCGCTGCGCGTCCAGCAGGATTATGTGCATGATGATAATAAGCATGCTCATGAAAACTGGTCTGCCGGTTCCGACGTTCTCCCATGCCCTCCTCACCCAATATCAGCTTCGTGCTGCATGACGTCGCGCGCCTGCTCAGGAAGCGGTTCGAGCAGCGGTCGCGCAGCTTTGGGCTGACCCGTGCGCAATGGCAGGTGCTGGCTTATCTTTCGCTGCATGAGGGCATCCACCAGAACAGGCTGGCCGACCTCATCGAGATCATGCCGATCACGCTCGGAAGGCTGCTCGACAAGACGGAAGCGCGGGGCTTCATCGAGCGCCGGCCCGATCCCGCCGACCGTCGGGCGTGGCTGCTCTATCTGACCCCGCAGGAGCATCCGCTCATCGAAGTGATGCGCAGCAATGGCCTCAAGACGCGTGAGGAGGCCTTTACGGGCTTGTCCGCGGACGCGCAGCAGCAACTGCTGCAAACCCTTTGCCTGATTAAATCCAATCTGCTCGAGGCCTGTACCCAGCCGGCCGTCGACCGGGAGAAAGTCCATGTCTGAAGGAACCTCACCCAGAAAGCCCGCCGACGAGGAAAATGCCGGCGAAAGAGTACGCGACCAGGTCATCCGCCTGGACAGCCAGCGCGAGCAAAGGCGTGGCAATCCGCCTGTCGTCGAAGACGATGAGCTGGAAGCGCCGGTCGCACCCGAGCCCGCCACGATGGAGGCGCCTTCGGCCCAGCCGAAGCCGGCCGCGGTCACGGTAACGCCTCCGGCTCCCGCCAAGCCGCGCCGCAGCCTGACGCGGCCGGTCCTGTTTGCGCTGCTCCCGGTCGCGCTGGTGGCGGGCGGCTATTACTATGTCGTCGGCGGCCAGGTCATGACCACCGACAATGCCTATATCCAGGCGCAGTCACTCGGCGTTTCCACCGACGTCTCCGGCACCGTGCAGGAGATCGACGTGCATGACAACCAGGCGGTGAAGAAGGGCGACGTGCTCTACCGGCTGCGGCCTGCGTCCTTCGAGACCGCGCTTGAGGGCGCCAAGGCGCAGCTCGGCACGGTGCGCAACCAGGTGCTGACCCTGCAGGCGAGCTACCGGCAATCGCTGGCATCGATCGACCAGGCCGAGGCCGACATCCCGTATTACGAGTCCGCCTTCCAGCGTCAGCAGGACCTGCTCAAGACCTCGACCGCGTCCAAGGCGACCTTCGACAGCGCCCAGCACGACCTCGTCGCCGCCCGCCAGAAGGTGACCGTCGCCAAGGCGCAGGCGCAGGCGATGCTTGCCCAGCTCGGCGGCGACGCCAGCCAGCCGGTCGAGAAGAACCCCTTCTACCTGCAGGCCCAGTCGGCTGTCGACGATGCCCAGCGCAACCTCAACGATGCCGTCGTCAAGGCGCCGTTCGACGGCATCGTCACCAATGTCGACGCCTTGCAGGTCGGCAGGTACCTGCCGGCCTCGCAGCCGGCCTTCAGCCTGGTGTCGTCGACCGATATCTGGATCGCCGCCGAGCCCAAGGAAACCGAGCTCACCTATGTGCGCCCCGGCCAGAAGGCGACGATCAGCGTCGACGGCTATCCGGGCGAGGTCTGGCACGGCACCGTCGGCTCGATCAGCCCGGCCTCGTCGTCGAGCTTCTCGCTGCTGCCGGCGCAGAACACCAGCGGCAACTGGGTCAAGGTCGTGCAGCGCATCCCGATGCGGGTGACGATCGATGATCCCGACGGCAAGGCGCCGCTGCGCGGCGGCATGAGCGCGGTCGTCGACATCGACACCGGCCATGCGCGCGGCCTGCCCGACTTTGTCACCGACCTCCTCAAGCGCTTCGGGCAAAAGTCATGACCACAGCTTCCGCGACAGGCGCGCCGGTGGTCGCCAATCGCGGCGCCATCACCGCTTGCGTGATCCTGGCGGTCATCATGCAGGCGCTGGACACCACCATCGCCAATGTGGCGCTGCCTTATATCCAGGGCAGCGTCTCGGCGAGCGCCGACCAGATCAACTGGGTGCTCACCTCCTATATCGTCGCCGCCGCGGTGATGACGCCGCCGTCCGGCTATCTCGCCAATCGCTTCGGCCGCAAGCGGATCCTTTTGGTGGCGATCACCGGCTTCGTGGTGGCCTCGGTGCTGTGCGGCTTCGCGCAGTCGCTGCCGCAGATCGTCGGCTTCCGCTTGCTGCAGGGCCTGTTCGGCGCTGCCCTTGTGCCGCTGTCGCAGAGCATCCTGCTCGATATCTACAGCGTCGAGGAGCGTGGCTCGGCCATGGCGCTGTTCGGCGTCTCGGTCATGGTCGGCCCGGTGCTCGGCCCGGTCATCGGCGGCTGGCTGACCGAAAACGTGTCCTGGCGCTGGGTCTTCTACATCAACGTGCCGATCGGCATGCTGGCCTTCGCCGGTGTCTCGATGTTCGTTCAGGAAACCAAGCTCGACCTGAAGGCCAGGCTCGACTGGCTGGGCTTCGGCATGCTCAGCCTCGCGATCGCGTCGCTGCAGATGTTCCTCGACCGCGGGGAGCAGCTCAACTGGTTCTCCTCGGCGGAAATCATCGTCGAGGCGCTGGTCTGCGCGTCGGCCTTCTACATCTTCATCGTCCACACTTTCACCGCGCGCGACACCTTCGTGAATCCGCGGCTGTTCCTCGACCGGAACTTCGCCGTCGGCATGGTGTTCATCTTCATCATCGGCATCACCTATCTCGCCTCGCTGGCGCTGATGACGCCCTATCTGCAGACGCTGATGGGCTATCCGGTGGTGACGGCCGGCATCGTCATGGGGCCGCGCGGCCTCGGCACCATGGCCTGCATGTTCATCGTCGGCCGTCTCGTCGGCAAAGTCGACACGCGCTGGCTGCTGTTCATCGGCCTCGCGATCACCGCCTGGGCGATGTACGACATGACCGGCTGGACGCCGGACGTCTCGCAATGGACGATCATCAGCACCGGCTTCATCCAGGGCGCGGGCTTAGGCTTCCTGTTCGTGCCGCTCACCACCATCACCTTCGCCACGCTGGCCCCGGAGAGGCGCTCGGAAGGCACGGGTCTCTACAATCTGTCGCGCAACATCGGCTCCAGCGTCGGCATCTCGGTCGTTACCGCGCTCCTGACCCAGAACCAGCAGATCAATCACGCCAACATCGCCACCTATGTGACGCCCTACAATCCGGCGTTCGCCGATCCGGCGATCTCGCAGTCGCTGAGCCCTTACACCGCCGCCGGCCGCGCCGCGCTCGACGGTCTGGTCACGCTGCAGGCGACGATCATCTCCTATGTGGACGACTTCAAGCTGATGATGATCCTGTCCCTGGCCGCCATCCCGCTGGTGCTTTTGCTGCGCAAGCCCGGCACGCCGGCCAAGATCGATCACAGCGCCGCCATGGAGTGAGAACCGCTAGAGCATGATGCCGAAAAGTGTGGAGCGGTTTTCGGCTGACATTATGCTCCATCTCTTTGAATTAGAGGCGGATTCAGATTTCAGGTCGAACAGACCTGAAATCATCCGGCTCTAGGGCAATTCAGAAACAGGGTGAGCGGTTTCCGTCCGGAATTGCGTGGCATGGGCCGTCTCATTTGTAATAATCACCAGAGAAACTGACATTCAGGCCGCCGCAATTGCCGCTGTCCTCGGCGTTGTCGCTCACCACGAGGGCCGCCTTATCCAACGCGGCGATGACGCGGCAACTGTCAGGACCATGATCATCAGGAAACGCAAACACGGCGACGTTGTTGCGCGGCGTCGCCGGTCCGGGCGGCATGTCGCCCATATGGGGACCGCCTGGAGCTTCTTTTTTGGACGGATGCGCCGACGGGTAAAATGCCTCGCCATCGGCCCTGAGGGCATCGCCTTCGACGCGCAGTTTGATCCAGTTGCCAAATGCTTCGCGCCATTTGCCTTTCCACGCTTTAAGCGGCAGCGGCGGGCGCGGCGCGATGTCCGTCTGTTTCACATAGCCGCCGACATTCGTGCTCGAGCCGGCAACATAAACGCAGACATAGGGACCATTGATAAGGCTCGTCGTGAGCACCAGTTCGTTTTTCTTGAGATGTAACTGCGACTTGCACTGGCCGCTGTCATCGGGGCAAGGCGCCTCTGTCTTGCTCAGATCGATGCCCTTCGAGGGTTTGATCTCTGCCAGCCCCAAGCCGGCATTGGCCGGATCACCGATCTGACATATGTCGGAGGCCTGAGCGGCCGGGGACAAAAGCGCCCCCAAGATGACGGCGCCGAGAGCAGCGAAGCGCCACGCGGATCGGGGTAATCCGAAGGTAATGAACCTCGTCAAGGCGCGCGGCATCGAAGACATGTTCATCTCCCTGTCGAGCCGCTGTATGCCGACTGAAGCACCGGCTGTTGAGATTTAGATTATCGCTCCTGAAGCGCGAGGTCTGCCGCTATATTCAGCCGCTGAGCCCTATTTTTCATCGCAGCTTCGATGGTAGCTGCGATTTCAGATTTTCTCAAATTTCTCCTCGCCTGTGGCTTGCCGGACCTACGACGCAGCCGCCGACTTGTTTGGCAGCCGTGGTTCAAAGATCTCAGCCATCGATCTGCGGAAAGGACCGGGGTCCCGCCGCGGGACCCCGGCCTGCCGGGCAGCCTCCCAAACACCGGCGTCGTTGCGCCGGAAGCCACCCGGCCTTTTTGGGGTGGACCAGAATCATACGAAACGAGCCGGCGCGGAGTTTCACGGCTCCCGACAAAATTTTTGGAAAGATTAGAGCAATTCCAGGAAAACTGCGCAGCGGTCAGGCTCGGCGACTTCACCGTAGCCTTCCGTCCGGAATTGCGTAAAAACAAAGAGTTGGAGCAGGTCACCTACCAAACGCTGAACCGCTCCAGCGGCTGCCAACGAAAGCCCCGGCCAAAGGCCGGGGTTTTGGTTTGGGACTCGGGGGGTGCCGGCTATTCCGCCGGCGATGGTTTCTTGCGGAACAGCGCCGCCAGATTGTCCCACAATTCGATCTTGGCGCCCTGGCGCTTCATGATCACGCCCTGCTGCAGGATCGAGAGCGTGTTGTTCCAGGCCCAGTAGATGACGAGGCCGGCGGGGAAGCTGCCCATCATGAAGGTGAAGATCACCGGCATCCAGGTGAAGATCGCCGCCTGCGTTGGGTCCGGCGGCGCCGGGTTCATGCGCATCTGCAGGAACATGGTGATGCCCATGACCACCGCCCAGGCGCCCATATGCGGCAGGAAGGCCGGTGCTGCGAACGGCAGCAGCCCGAACAGGTTGAAGATCGAGGTCGGATCGGGTGCCGCCAGATCGTGGATCCAGCCGAAGAACGGCGCGTGCCGCATTTCGATGGTGATGTAGAGCACCTTGTAGAGCGAGAAGAAGACCGGGATCTGCAGCGCCACCGGCCAGCAGCCGGCCAGCGGATTGATCTTTTCGGTCTTGTAGAGCTCCATCATCGCCTGCTGCTGCTTCATCTTGTCGTCCGCGTATTTCTCGCGGATCTCGACCATCTTCGGCTGCACCTTCTTCATGTTCGCCATCGAGGCGTAGGATTTGTTGGCGAGCGGGAAGAACAGGGCCTTGACGACGACGGTGGTGGCGAGGATCGCCAGCCCGAAATTGCCGAAGAATTTGTAGAGCGTGTCGATCAGCCAGAACATCGGCTTGGTGATGAAATAGAACCAGCCCCAGTCGATCAAGAGGTCGAACCGCTTGATGTGGCGGTCCTGCGCATAGGCATTGATCTTGGCGACTTCCTTGGCGCCGGCGAACACTTCGGTTTCGACGGTCGCCGACTGGCCGGCCTCGATGTTGATCGGGTCGGTCAGGAAGTCTGATTGATAACGATGGCGCCCGTCCTCGAAATAGGCGTAGCGCGGCTGGAAGGGCTGCTTCTCTGTCGGCACCAGGGTGACGGCCCAGTATTTGTCGGTGATGCCGAGCCAGCCGTCGGTCGACTTGCCGGGCTTGACTTCCTTGTCCTTTTCGATGGCTGCGTATTTGTACTCCGCCAGCCCCTCGGTGCCGGTAACGCCGATCAGGCCTTCATGCAGCACATAGGTGCTGGCGACCGCCGGCTTGTCGTAGCGCGTGACGCGCCCGTAGTTGAACAGGCTGACGGCGGCGCTTCCTGAATTCTGCACCGTGTCGGAAACGGTGAACATGTAATCATTGTCGACCGAGATGGTGCGTTTGAAGGTCAGGCCCTTGTCGTTCGTGTAGGTCAGCGTCACCGGCGTCGACGGGGTCAAAGTCGGATTGCCTTCGACGATCCACAGCGTGTCCGAGCTTGGTACCGCGCCCGTCTTGTCGGTGCCGACGAAACCGATCTCGGCGAAATAGCCGGTGGGCAGCGCCTGGGGGTTGAGAAGCTGGATCTCTGGCGAGTTCTTGTCGACCGTCTCGGTATAGTGCTTGAGCTTCAGGTCGTCGAGGCGCGCGCCGGTCAGGTTGATCGAGCCTTCGAGGCTCGGCGTATCGATCTTGACGCGCTTGGTCGCGGCAACAGCCTGGTCTCGGCTCGCGACAGTGACGGTCTCGCCACCCGGCGCGGTCGGAATGGCGCCAGGAGTCGGCGCCGGCGTTGCGGCCGCGCCAGGATTGGTGCCCTGCGCTTCCTTCTTCTGTGCCTCGACGCGCTGCTGTTCGATGCGGGCCTGCTCGCGCTGCTGCTCCATCTTCGGGTTCATGTAGAACACCTGCCAGAGTGTCAGGATCAGCACCGACAGCGCGATGGTGATGAAGAAATTGCGGTTGTTTTCCATCGAAAGCCCTTGGCCTATCGTGTTCCGCGCAGCCGGCGGGAAAGCTCGGCCTTCAACTGGCCGAACGGTATGGCAAGCACGTCGTCACGCCCGACGATGACATAGTCATTGCCGGGCGCCATGTCATCGGCGGCATGCGTTCGCACCGCTTCCCTGAGCCGCCGCCGGACGCGATTGCGCACCACGGCGTTGCCGACCTTCTTGGTGACGGTGTAGCCGACGCGCGGCGCAGAAGCATCGCCACGGTCGAGAACTTCAACGAGAAAAAGCCGTCCGCGGCGTTTCTCGCCGCCGCGCACAGCCAGGAAGTCCGCGCGTTTCAGAAGCCGTCCGGGGGCGTTCCCCTTTGGCTTGCCGGTTGCGGGCAACGATCTCGTCTTTCGTTCAGGCGCTGAGCCGCTTGCGGCCGCGATTACGGCGGGCAGCAACGACGCCACGGCCACCCTTGGTGGCCATGCGGGCACGGAAACCATGCCGGCGCTTACGGACGAGCTTGGACGGTTGGTAGGTACGCTTCATTTGTTTTAATACCGCGGGGTGCGGCCCTTCTTGATTCTGTCACTCTGTAACAGGAGCTTTGCCGGGCCGGCTTAGGCGCGATCGAAACCGCGCCGGGACGAATGGCCCGAGCGTGAGCGGGCTTATAGAAAGAAGGTTTTTGGAAGTCAATCCGCCCCGGCCCCGAGGTATCTTTTCGCGGGCGACAATGAAATTGGCAAAAATGCCGCAAATCGCATAATCTTGGCCGATCAAGCCTTTGTGAATGCGCGTCAATGACGAGTGAAGCTCTGCCCACGAACGAGAAGGCAACGAACGAGAAGGCAACGCCTGCGGCGGCGAATTCGACGCGCCGGGTGCCGCTGTCGCGTGGCCTGTCGACCAAGCTCCTCCTGCTCACCATCGCCTTCGTGCTGCTGGCTGAAATCCTGATCTTCCTGCCCTGGATCGCCAGCTACCGGGTCAACTGGCTGAAGGAGCGGTTGAGCACTGCCGCCGCCGTGTCGATCGTGCTGTTGCAGGGCGAGCCCAACTCGTTGTCGCACAACGCCCAGAACGACGTGCTGATGGCGATCGGCGCCAAGGCGATCGCGGTGCGCGACGGCGGGGTTTCGCGGCTGCTTGTCGTTTCAGACATGCCGCCGCAGGTCGACGAGCATATCGACATCGCGAATGTCGGCCTGGTCAACGGCATGACCGGCGCGCTCGACACGCTGTTCTTCGGCGGCAAGCGCATGCTGCGCGTCTTCGGCCCGGTCGGCGACAGCGACAAGGAATTCGAGCTGATCATGCCGGATTACCGTCTGCGCGACGCAATGCTCAGATACTCGCGCAACGTCGCCGTCGTGTCGCTGCTCATCTCGCTGTTCACCGCCATGCTGGTCTATGCGGCGATAGACCTGATCATGATCGGGCCGATCCGCACCATGACGCGCTCGATCCTGTCCTTCTCCGAGGCACCCGACGATCCCGGCCGCGTCATCTCTCCGACCGAGCGCTCCGACGAGATCGGCGTGGCCGAGCGCGAGCTGGCGCAGATGCAGGACCGGTTGCAGAAGATGCTGTCGGAGCAGAAGCACCTCGCCGATCTCGGCCTGGCCGTGTCGAAGATCAACCACGACATGCGCAACATCCTGGCTTCCGCGCAGCTGATGTCGGACCGCCTGCGCCAGGTGAAGGACCCGACCGTGCAGTCCTTCGCGCCGAAACTTCTGCGTGCGCTCGACCGCGCCGTCTCCTATTCCGAAGGCGTGCTTCACTATGGCCGCACGCAGGAGCCGGCGCCGTCACGCCGGCGTCTCCGGCTTCGCCAGCTGGTCGACGACGTGCACGGCCTGCTCGATATCGAGCAAGGTATCGAGTTCATCAACGCCGTCGATCTCGCTTTCGAGGTCGACGCTGATTCCGACCACCTTTTCCGCGTGCTCACCAATCTCTGCCGCAACTCGGTGCAGGCGATGGCCGCCGACACGGAGAGCGCGGTGGTGCGCCGGCTGGCGGTCGCGGCCGAGCGCCATGGCAGCGTCAGCCGCATCACCGTCACCGACACCGGCCCCGGCCTGCCGCCCAAGGCGCGCGAGAACCTGTTCGCCGCCTTCCGCGGCTCGGCGCGCAGCGGCGGCACCGGCCTCGGCCTGGCGATCGCGCATGAATTGATCCGCGCCCATGGCGGCACGGTCGAGCTCGTCGAATCGATCGGCGGCCGCACCGTCTTCGCCGTCACCATCCCCGACCAGCCGGTACGGCTCGATCAAGCGCGCGGAAGCTTGCGCAGACCTGCTTGACGCCACGACCTCTGGCTGAGCCGCTTGTCGGTAGCGGCGCGCCTTGATCAAAGCGGGCAAAAACCACCAGCGACAAAACTTTTGCCGGATCGGCTTGCAATTCGCGAATTCAGTCGTTAGGGAACACTCCACATCGCGGCCGGCCGTCTCGACCGGATCGCGGGGCTTGTGTCACACACGGCCTGTTGCGCGCCCGTAGCTCAGCTGGATAGAGCACCAGACTACGAATCTGGGGGTCAGGAGTTCGAATCTCTTCGGGCGCGCCATTTTCTTCAATGAAATCCGATACCCCGTATTCGATATGGTCGCGCGTTAGTCCAACTTAGGGTGGGCTAACTTTGTTTGCCGTTTCGTCTCGCCTGAGGCGTGTCTAATGCATGTCGCCCAGAAGTGTGCAGCGGTTCTGGGACAATGACATGCATCAAAACAAAGACTTAAAGTGCGTCGCCTGAATCCGGTTCAGCGCGACGCGCTTTAGGGTGCAACTTCGCGGGCAAGCTTGTCGATCGGCCATATCTCGAAACTGGCCCCGGTCAAAGCCTTCATTTCTGCTGCAAGGATCGGGTGGGCAGTGCCTTCGCGGTTCCAGTCGATCTTCTTCTCCTGCGAAACGAGAATCACGCGACCGAATGTGGATCCGGCGTCGAGCGCGTTCTGCAATCCGACCAAGAGGTCAGCCCAGACAAAGAAGTCGCCGTCCCCATCATCCCTAAAGCCGGGGGGCGTCTTAGTCTTTTTTCGAAGAAGGGCCGTTGGGGAAAACAGTTGGCGGGGTACAAAAGGCACGGCGGCCTTCTGCTTTAGCATCTCCATGAAGGCGTCCATTCGCCGAACGGTCGCCTCGTCGTAAATGTAGCCATAGCTCCCTTGGAACTCGTCCAGTAACGCGCTGAACCGATCCGCGAATGGGCCAAACGTACCATCTACCTTATCTACATCGGCCTTTAGCTGGTCGTATCGCTTTTTGATGCCGACAGCGAGAGAGTCTACCGCCGTGAACTGATTGTTCCAAAACTCTTGGACCACCTGACCCGGCAAGATCACTGGCGCGGCGTGCGCCGCCCTTAAGTAGTCGACGATATCCGCGCCCTTCGCGTGACTGCCTAGGCGCAGAAAGACGTTTGCATCAAACGCGATAGCTGTCTCACTGAGAGGTACGGTCGACGGCTCAGGCCGCAAAGCAAACGCTAACGCGTCAAGGGCTTCCAGGCGTACGTCGCGGTTCAGAACCGCAAGGACTTTCGAGGTAGCGGCGTCAGCGCTCACTACGTTTTCCCGACTAGTACCAGATCTCGCCAGCGGCGACAGCCAACTTCGCACCAATCTGGTCAACGGCCGCCGCATCCCATTCTCCTACCTCTTGTAGTCGGTCAACCCATTCATTCGCGACGGCTGTGGGAAGCATATGCTGCTTGAAGGTGGCCCAATTGACCACATCTTTCGGACGGCGATCCAGCGTGGATAAGAACGAGTTTCCGATCGTGGACGCCCAGAATGACCCTTCATCTTCATCCATTCCCTCGAAATCAGACTGCCGTGTCCAAATAAAATGAAGAACACCTTCGTCCTCGGGTACAATAGTGTGTTGTAATATAGAGCGCCTCATGAAGTGAAGAACTTGCTTATTGAACGATCTCTTTCGCAGTTGGTCGACAAATTGCTCTTTGGCTGGATTAAGATCCTTCAGATCGTGGATGATTGATCGCCAGTTGTTTGAATCGCGGATATTTTTTGCGGCCTCACCAAGGCGACGCTCTACATTGCCTGTGCCCAGATTCCCGACAATTATGCGGCGAACTACCAGCTTGAGTATGTAGCGCATACCCTCGATTGAATCTGGAACATCTGCCAAGGCTAGAAGTATTGGGCGGACCGCAATAACGCTGAGGCTGTTCAAGGCAGAAAAAACACTCAGGGCCTCAGGGTCGCTGGGGCCCGCTAGGGTAGGGTCGATCATTTGCTGATACTGAGGCAGAGCACTATCTAGCATCAGCATAAGTTCCTCGGGGACAGGGGGGATGCGGCCCGACAGGCGCAAACGTCCGGCGAGAAAGCCAAACAGGTCTTTCGGCAAAACGTGCCCGCTTCGCACTGTCACCACATGCCTTATGAACTGCACAAAATTGTTCGTGCCTTCGTTCGGAAATTGTTTCGATAGAGTTCGCCATTGTGTGTAGCGATCAGACCGACCTGCCGGTGGAGTTTGGCTAAGAACATAGTTCTTAAGCAAATCGGCAGTGGTGAGATCCTTGCCGCGCGTATTGACAACCTCAAAAACCTGATAGGCGGACGCGGCGTCGGGGTGAACGAAGACAGCAAAATAAAGTCTGTTCGTTATGAAATCCGTCCATTTGCCCAGCCGTTTAAACGGGTCACTTTTTAGATCATCCGAAAGCTTACGCGCTAGGAAGTTGTAGGATGCGACCATCCGACTCGAGACGGAGTCAGAATCGTCAGTTGCAGCGACTTGCACATTCCCCTTAGCAAGGATCAGTTGGAAGGTTGCGTCATCAGCAGTATCAGACAGTTCCACGCGCGGCGCAGTTTCGTCAGACTCGTAATCGATGGAACGCAGAAAATCAGCTTGGATCCGGTCAGCTAGCGCCTTTCTTTCACGCCTCACCGCTTCATGGAAGATTGCTGTTGCCAGCAAACTTAACGTTATTATGCGCTGCTGTCCGTCAACGACGTGCTTGCGACCATCGTCGGCCCCGCTCGGGTTGGTCAGAATGATCAAGCCCAAGAAATAGGTTTCCGCTTCAAGGCTCATTTGCAGATCAGCCCAGAACTCGGAGACCTCTTCGAGCGCCCACGAATATTCCCGCTGGAACTCGGGCACCTCAAAGGTAGTGGTAGAAAACAGCGCACCGGCGGTGCTTGCAGAGGCGTTTAATGGTGTTTGCAAGGTGGCGCTCACTTTAGCGATGGGCGTTGATGCGCCAATCCCACAAAAGTTGCCATATACGCGATCGGCTTGCAAACAGCGACGACGCCACCGCCCGTTTCCCCTTCTGGCTATCGTTGAGTCAACACAAAACGGCAGCGAAGTCGCTACTCGCGGCAGAAAGCGCTATTTCAGCGGCAGAAACAGCTCCGCGACGATCTACGAAGCGTGCTGTCGCGGGTTTTAGGATTTCTGCGACACGCGAGCCTGCAAAGCGTCGATCTCTGTTTCCGCGAAAACCTCAAAGGATCTACAAAGTCCTGCTCCAAGAACCAATTGCGAAATAAAACCAGTCGATCTAACCTACAACCGATTGCATAACGCAATCAGATGCGCGCGGATAATCATGTAAAGGAACGGGTATGGCCAAGCTCGTGTTCGGAATGAACCAGTCGCTGGACGGCTACGTCGATCATATGGCGTTTGGCCCAAGCCCCACTCTCTTCCGCCACTTCATCGAGGAGGCGCGGGGACAGGCGGGCAGCATCTATGGTCGCCGCATGTATGAGATCATGCGCTACTGGGACGACGAGCATCCTGAATGGGATGCCGAGCGGCTTGCCTACGCGGCGGCGTGGCGGAACCAACCGAAATGGGTCGTTTCGCGTTCGTTGCAGTCGGTCGGCCCCAACGCTACGCTTGTCGAGGGCGATCTCGAGGGCGCTATTCGCAAGCTGAAGGCCGAGCGCGACGGCGAGATCGAAGTTGCCGGCCCTGACTTGGCGCGAAGCCTCACCGAACTGGGCTTGATCGATGAGTATCGGATCTACCTGCACCCGGTCGTGCTTGGTCACGGCAAGCCCTATTTCGCCGGGCCTCGGCCGCCGCTCCGCCTTTTGACCAGTGATCGGATCGGCGAGGATGTGATCAGGCTGACCTATGGTCCTGCCTGATCCTGATCGTCTTGCGAACACCATGGATCTCCGCTTCCCGCCATAGAGCGCAACGGCAGCTACCTGGATGGAACCGTCATCGGCTGCGGCAGCCGGTTGATCCGGTGGAATGACCAAAGAAGCTGCGGGCACAGGAGGAGGGCGGCGGCGCCGAATTCCAATGCGGCCGCCGCGGTGTCGGCCCAAACGGCAAGCTTGCCGCCGACCGCCGGCGCGGCCAGCATGCCGGCATAGTAGACGGTGTAGAACACGCCCATCCCGATCGATCGCGTCCTTGGATCGAGCACGCGCGTGGGCAGGCTCATGATCGCGCCGGCGGGCAAGCCGCATACGATCCCCATGGCGATGGTGACGGGCAGCACGGCTCCGTTTCGCGACAGAAGGAGCATCAGCAAAGCGAAGCCGGCACAGCCCGCGGCGAGGACCGCGCCGCCGCGTTTGCTGCGATCAGCCAGCAAGCCGCCCAGGGGGACCGAAAGGGTGGCCAGCCAAAGCACGACGCTGATCGCCGGTCCCGCCGCCGCGTTGGACCAGCCGCGCTCGACAAGCATCGAGGGACCGAAGCTGAAGACCATTGCGAAGCCGACGTTGTAGAGGCACCAGATCAGGCCGGCGGTGATGAGCGCGCAGGTGGTCCCGGCCGAAACGCCGCGGCGTTCGATCCCGCCGGCGGACGCTACGTCCGGGGCGCGATAGACGAAGGCCATGACGCCGATGCCGACGATAATGGGGACCGAAACGGCAATGCCCACGGCGTTCATCCCGAACGTCGTCCCGATTGCCGGCAGCAGCATGAGAGCGATGGCGATGCCTGCCGGCCATGAGTTGATGTAGATCGCCATGGCGGTTGCCATTTCCCGGCCGGCAAACCAGTCGGCGACCATCTTGGTCATCAGCACGTTCAGGAGGACGCCGCCGGTGCCGCCGATCAGCCGGCCGCCAATCTGCAGGTTCCAGGACGTCGACCCCGTCATCAGCAGCTCACCCGCCAGCATCATCAGGAGGCCGGCGAGAACGGTCGCCTTGTCGCCATGGCGCCGGCCGATCGTCGCGCCGGGCAGGGCCAATACGACCCCGGGCGCAAGATAGAGGCCGATCAGTATCCCGATGTCGGCGAGACTCGCGCCGAGGCTGTTGCCGACAAGGGGCGCGACGGCGGCAACGCTCTGGAACTGAAACGCCATCGCGGTGCGGGCGACAATAAGGACAGCAAGGATCGTCCAGCGACTGCGCACCGGTCCCACGAATTATCCAGGTCTGATATTCTGGTTCAATCGGAAGAAATTGGTCGGGTCGTATTGCTTCTTGATGGCAGCGAGGCGCGCATAATTGGCGCCGTAGGCATCACGCACGCGCTCGTCGCCCTCATCACCGAGATTGTTGGCATAGACGCCGCCGGTCGAGAACGGTCTGACCGCATTCCACAGGTGCCGCGCCCAGCGGATATTTGCCTCGTCATCGGCCGGATCGTCCCAGATGGCGATGGGGAAGCAATCGAGGGCCGCATCGCGGTTGGCATAGGGCGAGTGCGACGCTGGCACGCGAGCGATCGCGCCGCCGACCTGCTGGAAAACCAGCAGGGAGGAGCGATTGGGAGCCCGCGCGTAAGCGTCGAGCAGCGCCTCGATCGCGCCATCGCTGATCTCGCGCATGAACTGCGCTTTCCAGTAATAGCGTCGCCCGCGTGGAAAGAGGCTGTCGCCCGCCGATTGGATCTGAAGATAGGGAATGACCTGAAGGCGACTGTCGATGGGGGATCCGAATTTCATCAGCGGCGCAATGACGGGTTCGCCCGCTTCGGGTGGCCCGACATAGCAGGCCGAGATGCTAAACGCACGCTCGCCCGAGGGCAGCGTGACGAGCGCGGCGTCGACGCTCATCTCGTCCGGGGCGTCGCGGGAGAATTTGTCGTAAAACCGCATGGCCTCGCGCGCATCATTGTAGGCGTGCAGCACCGAGCCCACGAGAAGCGACGGGCCGATCGGGTGCAACCGGTATTCGAACGCGGTCACGATGCCGAAATTGCCGCCGCCGCCGCACAAGGCCCAGAACAGGTCGGGATGCTCGCTGGCGCTTGTGTGCAACAACCGTCCCTCGGCGGTGACGATTTCAGCCGCGATCAGATTGTCGCAGCTCAGCCCGTGCTTTCGCCCGAGCTTGCCGAAGCCGCCACCCAGCGTCAGGCCGGCAATACCGGTGTCGCCGTTGACGCCCATGGTCGTTGCGAGGCCGTGCGCCTGCGTGGCTGCGTCGAACTCACCGAGATTCAGGCCGGCCTTGGCCCTGGCGACGCGTCGCTCGGGATCGACGACGATCTCCTTCATGCGGGATAGATCGATCACCATCCCGCCGTCGCAGACCGAGAGGCCGGCGACGTTATGGCCGCCGCTGCGAACGGCAACGAGACAGCCTTGTGACCTGGCATAGGTCACGGCACGGACGACGTCATCGCGATTGGCGCAAAAGACGATTGCGGTGGGACGTTTGTCGATCGCCCCGTTCCAGACCGCGCGTGCCCGGTCGTAGCCGGCGTCCGTCGGCAAGACCACTTCGCCCCGCAAGCCCTGCCGGAGTTGTTCGATCGCGGTGATCGAGGAATGGGATCGGCCCGATGGCCTGTCGGTCTGTCGTGGAAGGTCCATCATTGTCGTCCTCGGTTCCAGCAGGACTACGGTCTCACAGGGCCCGGCCTTCCGCAAAAGGGAAATTCTTAGGTACTGGATGAGCGAAATTCATCTACACTGCCGGCATGAGGAACAGCCCGCCGCTCCGCGCCTTGCACGCCTTCGAGACCGCCGCCCGGCACGGCAGCTTCAAGGCCGCGGCGGTGGAGCTGGGCGTGACACCGACGGCCATCAGCCACCAGGTCCGCCTGCTGGAAGAGATCTACGGTCGCAAGCTGTTCCAGCGCCGGCCGCGCCCGCTCGTGCTGACGAGTGCGGGAGCGCGGCTGTTCCCGATCGTCCGCAACGGCTTCGATCTCCTCGCCGGTTCTCTTGCCGCGGTCGCCGAGCCGGATGTCCAAGCGCCATTGCGGGTGACAAGTCCGAACGCTTTCGCCAGCCGATGGCTGGTGCCTCGCCTGCCGAAATGGCGAGAGGCCAACCCGGCCGCGCCGCTGGAGATCATCGGGACGGATGCGCTGCTCGATCTGCGTGCCGGCGCCGCGGACGTGGCGGTCCGCTACACGCGGCGCCCGCCTTCGGGTTTTGCCGGGCAAGAGCTGTGCCGCGATTCCTTCTTTCCCATTTGCAGTCCAGGGTTGCTGGCCAGCGATGGGCGGTCGATCGAGCGCGCCGCGGATCTCCTGCGCTATCCGTTGATCCATTTCGACTGGATGAACCGGGATCCGGACGCTCCCACCTGGCGCCGATGGCTGGCAACGGCCCGTTCGATCGATCCCGACCTGATCCCGGACAAAGCCTGGGATCTGAGCTTCCGCGAGGAGCTGCATGCCATCGATGCGGTTGTAGCCGGGCAAGGCATTGCGATCCTGAGCGACGTCGTGGTCGGCCGTGAACTGGAAAACGGCTCGCTCGTCAAAGCGCATCCATTGTCCCTGCCGGGCTACAGCTTTTACGTCCTGTGGATGCATCACAGCCCGCGGTCGGCGGTGATGGAGTCCTTCCTGGCGTGGATGAGAACCGTATTGTGAGATTGTCGGCCTGTCGCCGCGCCCTGCGACACTGGCTCAGCAACCGGAAGTCTCCTCTGAAGGCTGCGCTGACACCCTTAGTGCGCGCCACCGCCGCGCAGGCGGATTTGCGCGCCGAGGACTGTGCTGCGCCGTCGTAGGTTCTCGTTCGGCGCGCCCTCCCTTTCTAACGCTTGTGTGTTGACATATATGCAAAATACTTATATGTATGCCGCATATTATATACGAGATGCACCGATGAACGAGACCGATTTCCTCAAGGAATACGACCCCGGCGCGTTCCGGCGCCCCTCGGTCGCAGTGGACCTCGTCCTGATGGGCATCCGCGAGGGCCGGCCGACAGTGCTGCTGGTCAAGCGCGACCAGCTTCCGCATGCCGGCCGCCGGGCCCTGCCGGGCGGCTTCGTCGGCATCGACGAGTCCCTCGATGCAGCCGCCGCTCGGGTGCTGCGCGAGAAGGCCGGCATGGCTCATGCGCATCTCGAACAGCTCTACACCTTTGGCGCGGTAGACCGCGATCCGCGCATGCGCATCATCAGCGTCGCCTACCTGG
Organism: Mesorhizobium sp. Arg314; assembly: GCF_053714275.1. Taxonomy (NCBI): domain Bacteria; kingdom Pseudomonadati; phylum Pseudomonadota; class Alphaproteobacteria; order Hyphomicrobiales; family Phyllobacteriaceae; genus Mesorhizobium; species Mesorhizobium sp. Arg314. The sequence continues at coordinate 91,898 of NZ_JBSKBP010000004.1, read as the reverse complement.
CGCTGCTCACCGAGCGAGCCTTCGACACAGCGCTCAGCGCTATGCCGGCGCTGCTGCCCGCCGCGATCCAGGTGCCCTGGGCCGGCGAGGCCGGCGGCCCGGTCGACGTGCTCTCCCCGGACAAGGAAGCGCTGACGCTCGCCTTCGACCATGCCGCCATCCTGGCGATAGCGATGCTCAGGTTGCGCGGCAAGCTCGACTATTCCGATGTCGCCTTCGCGCTGCTGCCCGAGCTCTTCACACTGCGGCAGTTGCAGGATGTGCACGAGGCGGTCCTGGGTGCCGCGCTCAACAAGCCGGCCTTCCGCCGGCGCCAGCTCGACAAAGGCTGGCTGGCGGCCACCGGCGCCTATGAATCGGGCGCCGCCTTCCGCCCGGCTGAGCTCTATCGTTTCCAACGTTCCACGGCCGATTGAGGGAGAAATCATCATGGCCACTATCCGCAGTTTCGGCTTCATCGCCCAGCTTCGCAGCGAGGCAAGCAGCCACGTCATCCGCTACCGCAACGGCCGTGCAACGCAGAGCGGCCGCGGCCTGGTCTTCTGGTTCGTGGCCGAGACCGCCAGCATTGCCGAACTGCCGATGGACGACCGCGAGATGACGCTGTTCGTCAAGGGCCGCAGCCAGGATTTCCAGACCGTCGCCGTGCAGGGCACCATCGGCTGGCATGTCGTCGACCCAGCGCGGCTCGCCGAGCGTGTCGATTTCAGCATCGATCTCCGGAACGGCAAATTGCGTGGCGAGCCGATCGAAAAGATCCAGGCACGCATCGCCGGTATCGCCAACCAGGCGGTCCAGCAATATCTCGGCCAAGCGCCGGTGCGGACGCTGCTCGACGCCGGCCCGGCGCCGTTGCGCGAGCGGCTGCAGGCGGTGGTCGCGGCCGATCCGGCGCTCACCGACATCGGCGTCGCCGCCGTCGCGGTCAGGCTTACCAACCTGACGCCGACCAGCGAGCTCGAGCGGGCACTGCAGACGCCGACCTTCGAGGCCCTGCAGCAGAAAGCCGACGAAGCGACCTTCCAGCGTCGGGCTTTAGCCGTCGAGAAGGAGCGCGCCATTGCTGAGAACGAGCTGGCGAACAAGACCGAACTGGCGCGGCGCGAGAAGCTGCTCATCGCCGAAGAGGTCGAGAACGCCCGCAACCGTGCCAGCGGCGCGGCCGAAGCGCAGCAGATCGAGGCAGGCGCCGAGGCCGAGCGCATCCGCACCATCGAGGGCGCCAGGGCGGAGACAGAAAGGCAGCATATCGCCATCTACCGCGACCTGCCGCCCGCGATCCTGCTCGGGCTTGCGGCCCAGCAACTCGCCGGCAAGCTGGACAAGATCGACCATGTCAACGTGACGCCCGACCTGCTCGCCACTGTACTCGGCGAGTTCCGCAAGGGCCCGGCGGTGATTGAGGCGCGCTGAGGGAACGGACATGGCCGCGAACCGACCCCGTGCGGTCTTCGTGACGCGGGAGACCGACTACGAGCTTCTGATCGCGCATCACGCGACGCGCGGTCAGGCCCGCTTCTTCCTCGAGACGCGCGGCCAGCGGCTGGAAGACGTCGAGGCCCGGCACGACCGCTTCCACGCCGCCCTGGGCACGGCCCGCGCCGCAGTGCCGGCCGACTGGCGCCAAACCCTGGTGACGCGCGCCGACCTCAACCGCTTCCTGTTCGCGCCCGACGATGTCGTTGTCGCAGTCGGGCAGGACGGCCTGGTCGCCAACGTCGCCAAATATCTGAACGGTCAGCCCGTGCTCGGCGTCAATCCGGCGCCGGATCTCTATGACGGCGTCCTGGTGCGCATCGGCGTCGGCAGGCTGGCCGGGCTGCTTGTCGCCAGCGGCGCCGGCGATGTCGAAATGGAATCGCGCACGATGGTCCAGGCCGAGCTGGGCGAGGGCGAGACGCTTCTCGCGCTCAACGAGATCTTCGTCGGCCACCGCAGCCACCAGTCGGCACGTTACCGCATCGAGGCGGAAGGCGAGACGGAGGACCATTCCTCCAGCGGCCTCATCGTCGCCTCCGGCACCGGCGCGACCGGCTGGGCGCGCTCGATCATGGAAGCGACGCATCTGGAACTGTCGCTCGGCCGCGAAGAGCATGCGGTCGGTTTCTGGGTGCGCGAGCCCTTCCCGAGCGTCGCCACCGCCACGAAACTGCGGGCGGGGAAGATCACCGGGAAACCGCTCTTCATTACCTCGCGCATGAATGAGGGCGGCGTGATCTTCGCCGACGGCATCGAGCAGGATTTCATCGCCTTCGACTGGGGCAGGCAGGTGCGGCTGTCGCCGGCGTCAAGGGTGCTGCGCCTTGTGGTCGGTCAATGAGCTGTGGCAAGACAGCGAGGCGGCTCGGGCAGAGCTCGGCACGCTCACACCGAATAAGCCAGCGCCAGGATTCTGGGCGAGGTGGTGAAGCGCACAGTCAGGCGCCGGCCGGATGATGTGACTGCTTCGCCGGGTGCGAAATCAACGGCGATGTCCTCGAAGCCCAGCACGCGGCCGTCGAGCGGAAACGATGCCTTGTAGACCGCCTCTTTGGCGGCAAACAGGACGCGGCTGCCTGTGGCTGGCTCAAGATCGCCCTGGCGGTCTTGAGGCGTGGCCACGATCGCCTCAAGCTCCCGAGGCAATGGCAGGGCGGCCTCGATGTCGACGCCCACGCTTTTCACCGCGTCGGATCGCGCGACGACGGCCACGGCCAGGTCGTCGTCATGCGCGATCGAGCCGACGATGCCCGCCGGCCAGATCGGGTTTCCCAGTTGGCCGCGCGGCACGGCGGGATCCGCACACCCCAGTCGCCGAAGCAATTCGTGCGCGACCCGGCGACCCGCCCCGCTGGCGGCGCGCGCCCTGGGGTCGCGTGCCGCGATGGAGGCGTTTTCCGCCGGCAGGAGATATTGCTCGTCTCCGGTACGAATAAGACGGCAGCCGGTGATCAGGCCAGGCGGCATGAAGCCCGTCAATGCGCGCTCGACGGCCCTCTCGATGTCCGGTCGTGCCCCTTTCGGTTGGGTGTTCAACGCCCTATCCGCCCAGTTCTCGCACGGCGATCATCTCGTCGTCCTCGTCCAGCCCCCGCTCGATGAAACCGAAGCCTGCGTAAAGCCGGCGCGCCGCCTCGTTCTCCGGTTCATAGCAAATCGAAACGCTGCGGATGTGGTTGAGCCGCGCAATCTCCTCCAGCGCCTTGGCGACGGCGGCACGGCCAAGGCCCTTGCCCTGCTCGCGCCGGTCGATCATGAAGCGATAGATGATCGCTTCGTCATCATCCTCCGGCGCGCTGTACATCAAAAATCCGACGACGCGCCCGGCGGCGGTCACCGCCCGGGCGATCGCCTCGTCATCCTGCCGGACCTCGGCCAGCGATTCGGCGTTGGAGGCAACGAATCCCTTCTGCTCCGGCAACAGTTCGAGCGCCAATATCGCCGCCCGGTTGCCCTTGCCGACAGGCTCCAAGGCAACCGGCCGGTCGCTCGTGCCGGCGGGGCGCGTCACGGGGCGTGCCCGATTTCCATCGCGCGGGCGTCAATCGGCGTCACCACGCCATAGAGCTTCGCCGGATTGCCGCGCCAGACCGTGTTCGGCTCGAGCACTTCGCCCTTCATGACGAAGCAGTCGACGTCGGCCACGGACCCCTCGCCCATCACCACCGCGTAGTGAACGAAGGCGGAAGGTGCCAGCGTGCAGCCGTTGCCGATGCGGATATAGTCGGACTTGAACGCGCCTTCCTCCAGCGAGTGCGGCTGGATCACGCAGCCCTCGTTGAGCGTCACGTCGTCGCCGATCTCCACCAGCGACCGCTCGGTTATGATGCAGCCGCCATCATAGAGCCGCAGCCCGACCTTCACACCCAGCATGCGCAGGATGAGCGGCCGGAACGGGGTGCCGGTGAACAGGCCCATGATCGGTGAATCGGACAGCTTCCAGTGACGTTCGTGCCGCCAGAAAACCGGGTCGTAGATCGTCGCCATCCTGGGTTTCAGCCGGCGGAAACCGAGGCTGGCGCGCTCGAGGAAGATGTAGAACGGAATACCGATCGCCGTGGTCAGCGCCACCGCCACGAACAGCGCCGTCTGCGTCCATTCGGTATAGTAGTTGAGCGCGCGGTCCCAGATGGCGAGCGACAGGAAGAGGATCAGCCACTGCGCGGCCACGAACATCAGCGCGGTGACGAGATTGTGCAGGTTCTTCAGCGGCAGCCGACGGCTCCGCTCCTTGTCGGAGATCAATCCGAGAAGCTCCCTGTCGCGATTGACCATGCGCGGAATTTCGAAGGGTGGCGAGCCCAGAAGCCCGACATTCTCGCGCATGGGACCGTCCACCGGCACGTGGACCTTGGTCCCGAGCAGGCAATTGTCGCCGACGCGGGAATCCGGTGAATAGATGATGTTGTTGCCGAAGAAGTTGCGTTCGCCGACCCGCGTATGCTCGATGCGGAAGGAGTTGGCCGACTTCTGCATGTTGACCATGAACAGGCCGTCGGACACCATCGTATGCGAGCCGATCTCGCTCAGCTGCGGGTTTTCGTGCCGCTGGTTGGTGCCGAAATTCGACCCGGTCTGATCCACCTTGTTGAGCCGCCACCCGATGGCGCGCAGGTAGTAGATGATGGCCGAGCTGTCGCCGAACAGCACGTTCAGCAGCCGCACATTGCTGACCAGCTCCAGCATTGTTTGCAGCCAGTAGTGGAACCCATAGAGCGAATAGTTTCGGCCGGGCTTCAGCACGAGGTTGAACAGACGCGGCACGATCGCCGCCAGCAGCACCCCGCCGACGATGAAGCCGGCCACCGTGACCGTTGTGCCGATCGCCACGACGCCGATGGTCTCATCGTAGTCGTCGCCGACATTTTCCCAGTAGCTGTGAAACAGAAGCGGGAACGGTGTGACGATGGCAAAGAGGATGAAGAGCTGGATCATCTCATAGATGACCCGCCGCGCCCGCGACAGCGGGACGTTGGGAACGGTGCAGTAATTCGCCTCGGTCGGGATCGCCGGCGATCCGTGCCACCGCTCGCCGGCCGGTACGGCCTGCCCGCGATACAGCGACGAGGCATGGCCGAGCTGGGTGTCGTCGCCCATGCGGGTATCGATGTCCAGGGTCGATCCGACGCCGACGAAGGCGTTGTTGCCGATGTTTACAGGCCCGGTATGGATGTAGCCAGCTTGCGCGCGGAAACCGAGGATCGTTGAATCCTTGCGCAGGATCGAGTTGTCGCCGATGGCGATCAGGTCGGTGCAGACCGGAACCGCTCTGCACTCGATGACCGTGCGGTTGCCGAGCCGCGCGCCGAGCAGGCGCAGATAGAGGCTATAGAGCGGACTGCCGCGAAACAGCACGACCGGGGCGCTGCGAACCAGCGTCTTCACGATCCAGAAGCGATAGTAGCGCCAGCCCCAGATCGGGAAGGTTTCGGCCTTCCAGCGGCCGACCAGCAGCCATTTGGCGGCGATGGCGAAGCCGCTTAACCCGAAGAACACGCCGGCGGACAGAAGCACGCAGCGCAGATAGAGCGAGGTCGGGTCGTCCAGGGCGTCATAGACCCAGGTGAGGCCGTCATTGATCGACCACAACGCCATGAAGCTGTAGACCGCGTAGAACAGCAGCTGGCCGAATCCTGTTGCCCAAATGGCAAAATTGGAGGCCCGATGCGTCAGCATCGGCTCGCTCGCGGCAACCGCGGCCATCTGCGGCGCCCGCAGGCAATCGGCGAGCTTCGCCACCGTCGGGTGCAGGTAGATGTCGCGCATCGAAGTCGTCGACCAGGCCTTGCGCGAGCGGATGCGCGCGCAGAACCGCGCCATCAACAGCGAGTTCGCGCCGAGATCGTCGAAGAAGTGATCCTCGATGGAGATATCCTCGAACTTCAGCACGTCCTGCAGCGTGTCGACGAGAAACTTCTCGTCCTCGTTGCGCGGGTCGATCATCGCATGGCCGGCGGCGACGCGGGCGCTCGTCGGCTTTGGCAATTTCCGCAGGTCGACCTTGTCGGAAACGGTCATCGGGATCGCGGGCAACTGCTCCAGATAGGCTGGAACCATGTAGTCGGGCAGCCGCCGCTTGAGCTCCTGCACGAGAGCGGTGCGGTCCACACCGTCACCGCCGCTTTTGGGGGCATAATAGGCGACCAGCTCCGTGCGCTCGGGCTCGATCTCCCATGTCGTCACCGCCGCCTGCGCGATGTCCGGCTGATCCAGAAGCACGGCTTCGATCTCGCCAAGCTCGATTCGGTAGCCGCGGATCTTCACCTGCGTATCGATGCGGCCGTGATATTCGATATCACCGTTGTCGTTTATGCGGCCAAGGTCGCCGGTCCGATAGATGCGGCCGCTGGGATTGTTCGGCAGGCCGATGAAATCCTTGATGAACCGCTGTTCGGTGAGTTCCGGCCGATTGAGATAGCCGACCGCCACGCCCATGCCGCCGATGCAGACCTCGCCCAACTGGTCGCCGGTCAGCACTTCCGGCTTTTCGGGATCGAGAATGGCTATCGAATAGGTGGGCAACGGCTTGCCGATGGTCACCGGCTCGTCGGGGATCAGCAAGGCCATCGTGGCAGTGACCGTCGCCTCGGTCGGCCCATAGGTGTTGAGAATCTTGCGGCCCGGCTTTGCCCAGCGGGTGACGAGCTTCTGCGAGCAGGCTTCGCCGCCGACCAGGATCGCACGCAGGCTTGGCGCGTCGCTTTCGATCGATGACAGCAGCGTCGGGCTGCAGGCCATGCAGGTGATGTTGTGCTCGCGCAGGAAGCTCGCCAGCTCCTCGCCAACGAGCGGCTGCTGGCCCGGCGCCGGCACGACGGTGGCGCCGGCGGTGAATGGCACCCAGATCTCCTCCGAGGAAAAGTCGAAGGCGATGGTCATGCCCTGGTATACCCGGTCGCCGGGTTGATAGCCGTAGGACGCCGCGGCGACACGGATGAAGTTGCAGAAGCTCTGGTGCGTGATGACCACGCCCTTCGGCTTGCCGGTGGTGCCGGAGGTGTAGAGGATATAGCAGGTTTGATCCTGGCTGCCGTCCGGCAAGGGCGCTGTTTCCGGCTGGAGCGCGATTTCGGACTCCGCCGAATCGATAGAGATATGCGGAACGGGCAGGCGCGCCACACGCGCCGCATAGCCGGAGACGCTGATCACCATCGTGACGTTGGCGTCCTCGATGATCATCACCATGCGATCTTCCGGAAACGCCGTGGCCAGGGGGACAAATGCCGCTCCGGCCTTCATCACGGCAAGCACGGCGATGTAGGTCTCGGCCGAGCGGTCGAGCAAAAGGCCGATCCGGTCGCCAGGCTTCACGCCGCGCTCGATCAAAAGATGGGCGAACTGGTTGGCGCGGCTGTTCAGCTCGCGATACGACCAGGCACAGCCGCCGGAAATGACCGCGGGCGCAGCGTCGAAGCGACTCGCCAGGTCGCCGAAGAACCGGTCGAGCCGCTCATTCGGCTCGCCCTTGTGGATGAAATCGGGACCGACAAGAACCTGGTCTCGCGCCGGTGAGCTCTCTGCTACATTGGCCGTGCGAGAGCTTTGCCTGATGGGCTTGCTTAGTTCATTGAGAGGCATTGGGGAATCCCGCCGAGCGCGTGTTCGCTCGCACTATGCCGCGAGTGGCGAAAAGACAATAAGCTGATGATATTGGGCCAGTTGATCTGTCTTTGCGGCCGAATTGAGATGCGGTGCGCTTTGACGCTATCACTCAAAAAATTGCGCAGCGATTTTCCGGCAGAACGACATACATCAAAACAATGACCTAAAACACGTTTGGACGAATCCGCTTCCGGCGCTTGAGCGGACTTTGCCGGGCCTGCCGCGAACGACGCACTGGCGACCGCCCCGTCATCCGATCGCCGCCAGCACGCTACTTCAGAGCTGCGGAGGTTTCATGACGATAGCGCTCCCTCTCAACCCGTGGAAGCGCCGGCCTTGCCGTTCGCGCCGTCGAGCAGCGCGATCAATCCCTTGAGGATCTCGATCGGCGCCGGCGGGCAGCCTGGAATGTGCAGGTCGACCGGCACCGCGTCCGACACGCCGCCGACGACAGCGTAGCTGCCGGCGAAGCAGCCGCCGTCCTTGGCGCAGTCGCCGAGCGCGACCACCCATTTCGGGTTGGGCGTCGCGTCCCAGGTCCGCTTCAGCGCCTCGCGCATGTTCTTCGTGACCGGCCCGGTGACTAAAAGCACATCGGCATGGCGCGGCGAGGCGACGAAGCGGAAGCCGAAGCGCTCGATGTCGTAGAAGGCGTTGTTGAGCGCGTGCATTTCGAGCTCGCAGCCATTGCAGGAACCGGCGTCGACCGCGCGGATCGACAGGCTCCGGCCCAGCCGCTTGCGGGCGGTCCCATCGAGCGCGCGCGCCAGCTCGTCGACCGCCGCGTCGCTGACTTGCGGCGAACGCTCGGTCAAGGGAGGACGGATCAGGCTTTCGAAGAGCAGCTTGCGCATGATGGCATATCTATTGTTTGACCATGATCTTTTCCGAAAAACCGGCCTCCACTTTTAGGGATCATGGTCTAGAGGTCATGACCGGAATAGGCGCAGTTGAACGATTTGTTGCAGATCGGGAAGTCGGCGATGATGTTGCCCTCGATCGCCGCTTCCAGGAGCGGCCACTGGAACCATGAGGGGTCGCGCAGGTGGCAGCGCTCGATCGAGCCGTCCTCGCCGATACGCAGCCAGACCAGTATGTCGCCGCGGAAACCCTCGACCAGCGCCATCCCCTCGCGCGGCCCGTCCGCGGCATTGCCGTCTGCGGCGACCTCGACGCTGATCGGGCCAGCGGGCAGGCGCGCCAATATCTGCTCGACCAGCGACAGGCCCTGCTCGACTTCGCGGACGCGGATCCAGACGCGCGCGTTGACGTCGCCCTCCTGCAGCACCGGCACATCGAAGGCGAGCTGGTCGTAAGGCGCGTAGCCTGGGGTGCGGCGCGCATCGAAATCGCGGCCCGAGGCCCGCCCGACATAGCCGCCGGCGGCATATTGCCGGGCAAGCTCGACCTTGAGCCGGCCGGTCGCCACCGTGCGGTCCTGCAGTGAGGCTGTGTTGTCGTAGAGTTCCACCAGGTGCGGGAAGCGCTGCCTGATCTCCGCGACCAGCGATCGGATGGCGCCGGTGCCCGCCTCGTTCAGATCGCTTGCCGCGCCGCCCGGCAGGATGCGGTCGCGCATCAGGCGATGGCCGAACGCCGCGTCGGCGGCGCGCAGCACGCGCTCGCGCAACACGCCGCAATGGGCGTGCATGATCGCGAAGGCGGCGTCGTTGCAGATGGCGCCGATGTCGCCAAGATGATTGGCGAGGCGCTCCAGTTCGGCCATCAATGCCCGCAGCCATGTTGCGCGCGGCGGCGGCGTGATGCCGAGCGCCGCCTCCACCGCCCGGGCAAAGGCCAGTGAATAGGCGACCGTGCTGTCGCCGCAGGTCCGGCCCGCCAGCCTGGCCGCGCGATCGAGCGACGCGCCGGCCATCAGGCCTTCAATGCCCTTGTGCACATAGCCCAGCCGCTCTTCCAGCCGCACCACCGTTTCGCCGCCGGCCGTGAAGCGGAAATGCCCCGGCTCGATGATGCCGGCATGCACCGGTCCGACCGCGACCTGGTGGAGGCTTTCGCCCTCCGCCGCCAGGAACCGGTAGGAGGCGGCGGCCGCCGGTCCGCCGGGCTGCCCCGCCAGCGGATGGCTGATGTCCCATTGGCCATGGTCGAGCCAGCAGCGGGTATCGGGCAGGCCTTGCGGCGCCAGCCCGAAGAGGTCCGCCGCGGCGCGTTCCAGCCGCAAGGCCGGCGCATGATATTGGCCGACCGAGGGATAGCGGCCGCCACGGCAGTCCAGGCTGATCACCCCGACGTTCAGCGCTTCGTCGAGAAGCGCCATGTGCACCTTGTCCGGCTCGCCCCACAGGCCGAGCAGGCTCCAGCGGCCGTCGGCGAGCTGCTCGACGGCAAGGTTCCAGACCTTCGGGGCGACCACGGCGCGCCGCCATGGCGCGTGATGGTCTACCATGCGAGCGGCGTCGATGAGGTCGGCGAGTGCGGGCATGCTTTTCCTGATCATGCGCCTCACCCCAGTATGCCGGCGACATGCTGGAACCATGCGACCAGCGGCGCCGGCAGATAGATGCCGGCGGCAAACACCAAGGCGAGGTGCGAATACATCGGCACGTAGGACGCCTCGACCGGCGCCATGCCGCCGCGCGGCTCGCCGAAGGCGACGCCGGTCAGCCGCAACAACAGCGCCCCGAAGGCGATAAGCAGCCCGAACACCAGCGGGATCGCCAGCCACGGATGCCTGGCGAAGGTCGAGCTGACGACCAGGAATTCGCTCATGAAGATGCCGAGCGGCGGCAGGCCGGCGATTGCCACGACACCGATGACGAGCGCCCAGCCAAGCCCCGGATGGCTTTCGGTCAGCCCCCTGATCTCGGAAATCTTCTGCGTGCCCTTGACCTGCGCGATATGGCCGACGGCGAAGAAGATCGCCGACTTGGTCAGGCTGTGCATGACCATGTGCAGCAGGCCGGCGAAGTTGGCGAGCGGGCCGCCCATGCCGAAGGCAAAGACGATGATGCCCATATGTTCGATCGACGAATAGGCGAACAGGCGTTTGATGTCGCGGCGGCGGTAGAGCATGAAGGCCGCGAAGATGAGCGAGGTCAGTCCCATCGTGACCATCAGCGGCCCCGGGCCGATCGCCTGCGGGTTTGCCGCGAGCAAAAGCTTGAAGCGCAGCACGGCGTAGAGCGCGACGTTGAGCAGCAGGCCCGACAGCACCGCCGAGATCGGTGTCGGGCCCTCCGCATGCGCATCGGGCAGCCAGGCATGCAGGGGCGCGAGCCCGACCTTGGTTCCATAGCCGAGCAGCAGGAAGATGAAGGCGACGCTGAGCAGGGCCGGATCGAAATGCGCCGCCTTTTCGATCAGCACCGACCAGACCATGGCGTTGGTGCCTTCCCCGACGACCGGCTGCGCGGCCATGTAGACGAGGATGGTGCCGAACAGCGCGAGGGCGATGCCGACGCTGCCGAGGATGAAATACTTCCACGCCGCCTCCAGCGCCTCATGCGTGCGGTAGATGCCGACCATCAGCACGGTGGTCAGCGTGGCCAGCTCCACCGCGACCCACATAAGGCCGATATTGTTCGACACGAAGGCGAGGTTCATGCCGAACATCATGATCTGGTACATCGCGTGGTAGAACCGCAGGTTCGGCGCGGTCAGCCGCCCTGTTTCCAGCTCATGCGCGATATAGGACGCGCTGAACACGCTGGTGGTGAAGCCGACGAATGTGTTGAGCACGATGAAGACGATGTTGAGGTCGTCGACCAGGAGATATTGTCCTGGCGCAGGCCGTTCCGTGACGAACAGCGACAGCGCCGCGAGCAGAGTGAGCAGGCTGGCCGCGACGTTGACAAGCGCCGTCATGCGGTAGTTGGGCAATGCCGCCAGGACAGCCGCGGCGGCCGCTGGAACAAAAAGGATCGCCGCCACGGCATCGAAGGAAAACCCGGTCACCGGCGTTCTCCCCGGTAGTCGTCGAGCGCGCCGATATCGACCGAATCGAACCGTTCCCGGATGCGGAACAGGAAGACGCCGATGACGATGAAGGCGATCAGGATCGAGAAGGCGACGCTGATCTCGACGACAAGCGGCATGCCCTTGGCGCCGGTGGCGGCCAGCACCAGGCCGTTCTCCAGCGACATGAAGCCGACGACCTGGCTGACGGCGTTGCGCCTTGTGACCATCACGAGCAGCCCCAGCAATATGATCGACAGCGCGAAGGCCAGATCCTCGCGGGCGAGCGGGTCGGCCTCGGGCGTCACCCGAAGCATCAGAACCATGGAGAGCGTCACCAGCCCGATGCCCGCAAGCATGGTCGGGCCGATGCCGACGGCGGTCTCGATGTCGCGGTGGATACCGAGCCGCTGGATGATGCGATGCAGCCCGACGGGAATGACGATCGCCTTGAAGACCAGCGCTATTGCCGCGGTGATGTAGAGATGATGCGCGTCCTGGATATAGGCCTGCCAGGCCACCGAGAGCGCAAGCACGACCGCATGCAGCGCAAAGACGTTGATCAGCGCGAACAGCCGGTCCTGGTAGAGCATCATGAAGGAGATCAGCACCAGGCTGCCGGCGAGCAGATGGGCGATGTCGAAGGTGAGACCGTTCATCACAGGCTCCGCGAGACGAACAGCAAAAGCGTGCCGAGCAGCGCCAGCATCAACGCCGCGCCCAGGAAGTCCGGCACGCGGAAGACACGCATCTTGGCGACGGCCGTCTCGAACACGGCAAGCAGGATGGCAAGCACCGCCAGCTTGCCCAGATAGGCGGCGGCGCCGATAGCCAGCGATTTCGGCCCCGTGCCCGCGCTTTCCAGCCCCCAGGGCAGGAAAACGCAGGAGATCAGCGACATGTAGAGCAGGAGCTTGAGGAAGGTGGCGAGCTCGATCATCGCCAGATGACGGCCGGAATATTCCAGGATCATCGCCTCATGCACCATGGTGAGCTCCAGATGCGTGGCCGGATTGTCGACCGGTATTCGCGCATTCTCGGCGATCGCCACCATCACCAGGGCGATCAGCGACATGCCGAGCGACACCCGCAGCCCGACCTGCGGCGAGCCCATGAAGGCGGCGACCGTCGAAAGCTGCGTGGCGCCGGCGACGAGCGCCAGGCTGAAGACGATCAGCAGCATCGCGGGTTCGGCCAGCGATGCGATCATCACTTCGCGGCTGGCGCCGATGCCGCCGAAGCTGGTGCCGACATCCATCCCGGCCAGCGCCTGGAAGAAGCGTGCGCTGCCGAGCAGCGCCACGATGACGATGAGATCGGCTGCCCAGCTGAATTCGAGGCCGGTGGCGAATGTCGGAACGAGCGCCGCCGCGACCCAGGTGGCGGCGAAGATCAGGTAGGGCGTCACGCGGAACAGCCAGGACGCATTGTCCGCCAGCACGACCTCCTTGCGCATCAGCCTGACGAGATCGCGGTAGGGCTGGATCACCGAGGGCCCCTGCCGCCTGACGAGCCTTGCCTTCACTTTGCGCACGAAGCCGATCAAAAGCGGCGCCAGCAGAAGCACGACCAGCATCTGCGCGCCCTGCACGGCCAGATCGAAGATCACGGCCATAGCGCAAGCACCAGAAGCAGGATGACGAGATAGAGGAAGACCAGCGTCAGGTAGCGGCGGATCGTCAGGAACTGCAGATGGTTCAGCCGCTCGGTGGCGAAATCGATCGCGCCGGCGATCGGCTGGTAGAAGGTCTCCCAGGCCACATCGTGCATATCCACCTTGAGGCGCGCCGGATCGAGGGCGCCTGGTGCCGGCATTTCCACCGTCTCGCGGGCGCGGAACGCGAAGCCGCCGAAGACGCGGCGGATGGGCTGCGCGAAGCTGACGGCCGTGTATTGCGCGGCCGGCACCGCGTCCGCGAAGCCGCACCCCCATGCAATGCCCCGGCGCACGGCATGCGAGGCGAAGCGGTGAATGAAGAAGGCGGCAAACGACGCCGAGATGGTGATGAAGCCGAACACCAGGAGGCCGTTGTAGGAGCTGCGGCTCTCGGCGATCGGCACGATCGACAGCCAGGGCTCGGCCATCTGAACCGGCATGCGGTCGCCGACGAGCGAAAGCGTCACCGGCGACAGGCCGTCGATGACGAGGCCGGGCAGAATGCCGGCCAGCAGGCAGAAGGCGGCAAGCACGGCCATCGCCGCCAGCGACCAGCGGTCGACCTCGTGTGCCCGCTCCACCGCCGCCGACCGCGCGCGGCCAAGGAAGGTGATGCCGAATGCCTTGACGAAGCAGGCCGCGGCCAGCGCCGCCGACAGCGCCAGCATGCCGCCAACCGCGGGCACGATGACCTTCAGCCCCCATTGCGGCAGCTCGGGGCTGCGCAATATGGCCTGGAAGACCAGCCATTCGGAGGCGAAGCCGTTGAAGGGCGGCAGCGCCGAGATCGAGACGCAGCCGATGAGGAAGACGAAGCTGGTCACCGGCAGTCGATGGATGAGGCCGCCGAGCTTTTCCATGTCGCGTTCGCCGGTTGCCGAGAGCACGGCGCCGGCGCCGAAGAACAGCAGGCTCTTGAAGAAGGAATGGTTCAGCACGTGGAAGAGCGCCGCGGTGAAGGCCAGCGCCGCCGCCGACGGCATGCCGTTCGCCTTGAAGGCCAGCGCAAGGCCGAGGCTGGCAAAGATGACGCCGATATTCTCGATGGTCGAATAGGCAAGCAGCCGTTTGAGGTCCTTTTCCATCATCGCGTGGAGGATGCCCAGGACTGCCGTCACGCCGCCGATGAGAAGCACCGCTATGCCCGACCACCATGCCGGCTCGCCGAGCAGGTCGAACACCACGCGGATGAAGCCGTAGACGGCGACCTTCGTCATGATGCCGCTCATCAGCGCCGAAACGTGGCTGGGTGCGGCCGGGTGGGCAAGCGGCAGCCAGGCATGCAGCGGCACGAGGCCGGCCTTGGAGCCTGCGCCAAGCAGCATGAGGACCAGCACCGCGCCGGCGGCGAACCGGTCGGGATGCGCCGTCCGCATCGCGTCGAACGCATAGGTTCCCGCCGGCCCCGCCAGCAGGCCGAAGGCAAGCAGGAGCGCCATCGTGCCGAAGCTTGCCATCACCAGGTAGATGGTGCCGGCCAGCCGGTTGGCCTCGTCGCGATGATGCGCCATGACCAGCGCCCAGGAGGCGAGCGACATGAACTCCCAGGACAACAGGAAGCTGAAGGCGTCGTTGGCCAGCACGACGAGGTTCATGCCGGCGAGGAACGCCGGATAGAACGGCAGCACGCGATGCGGCGCGGATTCGTGCCGGCCATAGCCGAGGCCGTAAAGGCTGGTGATGGCGCCGCCCAGGTTGACGACGACGAGAAAGAACGCCGACAGGCCGTCGAGGCGGAACCGGGCGCCGGTCCAGGGCAGGCCGAGCGGCAAGGTGGCGGACGCCTCGCCGGAGTTGCCGGCGAGATGGCCGGCGGCGATCACGAGCAGGACGGCTGAAATGACAAACGCAGCGCCATAGACCAGACGCGTCGCGCCGCCGAGACGGCTGACGGCCGCGGCCAGGACGGCTGTTGCCAAAAGCGCGGCGGGGCCGCACAGCAGAGGGGCGACGGTCGAATTCACGGCAGGCTCCCGCCGGGTTCGGTATCGTCGCCATCGGTTTCGGACGCCTTGGCGATGGCGAAACCGGCCTTCAGCCGCACGCCGCGCCCGCCGCCCTGGCTGGCTGCGCCTTCGCCGATCAGTTCGATGCCGGCCGCCTCAAGCGCCGCGATCAGCTTCATCAGCGAATCGACATTGCCCCGGATGATCGAGCCGCTGGCTTCCATGCGCTGGATCGTCGGCACCGACAGGCCGGACAATTCGGCAAGCCGGCGTTGATCGATGCCGAGCAGCGATCTTGCTGCGCGCAATTGCGGTGCGGTTATCACCGACGACTCTCTGACTCAGTTCCAAGATGTGAGGTCTCGGTGCTGTAGCCTACATTAAAAGGTTCTATCGTCAAGTATTGATGTTTTAAACATTGATGTTGATGGTAATTCACTGGCGGACGTTTATGAGGCCACGGCCGCTTCCTTCCTGTCGCCCATGCCGGCAGAAATGGGCACTTTATTCGCGGCCGCCCGCGCTGACCGCTAATGCATGTCGCCCAGAAGTGTGCAGCGGTTCTGGGACAACGACATGCATCAAAACAAAGACTTAAAGCGCGTCGCCTGGATCCGGTTCAGCGCGACGCGCTTTTAGGCGACTAGCCGTCGATGGCGCGGATGTCGGCGTCGGCGACGCAGTAGGGCGCATAGCGGAAATCGCGTATCATCGCGACCTCATCGTCGCGCCAGTCGATCAGCATGAAGCCGCGCACCGCATCGGCTGCCCGCGGGTTGCGGATCAGGATCGCCGGCCGTCCCTCGACAAAGCCGAGCGACAGCGCCCAGTCGTCGACACGGTCGTAATTGCCGAAATAGGTCGAGGCTTCCTTCTTGCCGCGCAAACGGGCGCGGTTGATGACGTCGACTTGGACATCCTCGGCGATCAACGCCCTGACGCCATCGAAGTCGCGGGCGTTGAACAGGTCGATATAGCGGCGCAGTTGCCGCTCTTCCTTCGGATCGAGCTTCGGCATGGTCATGTCGTCCGGCGCCGTCGCCAATGCCTTCAACTCCGCCCGGCCGCGATGCAGCGCCGCCTTGGAGGCTGCAAGCGTCGCGCCCGTCACCGCGCAGGTCTCGAACAGGCTGAGACCGAGCACGTCGACCAGGATGACGGCGCTGCGCTGCGCCAGCGTCAAGCGCATGAAGCCGCGCAGGCTCGTCGCCGTCCCCAGTCTCGCCTCCGCGTTGGCGGAGAGGTCCTCCACTGTTGTCATGTCGGCCTCGGTGATGCGGGAACGCTCCCGCTGGCGACGGCGCAGATGATCCTGCGCCGCGTTGTGGGCGATGCGAAACAGCCACTGCTCGGGGCGTTCGACGAGGGCACCGTCATCATGCGCGGCAAGCGCCTTCACCGCCGCCTCCTGCACGATGTCCTCGCCCTCGATCGCCGAGCCGGCCATGCGCGCCGCATAGCGGTGCAGTTTCGGGCGCAGGCCGACGAGCATGGCTTCAAGTTCCGCGCGGCCGAATTTCGCTGTGCTCATCGTTCCTGTTCTCTTGATCGCCGGCTCGTGAGCCATACCGCGCCCGGGTCAGGCTGGCACAGCTTTGTCGGCCTTGGCCAGCATACGATAATTGCCGACGATCTTCGCCGGCGACCTGGCAAGCGGCGTCGAGCGTCGTTCGGCATGATTGGCGCCGAAGGCCTTGAAAGCGCCGAGTTCGGTGAGCGCCGAGCTGTCCTTGTCGTAGCCGACAAGATGGACGAATTCGCCATTCTCCAGTTCGAGCACCAGATAGCACACGGATTGAGGCTGCGTTTCATCCAGCGCCTCGAACACTTTCGCCACCAACGCCCGGTTCTCGGCGATACTGGCATCCTTCACGCCGTAGCGGATGAGGTTGTAGGTCATGGTCGTCTCCTTCGATGGGCTTGCGAAGGAAAGACGTTTTGGTCCGGCAAAAAGATTCTCGTCGACCCGAGAATCTTTTTGCCTGCCTCCGTCGTCTTTTATGCGTCGAGGCCGCATCGGCGGCCTCCGCGATGAGGAGAGACATCCATGCATATCCAGTTTGCCGAGCTGCCGGTATCCGACCAGGACCGCGCCAAGGCGTTCTACACCAACAACCTTGCCTGCCAGGTCATTGCCGACCAGCCCATGGGCGATAGCGGCTGGCGCTGGGTCGAGCTGGCCTTCCCCCACGCGGTCACCAACCTGCATTTCATCAGCCGCACCGATACGTTGCCGAGCGCCGATCCGGTGCTGGTCCTGATCGACGATGACGTCGAGGCGAGGGTCGGCTCGCTCAGGGCCAAGGGCGTCGAGATCGTCACCGAGCCGCTGGAAGCGCCGTGGCAGCCGGGCCGTACCGTCGCGGAGTTCCGCGACAGTGAAGGCAACCGCATGATGCTGGCCAGCCGGTAGCGCCTCGCGGTCGCCGGCCATGCGGTCAGGCGACCGCCTTGGCGGCCGCCCGCCCGGCGCTGCGGCCTGAAAAAATACAGCCGCCGAGGAACGTGCCTTCCAACGCCGCATAGCCATGCACGCCGCCGCCGCCGAAGCCAGCGACTTCGCCGACCGCATAGAGCCCCGGCACCGGCTGTCCGGCGGCATCCAGCACGCGGCTGTCCAGGTCCGTCTCGAGGCCGCCCAGCGTCTTGCGGGTCAGGATGTTGAGGCGCACGGCAATCAGCGGGCCGTTGGCCGGATCGAGCATCTTGTGCGGCTTTGCCGTGCGGATCAGCCGGTCGCCGAGATAGGCGCGGGCGCCGCGCAACGCGGTGATCTGGGCATCCTTGGAGAACGGGTTGTCGAGCTGCCTATCGCGGGCACGGATCTCGCGCTCGACCTGCGCCACCTCCAGCAGCGGCTCGCCGCCGGCCAGCGCGTTCATGCGCGCCACCAGCCTGGAAAGGTCGGCCTCGACGATGAAATCCTCGCCCTTTTCCATGAAGGCTTTCACCGGACCTGGGATGCCGCTGGTCGCGCGGCCCAGCACCTGCCGCCAGCTTTTGCCGGTGAGGTCGGGATTCTGTTCGGAGCCCGACAGCGCGAACTCCTTCTGGATGATCTTCCTGGTCAGGATGAACCAGGAATAGTCGAAGCCGGTGCGCATGATGTGGCTGAGCGTGGCCAAAGTGTCGAAGCCCGGATAAAGCGGCACCGGCAGCCGTTCTCCACGCGCGTCGAGCCAGAGCGAGGAGGGGCCGGGCAGGATGCGGATCGCATGATCGGTCCAGATCGGCGCCCAGTTCTTGATTCCCTCGACATAGTGCCACATGCGGTCGCGGTTGATGACCCGCCCGCCGGCCGCTTCGCTGATCGCCAGCATGCGGCCGTCGACGTGGTCGGGCACGCCGGTGATCATGCGCTTCGGCGCCGTGCCGAGCCGCTCGGGCCAGTTCCTGCGCACCAGCTCATGGTTGCCGCCGATGCCGCCGGAAGCGACGATCACCGCTTGCGCATGGAGCGCGAAGTCGCCGCTCACATTGCGCGCGCTCTTGTGGCCGCGCTCGACGCTGCTCGGCTCCAGCACATCGCCGCGCACGCCGGTGACAGTGTTGCCGGTGCGGACGATCTCGTTGACCCGGTGGCGGAACCTGAACTGGACCAGCCCGCGCTTTTGCGCCTCCCGCACGCGCTGCACGAAAGGTTCGAGCACACCGGGACCGGTGCCCCAGGTGATATGGAAACGCGGCACCGAATTGCCGTGACCATAAGCATTGCCGCCGCCGCGCTCGGCCCAGCCGACGACGGGGAAGAATTTCATGCCCCTCTCGATCAGCCAGGAGCGTTTCTCGCCGGCGGCGAAGCCGACATAGGACTCAGCCCATTTGCGCGGCCAGAAATCTTCTGGACGGTCGAAAGCGGCGGTGCCCATCCAGTCCTCGAGCGCGAGGTCGTGGGAATCGCGGATGCGCATGCGCCGCTGCTCCGGCGAATCGACCAGGAAAAGCCCGCCGAACGACCAGAAGGCCTGGCCGCCCAGCGACTGTTCCGGTTCTTGGTCGACGATGATGATTTTCTTGCCGGCGTCAGCCAGTTCGGCAGCGGCAACGAGGCCCGCCAGCCCCGCGCCGACAATGATAGCATCCGCGTCAGCCATGTTTCCCTCCCCCAAAACGGCCGTTGGCGAATTTCTTAGACGGCTTCCCAACCGTCCCTGTCGCCTGCGCGGAAGATGGCGTCGATGACCTTCTGGTTGAGCACCGATTCTTCCAGCGTGAAGACGCTGTCCTTGCCGCCCTGGGCGGCGCGCACGAAGGCTTCGCATTCGAGCCGGTATTGCTGCGTGCCGGGGAAGCGGAACACCTGCGCCTCGGTGTGGTTCTGGTTGTGCAGCTCGACACGGTGGTGGTCGTAGAGCCCGGCATTGAACGGGGCGACGACCTCGATGAAACCCTTCTCGCCGTGGAACACCATCACCTGCCGTGCCGCCATCTGCGTCGACAGGTAGAAGGACAATTCGAAGTCGCCGAAATCGGCGCGGATCGAGGAATAGATGTCGGTGCCGAATGTCTTGTCGCGCTCGATCGTCGCCTGCACGCGCAGAGGCTCCTTGCCGGTCGAAAAGCGCGTCGACACAGTCGGATAGACGCCGATGTCGGGCAGCGCGCCGCCGCCGAGGTCGAGCTGGTTGCGCATGTTCTTGGGGTCGACATTGTAATAGGAAAACGCGCCCTGTACGTGCCGCAGCCGGCCGATGGCGCCGCTGGCGATCAGGTCGCGCACCTTGATCCATTGCGGGTGGTAGACGACCATGAAGGCCTCGCAGACGAGCACTTTCTTCTGGTCGCGCAGCTTGATGAGCGGCGGGATGTCCTTGGCGTCGAGCGCCAGAGGCTTCTCGACCAGCACATGCTTTCCGGCTTCGATCGCCTTCGCCGTCCATTCGACATGCTGGGAGGTGGGCAGCGGGATGTAGACGCCGTCGACCTCCTTGGAGGCAAGCAGTTCCTCATAGGAGCCGAAGGCATGGCGGGCGCCGAAACGCTCGCCCAATGCCTTGGCCTTCGACAGGTCGCGGCTGGCGATCGCCGACAAAACGCCGTTCTCCGAATCCACGATTGCCGGCAAAAGCTGCTCTCGGCCGATCTTGGCCGTCGACAGAACACCCCATCGGAACATCACGCTTCTCCATGTCGGTTACAGGCGACGAGGTTTGCCCCAATTCTGGAGAAAAGCCAATCGCAGGCGCGGGTCACAAAGCGCCTCGTCATCCTCGGGCTTGACCCGGGGATCCATTCCGTGACCTATGGCGTAAAGTGCAACGGCGCAGAATTCTGTAACCGTTGCAACGCCTTAGCGTTACGGCATGGATCCTAGGGTCCGCGCGCGTCGCTTCGCTCCTTGCTCCGCCCTAGGATGACGAACCCGAGGAGGCGGGGCTTAGAACTAACCCCTTCTCCCCATCAGCGTCATGTCGAAGTCGACGATGTTGGAATAGAGCGGCGTGCCGACATCCATGCCGTAGCGCGACCTCAGCACCTTGCCGGTGACGTGGAACTTGATGGTCCCGCCCTTCAATCCGCCGAGTTCGGCCGTGAATTTTTCCGGAAATGTCTTGCCGCGGGCCGTCAGCCGGCCGGTGACGAGCGCCGTCGTGTCGCCGGTGCGGGTCACGCTGGTCGAGCGGAACTGGATCTCCGGATTGTTGGCGGCGTCGAACACCGCGTCGGAGCGCAGGAAGGCGTCGATGCGGCCCTGGCCCGTGCCGACGCTTTCCGGATAGATGGTGAGGTCGACCTTGGAGCGGCCGACATCGCCATTGTCGATGCGGATCGTGCCCCTGAAGCGGCCGAAGGCGCCGTCGAAGCCGCCGCCGCCGGCCTTGCCGATGGTGAAGCGGATGCTCGAGCCCGATGGGCTGATCGTGTAGCTGCCCGCGGCGTCGCTTAGCGCCACCGCCGCCACTGCGGGCATGGCAAGGCAAGCGGCAAAAGCCGCCAATCCAAAGATGCGCGCGTTCATGAGATTTGTTCCTTCCGCGGATACGCATTTTCTGCGTTCTCGACCCACCAACGAATGATGGAGCGGTTCTATTCCCCGCCTGACGAAGGCGTGATCATGCGCCTCAGCACATTGTCGCGCAGCAGGAATTGATGGCGCAGCGCCGCCGCCACATGCAGCGCCACCAGCGCGATGCCGGCATAGGCGAGATACCAATGCGCCGAAGTCCAGAAGCTCTCTGAAGCGTCGGACTCGGCCAGCGGCAGGTCGGGCATCACGAACAGGTTGAACGGCATGGTGGGGATTTCCAGCGTCGAGACCGAGACCAGCGCCCAGCCGGACAGAGGCAGCGCGATCTGGAAAGCATAAAGCGCGAAATGCGCCAGCGGCGCCGTCTTGCGCTCCAATGTTCCAACAGAGCGCGGCAATGGCGGCGCCGCGTTGCCGAGCCGCCAGGCGATGCGCAGGATGATCAGGCCGAGCAGCAGGAAGCCGAAGGATTTGTGCAGTTGGATCAGCTCGAAAGACGTCCGCTGGCTCGCCGTCCGCACCATGACGAAGCCAAGCACGAACTGGCCGATGAAGATGATACCGATCAGCCAGTGGAGCATGATCATCGCCCAGCCATAGCGGGTTTGGGTGTTGGTGATGGCGAATTGCATGATCGGCAAACGCTATCGGGTTCAGCTTTCTTCCGAGGTGCCTAAGCCTGATTCTCCACACAACCTTCAGACGCCGCGCCGCCCCTCATTGCCCTGCCGGGCATTTCTCCCCGTAAACGGGGAGAAAGAAGCCTGCGCCAGCGGTTTCGTCAATCTCAGAAGTCGAAAGAACAGGCGCCGGCCTCGGACCAGCCCCTTCTCCCCGTTGAACGGGGAGAAGATGCCGGCAGGCAGATGAGGGGCGGCGCCGACGGTTGATAATCTTACCGATCTCGCCAGCGCCTACCCGCCCACCTTGAAGAAATCCACGAAAGCCCTGAGCGCCGGGCGCATCTGGCGGCGGCTGGGATAATAGACGAAGAAACCATCGAAGGCCGGGCACCAATCCTCCAGCGCACGGACCAGCCTTCCGTCGGCGAGCGGCGCCTTCACATAATCCTCGAAGACGAAGGCAAGCCCGGCGCCGTCGACGGCCGCCTGGGCGATCAGATGGTCCTCGTCGAGGATTAGCGGCCCTTGCGCGGCAATCTCGATCTCCTCGCCGTCCTTCTCGAATTCCCAGCGGTAAAGGACGCCGCTGGAGAAACGGAAGCGGATGCAGCGATGGTCTGCCAACTCGCGCGGATGGCGAGGTTTAGGCATCGTCGCGAAATAGGACGGCGCGCCTACGACGGCGCCGCGAAGATCGGGGCCGATGCGCACCGCGATCATGTCGCGCTGCAGGCTTTCGCCGAGCCGCACGCCGGCGTCGAAACCGCCTTCGACCACGTCGGTGAAGCGGTCCTCGATGACGATCTCCAGCACGATCTCGGGATAGGCGGCGGCAAAGGCGCCGAGCCGCGGCGTCAGCGTCAGATGCGCAGCCGTGCGCGGTACGGTCAGCCGCAGATTGCCGGCTGGTCGGTCGCGCGCCTCGACCGCGGTTTCCAGCGCGAGGTCGATCTCGGACAGCGCCGGCCGCAGTCGTTCGAGCAGCTGCGCGCCCTCCTCGGTCGGCGCGACACTGCGCGTGCTGCGCGTCAGGAGCCGCACGCCGAGCCGCGCTTCCAGGCTGGAGACCGCGTGGCTGACTGCGGACGGCGCGATGCCGAGCTCGCGCGCCGCGCCGCGAAAGCTGGCGCATTGGGCAACGGTGGCGAGCACGGCAAGCTGCGAGAGGTTGGTACGGTTCATTGATCTACTTCTTAGAACAGGCCGTGCAAAAGAGCCATGATTATCGAACGGAGTTCTAGCCCCTATCTCCTTCCCACCGCAACAAGGAGATACGCGATGCAAACCCGCAAATTAGGTACTGAACTCGAAGTCTTCCCCGTCGGCCTCGGCTGCATGGGCATGAGCTTCGTCTATGGCGGCCAGCCGGAAGCCGAGGCAATCGCCACGCTGCGCCGGGCCGTCGAAATCGGCGTGACCTTCTTCGACACCGCCGAAGTCTATGGTCCGTTCGAGAACGAAATCCTGCTCGGCAAGGCGCTGAAGCCGGTGCGCGACAAGGTGACGATCGCCACCAAATTCGGCTTCAAGATTTCCGAGCACGGCTCGGGCACCGACCGCATGATCGGCCTCGACAGCCGCCCCGAGCACGTCAAGGCGGTGGCGGAAGCCTCGCTCAAGCGGCTCGATACCGATGTCATCGACCTCTACTACCAGCACCGCGTCGACCCCAACGTGCCGATCGAAGACACCGTCGGCGCCATGGCCGAGCTGGTGCGCGAAGGCAAGGTTCGGGCGCTCGGCCTGTCGGAAGTGAGCGGCGCGACTTTGCGCCGGGCGCATGCCGTGCATCCGATCGCCGCCGTGCAGAGCGAGTATTCGCTATGGAGCCGCGATCCGGAGGACGAGGTCCTTGCCGTCTGCCGCGAGCTCGGCATCGGTTTTGTTCCGTACAGCCCGCTCGGCCGCGGCCTGCTCACCGGCACGCTCGGCAAGCCCGACGCGCTCGGCGCCGGCGACTGGCGCCTCACCTTGCCGCGCTTCCAGGCCGAGGCGATGGAAGCCAACAACGCCGTGATCGCGAAGCTGGAAAAGATGGCGGCGAAAAAGGGCGTGACACCGGCGCAGCTGGCACTCGCCTGGGTGCTGCACCAGGGCGACTTCATCGTGCCGATCCCCGGCGCGCGAAAAATCCGCCACTTGGAGCAGAACACGGCGGCTGCCGGGATCGAGCTGAGCGCGGCGGAAGTCGCCGCGATCGGTGACGCGCTGTCGCCCGACAAGGTGGTCGGCAAGCGCTATACGGAGGAACTGCTGGCGCTGGTGAATGGGTGACTGAGAGTGGAAAGGGGCGCTTCGGCGCCCCTTCTTGCGCAGCGCATGCAAAAAGTGTGAGACCTCGGCGCGAGGCACCCCCCTCTGGCCTGCCGGCCATCTCCCCCGCAAGGGGGGAGATCAGCTGTCGCGCGGCTTTCGCTAATCACCAACGTTGAAAGGGAGATGCTGTCCACCCGGACAGCCAATCTCCCCCCTTGCGGGGGAGATGCCCGGCAGGGCAGAGGGGGGTGCTGTCCCGCCGGCGTCTCTCACCACGGCACCACTTCAATCTCCGCCCAGCACTCCCGCGCCCTTCTCCCCTTCGCCTCGTGCGTCCGCTGATTGTCCAGCGCCCGGTTTGGCGTGATGCGAAACGAAAAAATGTCGTCGAGCCCAAACGGCGCCACCAGCTCCAGCTTCCCGCCGGCGTCGTACCGCACCCCCACCGCATGCGTCTTCGACGCAAAGTAACTCACCGACTCGCTCGCGCTCGCGTATCTCGGGCAGTCCTGCCCGAACTTTGCCGGATACCACAGATGCACCCGCGCCTGGTTGCGCACCTCGACCGGCAGCGGCAATCCGTCGAAATGCGCCGCCGCCCGGCGGATTACCGCATCCTCGGCCTCGTAGGAGAGGTCGGCATCGTCGAAATAGAACAGGTCGACATCCCTGATGCCGTAGCCAGGCGGCCTGCCGGTCAGATGGTTCCAGACGCTGTTGTAAAGCGCACCGGAAACCACCAGCCAATCCGGCAGCGCGAGTTGGCGCACACGCGCCAGCGTCTCGGCCAGCAGCGGATCGGCCGCGACGATGGCGAGGAAAGCCGCGCGCTGCTCCTCGAAGGGAAGGCCGGAATGGCGGAGATGGCGCATCGCCCTTTGGAGGGCGATTCGCCATCGCTCCGCAATGCCCTACGTTCTGAGCACGCCGCCCGTGTGCTTG
Organism: Mesorhizobium sp. Arg314; assembly: GCF_053714275.1. Taxonomy (NCBI): domain Bacteria; kingdom Pseudomonadati; phylum Pseudomonadota; class Alphaproteobacteria; order Hyphomicrobiales; family Phyllobacteriaceae; genus Mesorhizobium; species Mesorhizobium sp. Arg314. The sequence goes on along the minus strand of NZ_JBSKBP010000004.1, from coordinate 67,007 downwards.
TTGACGTTGTCGACGATGCGCTTGGCCAGCGCCTCGAAATCCTCGTCGGTCAGCGTCTTTTCGACCGGCTGGATCGACACTTCGATGGCGATCGACTTCTTGGCGGCGCCTAGTGACGCGCCCTCGAAGACGTCGAACACCGAAACGCCGGTGACCAGCTTCTTGTCGGCGGCAAGTGCCGCCCGCATCAACGTGCCGGCCTCGACCGACCGGTCGACGACGAAGGCGAAATCGCGCTTCACTGCCTGGAAGGGCGACAGCTCCAGCTTCGGCTTGGTGCGCGTCGGCTTGGCCTTCGGCTCCGGCACGGCATCGACGAAAATCTCGAAGCCGCAGATCGGACCTGACGCGTCGAGCCCGTCCAGCGTCTTCGGATGGAACTCGCCGAAGGTGCCGAGCACCGTCTTGGGTCCGAGCTTGATCGTGCCGGAACGCCCGGGGTGATACCAGGCCGGGCCGCCGGGCTCGATCTGCAACCGGTCGACCGGCGCGCCGCAGGCTTCGAGCGCCGCGATCGCATCCGCCTTGGCGTCGAACACGCCGACCGGCCCGGCATTGCCGGCCCAGCTGCGGCCCGAGCCGTCGAGCTTGGCTGTGCCGCGCCTGACACCAGCGGCGACGCGCCGCTGCTGGTCGGCGGCATCTCCCTCATAGGTGCCCGAAACCTCGAACAGCGCCACGTCGCCGATGCCCTTGTCGGCATTGCGCTGCGCGGCCGCGATCAGCCCGGGCAGCAGCGAAGGCCGCATGTCGGACATGTCGGCGGCGATCGGGTTGGCGAGCTTGAGCGCCGTCCGCCCGCCGCCGAACAGTTCGGCATGCCTGGCCGGGATGAACGACCAGGTGACGGCCTCCATCATGCCGCGCACGGCAAGGCCGCGCTTGGCCGCGCGGGTGCGCACCTGCAGCGCGGTCAGGATCTTGCCGTTGACTGCGTCATGCGAGGTCAGCGGCTGCGGTGCGATGTTGTCGACGCCATGGATGCGCATCACCTCTTCGACGAGGTCGGCCTTGCCGTCGACATCCGGCCGCCAGGACGGCACTTTTACCTTGACGACCTCGCCCGAACCCTGCGGCTCGAAGCCGAGGCGGGTCAGGATGTCCAGCGCCTCGGCCTTCGGCACCTCGATGCCGGTCAGCCGCTTCACTTCGGAGAGCGGGAAGGAGACGACCTTCGGCTTGTGGCCGGCATAGCCCGCCACTTCGATTTCCGTCGGCGTGCCGCCGCAGAAATCGAGCACCAGCTTGGTCGCCAGTTCGATGCCCGGCACCATGAATTCGGGGTCGACGCCGCGCTCGAAACGATAGCGCGCATCGCTGATGATGCCGAGCGTGCGACCGGTCCGCGCCGTGGTGATCGGATCCCAGAGCGCCGACTCGATCAGCACGTCGGTGGTGGTCTCGTCGCAGCCCGAATGCTCGCCGCCCATGATGCCGGCGATCGATTCGACGCCATCCTCGTCGGCGATCACGCACATCTCGGGCGTCAGCGTGTATTCGCGGCCGTCGAGCGCCAGGACCTTCTCGCCTTCGCGCGCCCGGCGCACGGTCAGATTGCCGGCGACCTTCTTGGCGTCGAACACGTGCAGCGGCCGGCCGCGATCGAAGGTGACGTAGTTGGTGATGTCGACCAGCGCGCTGATCGGCCGAAGTCCGATGGCGATCAGCCGCTGCTGCAGCCATTTCGGCGACGGGCCGTTCCTGACACCCTTCACCAGCGTCAGTGCAAAGCCGGGGCAGAGTTCGGGCGCCTCGATCGTGACCTTGACAGGACACAGCCCGTCGCCTGCATGCGGCATGATCCCGCCGCCGGTGAGGCGGCCAAGCCCGCTTGCCGCAAGGTCGCGCGCGATGCCGTAGACGCTGGTCGCGTCCGGGCGGTTCGGCGTCAAATTGATCTCGATGACCGGATCGTCGAGATGCGCGTAAGCGGCGAAGCCGGTGCCGACCGGCGCATCCTCAGGCAAATCGATGATGCCGTTATGCTCGTCGGAGATTTCCAGCTCGCGCTCCGAGCACATCATGCCATGGCTTTCGACACCGCGGATCTTGCCGACCGAAAGCGTCACGTCGATGCCGGGAATATAGGTGCCGGGCGCCGCGAAGGCACCGATCAGGCCCGCGCGGGCGTTTGGCGCGCCGCACACCACCTGCACCGGCGGTTTGCCGTCGCCGGTGTCGACAGTCAGCACCCGCAGCCGGTCGGCGTCGGGGTGCTGCACCGCCGTCAGTACTTTCGCGATGACGAAGGGCTTCAGGCCGGCCTTGTCGTCGACACGTTCGACTTCGAGGCCGATCGCGGTCAGCCGCTCGACGATCTCGGCTAGCGAGGCGTCGGTCTCGAGATGGTCCTTGAGCCAGGAGAGCGTGAATTTCATGACTGTGTTCCGTCGGATATTTGTTCTTCGGGCCGGGGCACGCTGGTCTTCAGCTCGCGCGGCAGCGCGTCGGGCATGTGCAGGAAGGGCAATTGCTCGCGCACATGCGCATGTACGGTCGGCCTGAAATAGGCCGGCATGTCCATTGCGCCGAGCATGAAATAGATCTGGTTGTCGAGCCGCTTGTCGGCATAAGCGATCGGCGAACCGCAAATGCCGCAGAACGAGCGCTCCACCGGACCGTTCCGGTAGCTTTTCAGCGATTTGCCGTTGAGCGCGACTTGGTCGGCCATGAAGCCGACAAAGGCCGACACCGGCGCGCCGCTGGCGTGCCGGCAGTCGCCGCAATGGCAATAGCTGATGTGGTGCGGCTCGGCTGACGCCTCGAACCGCACAGCACCGCAGCGACAGCCCCCGGTGTGAGGTGCGGTCATGTCGACAGTCCCCCGAACAGCGTCGGCAGGTCGAGCGGCCTGAAACCGTAATGCGACAGCCAGCGCACGTCGGCGTCGAAGAAGGCGCGCAGGTCCGGCATGCCGTATTTCAGCATGGCGATGCGGTCGATGCCCATGCCCCAGGCAAAGCCCTGGTATTCGTCGGGGTCGAGCCCGCCGGCGCGCAGCACATTCGGGTGCACCATGCCGCAGCCCAGGATTTCCATCCAGTCCGAGCCTTCGCCGAAGCGCACTTCGCCGGGCCGCGAGCGATCGCACTGGATGTCGACCTCGAGGCTGGGCTCGGTGAACGGGAAGAAGGACGGGCGGAAGCGCATCTTGACCGACGGCACCTCGAAGAAGGCCTTGCAGAACTCCTCGAGCACCCACTTCATGTTGGCGACATTCGCCGACTTGTCGACCACCAGCCCCTCGACCTGGTGGAACATCGGCGAGTGGGTGGCGTCCGAATCCTGCCGGTAGGTCTTGCCGGGGATGACGATGCGGATCGGCGGCTTCTGCTTCTCCATGGTGCGGATCTGCACGGGCGAGGTGTGTGTGCGCAACAGCTTGCGCTCGCACTTCTCGTCCGGCTGGAAGAAGAAGGTGTCGTGCATCTCGCGCGCCGGATGCCCCTCGGGGAAATTCAGCGCCGTGAAATTGTAATAGTCGGTCTCGATATCCGGGCCTTCGGCGATGGCGAAGCCGAGATCGCCGAAGATCGCCGCGATCTCGTCGATCACCTGGCTGATCGGATGGATGCGGCCGCGCTCCGCCGGCGACTGGCGCACCGGCAGCGTCACGTCGACCGTCTCGGCGGCGAGCCGAGCTGCGATCGCCACGTCCTTCAATTCCGCCTTGCGCGCGGTAAGCGCCTCGGTGACGCGGTTCTTCAGCCCGTTGATCGCCGGGCCCTTCACCTGCCGCTCCTCGGCGCTCATCGCGCCGAGCGTCTTCAGCATTTCGGAGACCGAGCCCTTCTTGCCCAGCGCCGAGACGCGCACCGCCTCGATCGCGGCTTCGTCCGAGGCTGCCGCGATGTCGGCCATCAGGGAAGCTTCAAGGGTTTCAAGATTTCCAGCGGTGGCGTTCACGGCGAAGCTCTCTCGATTGGATGACTGGCATTCAGCGTGCGTCACCACTTTGGTTGCGCGGGGTGCCATTTTGGTTGCATCAGGGGCCAAAAAAGAACCCGCGCCAGCCGTGCCAGCGCGGGTTCCCCAAATCAGTACTAAAAATGCTTGGGAAGCGCTGGCTTAGGCGACAGCGCTCTCAAAAGCATTCGGCGTGGTGTTCTTCAGATATTCGAGCGCGACCTTGGCCTTGGCCACGAGCGCTGCGAAAGCCTGCGGCTCGTGGATGGCCATGTCCGAAAGGATCTTGCGGTCGATCTCGATGCCGGCCTTGTTGAGGCCGTCGATGAAGCGGCCATAGGTCAGGCCGTGCTCGTGGGTCGCCGCGTTGATGCGCTGGATCCACAGCGCGCGGAACGAGCGCTTGCGGTTCTTGCGGTCGCGGTAGGCGTACTGCAGCGACTTCTCCACCGCCTGCTTGGCGATGCGGATGGTGTTCTTGCGGCGGCCGTAGAAGCCCTTGGCGGCTTTCAGGACCTTCTTGTGCTTGGCGTGGGCGGTGACGCCTCTCTTTACGCGTGCCATGTCATGATCTCCTTAAAAGCAATTCCAGGAAAAGTGTTTAGCGGTTTTCCGTTCGGAATTGCGTCAAACTAATTGCGTGTCCAAGCCGAGGGATTAGAGGCCGTTCGGCAGAAAATTCTTGATGACCTTCTTGCCGTCCGGTTCAGCCAGAACCATCGTGCCGCGGGCATCGCGAATGAACTTGTTGGAACGCTTGATCATGCCGTGGCGCTTGCCGGCGGCAGCCGACAGCACCTTGCCGGTGGCAGTAATCTTGAACCGCTTCTTGGCGGCCGATTTGGTCTTCATCTTGGGCATTTTGCTACTCCGTATTGGTGGCGCACCATCGCGCTTCTTTTCTCGCTTCGGGCCGACCAAAGCCCGAAAAGCAAATGAAACCGCCACGGCATGCCCTGCCGGGCGGTTTTCTTGGAACGGCGGTCCTATAGATCAAAGATGGCCGGCGCGCAACACCTCAAGCCATGCGACGCACTGTCCCCTGTCAGGGCAGGCGGAACCACACCGGCAGCATCCCCGACTGCTGCGCGCCGTCGATCAACTCGAAGGCCGGCAGCGCCACCAGGAACACCAGCCCGTCGAGCAGCGTGTTCAAGAGCAAGCGCGGCTTGAAGCTGCCAGTATCGCCTTCCTGGTAGAGCGGGAGGTTGGGGAAGAAGCGCGGCACCTTCGCTAGATAGGCTTGGTAGGCCGCGCCGAGCACTTCCTTCAGATACCGCTCCTCGCGCAGGATGACGATGTGGAATGCGCCGGCGCACAGCAGCGAAAACAGGATGATGCCGCTGAAAGAGCCGATCTGCGCGCCGACGCCGGCGGCCGCCACCGTCGAAAACAGATAGAGCGGGTTGCGGGTGATCGAATAAGGGCCACCGGTGACCACTTCGGCTGATTTGCGCCCGCCGATATAGAGCGTCGACCACAACCGCCCGACAATGCCGAGGAAGATCAAAAGCACGCCGAACATCTCGATCGACTCATGCACAGGCGTGTCCGGCGGAAAAGTCGACTGTCCAAACAGAAGCGCGGCGAAAAGCACCGCGACCAGCACGGCCAGCACGATGCGGCGCATATGCTGGTAGCCGCCAAGACCTTCATTTTGCTTGGCAGGCTTAGACTTCACTTCATCGGCCATGAGGAAAATCCGATCGTTTGCTCGCGATCGCGAAGCGATCGTCGAGGTTGCGATCGGATAGAAAACAGGCGCCCCGCCGATCGTCGGGACGCCTTGCGCCATGATTTTGGCGGGATTTTAGCGCGGTGCCAGCACCATCATCATCTGGCGGCCTTCGAGCTTCGGCTCCGCCTCGACCTTGGCGATCAGAGCGACTTCCTCGCGCACCTTGTTCAGAAGCTGCATGCCGAGTTCCATATGCGCCATCTCGCGGCCGCGGAAGCGGAGCGTCAGCTTGACCTTGTCGCCTTCCTCGAAGAAGCGCCGCACGGCCTTCATCTTGGTCTCGTAGTCATGGCTGTCGATGTTCGGGCGCATCTTGATCTCCTTGATCTCGATGACCTTCTGGTTCTTGCGCGCTTCGGCCGCCTTCTTCTGGTTGGCGTATTTCAGCTTGCCGAGATCGAGGATTTTGACGACGGGGGGCACCGCATTGGGCGATATCTCGACGAGATCGAGCCCGGCCTCTTCGGCCAGCAGCAATGCGTCGTTGATGGAAACATCGCCGCGGTTCTGGCCTTCGGCGTCAATGAGCTGGACCCGGGGCACCCGGATGTCTCGGTTGGAGCGCGGCCCGTCCTTGGTGGGTGCCGCTGCTTTGAAAGGTCTGCGAATGGTCGTGGTCTCCTCGGCCGTTTCGTTCAGGGTTTCTGTAGAGTCAAAATTAGGTGGACGCGCCTATGTGGTGAGCGCGGGGCGTGAGTCAATAGCATAGCCCTGCCGGAAAATCACCTGCCGCCCGGCAATTGTCTGCACCAAGCAAAGAAACGCCGCGAGCACTTTTCGTTGAACCACCGCCTGTGTCAAAAGACCGGCCGAGAGGACAAGGTCATGGCCGCCAGCGCTCCGGTTTTCATCGATGTGGACGGGTCGAGCATCGCCGTCCGGCAGGCACCGGGCGCTGCACCCGGCGTGGTCTGGCTCGGCGGCTACAAGTCCGACATGCTGGGCACGAAGGCCGAGACGCTTGCCGCCTGGGCCGGCAGCGAGGGCCACGCCTATCTGCGCCACGACTATTCCGGCCATGGTGAATCGGGCGGCGAATTCGCCGACGGCACGATCTCCAGATGGCTGGCGCAGAGCCTTGCTGTCTTTCGCCGGTTCAGCGAGGGCAAGCAGATCCTGGTCGGCTCCTCGATGGGGGCGTGGATCGCGCTGCGCATGGTGCAGGAACTGCGCAAGGTGGGCGACACAAGGGTCGCCGGCCTGGTGCTGCTGGCGCCGGCGCCGGATTTCACCGTCGAGCTGATCGAGCCTGTGCTGACCGATATGCAGCGGCAGGATCTGCAGGAAAAAGGCTTCTTCGCCGAGCCGTCCGACTATTCGGACGAGCCTTACATCTACACGCGCGCGCTGATCGAGGACGGCCGCGCCAACCGGGTGATGACCGGGCCGATCGACACCCACTGTCCGGTGCATATCCTGCAGGGCCTGGCCGACCCGGACGTGCCTTCGGGCCATGCCTTGAAACTCGCATCCATGCTGCCCGCCGACGACGTGACGCTGTCGCTGATCCCCGACGGCGATCATCGCCTGTCCCGTCCCGGGGATCTCGAAATGCTCAAGCGGGCTGCCGGGGAAATGGTCAGGCGGGCCGCCTGAGAATGCGCGTTTCCATCCCGATATCCGCTTTCGTCGCGGCGATCGTCGGCTTCGGCGGGACGCTGGCCATCGTCATTGCCGCCGCCAAGGCGGTCGGCGCGACGCAGATCGAGACCGCCAGCGGCGTGACGGCGATCTGCCTCGCCATGGCGATCGAATGCCTGTGGCTGTCCTGGCGCACGAAAATGCCGGTCATCACCGCCTGGTCGACGCCGGGTCTCGCGCTGGTCGCCGCCTCCAGCGGCTTCACCATGCCCGAAGCCGTCGGCGCCTTCATCGTCACCGGCGTCCTGCTGGTCGCCACCAGCCTGTTCAAGCCGCTGACCAGGCTGATCGCGCGGATACCGGCGTCCGTCGCCTCCGGCATGCTGGCCGGTATCGTCGTCACGTTCGCCATCAATGCGGTGAAGGCCATTCCGGCGGATCCCTGGCTCATTTTGCCGCTGATCGCGGCCTTTTTCGTCATCCGTATGTTCAATCCCGCGTTGTCGGTGCTGGCGGTTCTGGTTGGCGGCGGGCTCGCCGCCTTTCTCACCGGCCGCGTCGGCGGCTTGCCGGCGCCGGAACTGTCGACACTGACGCTGATTGCTCCTGTGTTCACAGCCCAGGCGATCGTCGGCCTGGCGCTGCCGCTCTACCTTGTCACCATGGCTTCGCAGAATCTCTCCGGCCTCGCCGTGCTGCGCGCCGCGGGCTACCACCCCGAACCTGGTCCGCTGATCGGCGTCACCGGCCTTTTTTCGTTGCTGTCGGCGCCGTTCGGCGCCGCAACCACCAATCTGGCGGCGATTTCGGCGGCGATCTGCACCGGCCCCGACGTGCACCCCGACCCCGCCCAGCGCTGGAAGACCGGTCCGTTCTATGCGCTGGCCTACCTGCTCTTTGCCGTCTTCGGCGCTTCGCTGGTGGCGATCTTCGCCGTCCTGCCGCAGAGCCTGATCGTGCTGGTCGCCGGGCTGGCGCTGATGGCGTCTTTGGCCAACGCCCTGTCGATCGCGCTCAGGGACGAGGCCGAGCGCATGCCAGCCACCATCACCTTTGCCGTCACGGCCTCCGGGCTCACGCTCTTCGGCGTCGGCGCGGCGTTTTGGGGCCTTGTCGCCGGAATGGCAGTGCTTTTCCTCGAAAAGCTCAAAAAGCGATAATCATTTCAGGCGCTTCGCCGGTTTTGGCCGGACTTGCCTTGAATCGCCGATTTCGCCTTCCCATTTCGATTCCACGCAGCCGGTTTGGCTGTCTCCAACGTAAGGATTAGGAGAAAATGAACACGAGTGCATTGATCCGTCCGGCCTGGACGCCGGCCACCATCGCGCTGATGATCATCGGCTTCATGGTGTTCTGGCCGCTCGGCTTCGCCATGCTCGCCTACATCATCTGGGGCGACCGGCTCGATGGCTTCAAGCGCGATGTCAACCGCGCCACTGACGGCATCTTCGCCGGCTGCCGCCGCGGCTCCGACAAGGCGGCCCGCTGGGGCCACGGTTCGGCCCGTACCGGCAACGTCGCCTTCGACGACTGGCGCGAGAAGGAACTCGAGCGCCTGGCGGAAGAGCGCCGCAAGCTGGACGAGATGTTGACCGAGTTCGACGACTACGCCCGCGAGCTGCGCCGCGCCAAGGACCAGGACGAGTTCGACCGCTTCATGGCGAACCGCAACAAGTCGACCGCGCCGACCACCACCGGCTCGACCGACAAGACCGCTCCGAAGCGCGGCAAGGGCACGAACCTGCTCGACGACTGAGATACCGGCGCATGACCCCGAAAATCGACGCCGATTTTCGGAAAAGGTCATGCGCCAACTCAAAGTGCCGCAGCGTCCTTTGCGCGTCCGAGAGGACGCGCGGCGCTGCCGGGACAGGTTTCGGCATGATATGCGGCGTCGCGTCTAGCGGCGCCGTTTCTTTTTTGTTCTCGATGTGACTTCCCTCCACTGGCCGTTTTTTTCGAATCGCGTATCGTCCAGCCATGACCCTCGGCTTCTTCCGCAACCTGACCAAGCCCAAGGCCGCGCCCGTCGTCGAGCGCGAGCATTGCGTCGCCGGCCGCACGCTGCCGCTCAAGATCGTCGAGAGCGCCAGGGCGCGGCGGCTGACGCTGCGCATCGATTCCGGCGGCCAGGGCCTGCGTGTCACCGTGCCGCCGGGCCTGCGCCGCGGCGAGGTGGAGAAGTTCCTCGACCGCCACCAGGACTGGCTTGAGCAGCGCCTGGCCAAGGTGCCGACAAGGCCGCAGGTGCGTCCAGGCATCAGGATACCGATCCGCGGCGTGCCGCATCGCATCGTCCACGAGCCTTCCAAGCGCGGCACCGTCGCCGTCTCGCGCGACGAGCGCGGCCCGCTTTTGATCGTCCATGGCGAGCGCATACACCTGCCGCGCCGCATCGCCGATCACCTCAAGCGCGAGGCCAAGAAGGAGATCGAGAAGCTGGTGGTGAAGCACACCGAGGCGATCGGCAAGCGCGCCAAGGCGATCCGCTACAAGGATACCACCAGCCGCTGGGGGTCATGCACCTCGGAGGGCAACCTGTCCTTCTCCTGGCGCATCATGATGGCGCCGCCGGCGGTGATAAACTACCTGGTGGCGCATGAGGTGGCGCATCTCAAGGAGATGAACCACGGCCCGAAATTCTGGAAACTGTGCGAGAAGCTCTGCCCCGACACCGACCGCTGCAAGGACTGGCTGAAGCGCAACGGCGGCGCCCTGCAGGCGATTGTTTTTGAGTAGCTCAAACGGCTAGGTCGCGTTCCTTCACACCCCCCTCTGCCCTACCGGGCATCTCCCCCGCAAGGGGGGAGATTGGCTGTCGCCACGGCTTTCGCCAATCTCAAGCGTTGCAGGAAAGGCAAAACGCCGAAGCTGCTGATCTCCCCCCTTGCGGGGGAGATGGCCGGCAGGCCAGAGGGGGGTGCTGTCCCGCCGACGCTTACCCGTTCACGGCATAGGCAATTCAATCATCATTCGCCGCGTTCAACTCCTCCGGCCGCAACCCTTCATCGGCGTGCGGCCACGGCAGGAAATTCCGATCGAACGCGTCGCTGCCGAAATAATCCAGCGCCCGATGGGCCTCGGCGCCGTTGTAGGCGGCCTTGTCCATCAGGTGGGCGATTACTTCGCGCGCCTGCGCGATTTTCTGCCTGAGTTCGGCGACGGTCTGGTCGGCCATGGTAATCGTGCTCCCGCCTGTAGTTGCTATATGAAGCTAGTGTTTTCCGTAAAGCCGGCAACAGCATGCTTTTTCTCGACTCTTTGGCCGTTTCGTGCCAATCCCGGCCAATGACGCTCGACATCAAGATCTGCGGATTGAAGACCGACGCCGCGATGGCTGCCGCCCTTGCCGGCGGCGCCAGCCATGTCGGCTTTATTTTCTTCGCCAAGAGCCCCCGCTATGTCGAGCCAGCGGAGGCCGGCCGCCTCCGAGAAGCCGCACGCGGCAAGGCCAAGGCTGTCGCCGTCACGGTCGATGCCGATGATGCCTTCCTCGACGAGATCGTCGCCAAAATGCGGCCCGACATGTTGCAACTGCATGGTTCGGAAACACCCGAGCGGGTGGCCGAACTCAAGGCCCGTTACGGCTTGCCGGTGATGAAGGCGCTGCCGGTCAGCGAGGCGGCGGATCTGGAGCGGGTAAAGCCCTATACCGGCGTCGCCGACTGTTTCCTCTTCGACGCCAAGCCGCCGAAGGGGTCGCAACTTCCGGGCGGCAATGGCGTCGCCTTCGACTGGCGCATCCTTGCCGGCCTTGACGCCGGCGTCGAATACATGCTTTCCGGGGGGCTCAACGCCGCCAATATCGGCGATGCCCTGAGACAGGCCAATCCGCCCGCAATAGACGTTTCGTCGGGCGTGGAAAGCGCTCCGGGCGTCAAGGATCCGGCGCTGATCGAGCAGTTTTTCCGGGCCGTCAGGGCTGCGCGCGACGACCGCGCCGCCTGAAAACAAGTCACATCAGGAGATCGGCGATGAACAAGCCGGCAATGCCCAATTCCTTTCGCACCGGGCCCGACGAGCAGGGCATGTTCGGCATTTTCGGCGGCCGCTTCGTCGCCGAGACGCTGATGCCGCTGATCCTCGATCTCGAACAGCAGTGGAACAAGGCCAAGACCGACCCCGAGTTCAAGGCCGAGCTGCAGAACTTGTCGACCCACTATGCCGGGCGGCCCTCAAAACTCTATTTCGCCGAAGGCCTGACCAGGCATCTTCGTGAGGTTTCCTCGGCGAAGGGCCTCGGGGGCGGCGCCAAGGTCTATTTCAAGCGCGAGGACCTGAACCACACCGGCTCGCACAAGATCAACAATTGCCTCGGCCAGATCCTGCTCGCCAAGCGCATGGGCAAGAAGCGCATCATCGCCGAGACCGGCGCCGGCCAGCATGGCGTCGCCTCGGCCACCGTCGCGGCCCGCTTCGGCTATCCTTGCGTGGTCTACATGGGCGCCACCGATGTCGCCCGCCAGAGCCCCAATGTGTTCCGCATGAAGCTGCTCGGCGCCGAGGTGCGGCCGGTCACGGCCGGCCACGGCACGCTGAAGGACGCCATGAACGAGGCCCTGCGCGACTGGGTCACCAATGTCGAGGACACCTATTACCTGATCGGCACCGCCGCCGGCCCGCATCCCTATCCGGAGCTGGTGCGCGACTTCCAGTCGGTGATCGGCACGGAGGCCCGCGCGCAGATCCTCGAGCAGGAAGGCCGGCTGCCCGATGTCATCATCGCCGCTGTCGGCGGCGGCTCCAACGCCATCGGCCTGTTCCATCCCTTCCTCGACGACAAGGATGTCCGCATCATCGGCATCGAAGCCGGCGGGCGCGGCCTCGAAGGCATCGAGCACTGCGCCTCGATGAACGCCGGCAAGCCGGGCGTGCTGCATGGCAACCGCACCTATCTCTTGCAGAATGCCGACGGCCAGATCATGGACGGTCACTCGATCTCGGCCGGTCTCGACTATCCAGGCGTCGGCCCCGAGCATTCCTGGCTGCGTGACTCGGGCCGCGTCCAGTATGAGCCGATCCTCGACGACGAGGCGCTGGAAGCTTTCCAACTGACGACGCGTGTCGAGGGCATCATCCCGGCGCTGGAATCGGCGCATGCCATTGCCCATGCGATGAAGATCGTGCCTTCCATGGACAAGGACCGGATCGTCATCGTCAATTTGTCAGGCCGCGGCGACAAGGACGTGCACACGGTGGCCAACATGCTGGGCATGGAGATCTGACAATGACCACCCGCATCGACCGCCGCATGGCGAAGCTCAAGTCCGAGGGCCGTCCGGCCTTGGTCACCTACATCATGGGGGGCGACCCCGATTACGACACCGCCTTGGCCATCATGAAGGGGCTGCCGCTCGCGGGCTCCGACATCATCGAGCTCGGCATGCCCTTTTCCGATCCGATGGCCGACGGCCCTGCGATCCAGGCGGCGGGCCTCAGGGCGCTGAAAGGCGGCCAGACGCTGGCCAGGACGCTGAAGATGGCCTCCGAGTTCCGCGCCGGCGATAATGACACGCCGATCGTTCTGATGGGCTACTACAACCCGATCTACATCTACGGCGTCGACCGCTTCCTCACCGACGCCAAGGCAAGCGGCATCGACGGGCTGATCGTCGTCGACCTGCCGCCGGAGATGGACGAGGAGCTCTGCATTCCGGCGCTGAAGGCCGGCGTCAACTTCATCCGGCTGGCGACGCCGACCACCGACGACAAGCGCCTGCCCAAGGTTTTGGAAAACACCTCGGGCTTCGTCTATTACGTCTCGATGACCGGCATCACCGGCTCGGCCTTGGCCGACACCGCCAAGGTCTCGGCGGCGGTCACGCGCATCAAGGGCCATACCGCGCTGCCGGTCTGCGTCGGTTTCGGCGTCAAGACGGCCGAGCAGGCCCGTGTCATCGGCGCGTCCGCCGACGGCGTCGTGGTCGGTACGGCGATCGTCAACGCGATTGCCAATGTGCTTGGGCCGAAGGGCGAGAAAACAGCCGATCCGGCCGAAGCCGTCGCCACGCTGGTCAGCGGCCTTGCCCAGGGCGTTCGTTCGGCCCGCCTTGCTGCCGCCGAATAATCTTCCTACGTCTTTATTCCAGGACAGGAGCCGAAGCCATGAACTGGATCACCAATTACGTCCGCCCGAAGATCAATTCGATGCTCGGCCGGCGCACCGACATGCCGGAAAACCTCTGGATCAAGGATCCCGAGACCGGCGAGATGATCTTCCACAAGGATCTCGAATCCAACCAGTTCGTCATCCCGGCTTCCGGCCACCATATGAAAATCTCGGCCAAGGAGCGGCTGCGGTACTTTTTCGACGACGGCAAATACGAGCAGCTCGAAAACCCCAAGGTCGTCCTCGACCCGCTGAAGTTCCGCGACGAGAAGCGCTACACCGATCGCCTGAAGGAGGCGAAGGCCAAGACCAGCCTTGAGGATGCGATCCTCAACGGCGCCGGCACTATCGACGGGCTGCCGGTCATCGTCACCGTGCAGGACTTCGCCTTCATGGGCGGCTCGCTCGGCATGGCAGCCGGCGAAGCCATCGTGCATGCCTTCGAGGTCGCGCTGGAGCGCAAGCGGCCGCTGATCCTCTTCGCGGCCTCCGGCGGCGCCCGCATGCAGGAAGGCATCCTGTCGCTGATGCAATTGCCGCGCACCACGGTCGGCGTCGACCGGCTGAAGGAAGCCGGCCTGCCCTATATCGTCGTGCTGACCAACCCGACCACCGGCGGCGTCACCGCCTCCTACGCCATGCTGGGCGACGTCCAGATCGCCGAGCCGGGCGCCCTGATCGGCTTTGCCGGCCCGCGCGTCATCGAGCAGACCATCCGCGAAAAGCTGCCCGACGGCTTCCAGCGCGCTGAATACCTGATGGAGCACGGCATGGTCGACATGGTCGTCTCGCGTCTGGAGATGCGCCAGACCATCGCGCGGCTCTTGAAGATGCTGCTCAAGATACCGGAAGCCGAGAAGCCGCTCGAGCCGGAGATTTTGCCGCCGGCAGTCGTCAGCGCCGAGGCGCGACCTCAAGCCTGACGCGATCGGCCCGAAGCGACATCGTTGGCCGCGAACCGCGATTTGCGCCTCGTCTTGCGTGCTGTAGCCTCTGATTTGCGCATGGCTGTTCTGAACCGATTCCCGGTTCAGGGTGCGGTGCACTAAAAGCAATTCCAGGAAAAGTGTGAAGCGGTTTTCCGTCCGGAATTGCGTCAACAAAGAAAGAGAGCGGCTCTGCATTTCCATGAATGATGAACCGCTCTAGGATTCCATCATGACAACGCTTTCCGCCGACCGCGAAATCGAACATCTGATGACGCTGCATCCGAAAGGCTTCGACCTTTCGCTGGACCGCGTCACGCGGCTTCTCGAACGCCTCGGCAATCCGCAGGACCGGCTGCCGCCGGTCATCCACATCGCCGGCACCAATGGCAAGGGCTCCTGCGCCGCCTTCTCGCGCGCGCTGCTGGAGGCGGCCGGCCACTTGGTCCACGTCCACACCTCGCCGCATCTGGTGAACTGGCATGAACGCTACCGGCTGGCGGCCGAAGGCGGCGGCAGGCTCGTCGATGACGACGTTTTCGCCGAGGCCATTGCGCGTGCCGCGGAAGTCAATGCCGGCCAGAAAATCACCGTCTTCGAGATACTCACCGCCGTCACCTTCATCCTGTTTTCGGAGCATCCGGCGGAGGCGGCGATCATCGAGGTCGGTCTCGGCGGCCGCTTCGACGCCACCAATGTCATCAAACGACCGGCCGTCTCGGTCATCATGCCGATATCGATGGACCACGAGGCCTATCTCGGCGACCGCGTCGAGCTGATCGCCGCCGAAAAGGCCGGCATCATGAAGCGCGGTTGCCCGGTGGTGATCGGCGCGCAGGAAAGCGAGACGGCACTTCAGGTGCTGATCGAGACGGCCGAGCGGCTGGATTGCCCGACCGTGGTTTATGGCCAGGATTTCCTCGCCTTCGAGGAAAACGGCCGCATGGTCTATCAGGACGAGGACGGGTTGATGGACCTGCCTTCGCCGCGGCTGCCCGGGCGCCACCAGTTCGCCAACGCCGCGGCGGCGATCGCCGCCGTCAAGGCAGCCGGCTTCGAGATCAGCCATCGCGCCACCGAAAAGGCGATGACCCATGTCGCCTGGCCGGCGCGCATGCAGAAGCTGCCGCAGGGCAAGCTTGTCGAGCTCGCGCCGAAGGGCGCCGAGATCTGGCTGGATGGCGGTCACAATCCGGGTGCCGGCATCGTCATCGCCGAGGCGCTGGCCGAGCAGGAGGAAAAGAACCCGAGGCCGCTGATCCTGATCTCGGGTATGATCAACACCAAGGACCAGACCGGTTATTTCAGCGCCTTCAAGGGCCTCGCCCGCCATGTCTACACCGTACCGGTAACCAGCAGCGACGCCGGCGTGCCGAACGACGAACTGGCGCTGCGCGCCGCCGAGGCCGGCCTGTCGGCCGAGCCGGTCAGCTCGGTCGCCAGCGCGCTGATGCTTCTGCGCGACAGCTGGGACGGTCCTGCGCCGCGCATCCTGATTGGCGGCTCGCTCTATTTCGCAGGCGCGGTGCTGGACGAGAATGGTACGCCGCCGACCTGAAGCAATTCCAGGCAGCGCGGCGGGGGACCGAAAGGAACCGGTCATGATCCAGGTGAGGCAGCTCGCCCATGTCTGCATCTTCGCGCATGACCTGGAGGCGACGCGCGGTTTCTACCGCGACGTGCTTGGCATGGATACCCGGTTCAATTTCCTGCGTGACGGCAAGATATTCGGCTTCTATCTCGACTGCGGCGGCCGCAGCCATGTCGAGGTGTTCGAGAAGAGCGAAGCCAGCTACAGCGAGTTGAACCAGATCAACCACTTCTGCCTGGAGGTGGAAGATATCGACGCGGCCATCGCTCATATCAGGTCGAAAGGCGTCGCGGTGACGCCGAAGAAGCTCGCCTGCGACGATACCTACCAGGCCTGGATCGCCGATCCCAACGGCGTGAAGATCGAGCTGTTCGAATACACCGCCGAGAGCGCGCAGTTTACCGGCGGCGATCGCGTCGCCGACTGGTGACTAGTTCAGCTGATTGACCGGTCCGAAATTCGGCTAGACAAAGGGATTTTGAAAAGGTTGCCGTTTGTCTTGGTGCGAGACTCATTTCCGTGAACTCAGCGCAAATGCCGGGGATTGGCTGAAACCGCCCCCCAACGTCGTCATTCTTTGGCGGAGCAAGGAGCGAAGCGACGCGCGCAGACCCTAGAATCCATGCCGTGACGTCGAAGCGCCGCTACGGTGCAGAATTTTGCTCCGTTGCACTCCTTGGCGAAGGTAACGGCATGGATTCTAGGGTCTTCGCGACGGAGCTTCGCTCCTGCTCCGCCCTAGAATGACGATCGCGATGGGCGTTTCGGCCAATCACCGACGCATGCCGCCTGCCAACGCAAACAGAGCCGACCGTCAAAATCCCTATGCAGTGCCACTAGAGTTCGCGGCCTTCGCGGATCATTTTCTCCAGATCGATGTCGGCTCCGCTGCTTGCAACCAGCCGAGCATAGAAGCTGGATGCCGGTTCGCGCCGTGCTTCCTGAATCTCATAGGACTCGAGCGCGCGTTCGATCACTTCGGCTATGGAACGATTCTCGCGACGCGCAAGTCGATGAGCAAGGTTCCATGCTTTTGCGCTACGGACTGAGAGTTTCGGTTCGGCCATTTCGAACTCCGCTTGCCGGAAATAGATACCGACAGAGCTTAGCCATCAAGATGGCAGATGATGGCCAGCCATCTACTTCAGCTCGATCTCGATGAAGGCATATTCGCCATCATTGGCGTTGATGACGTCGTGCTCGACGCCTTCCCTGCGGAAATAGGGCGCCCCTTGCTTCATCTCGGCGAAGGATTCACCGTCCTTGGTCACCAGTTTCACCTTGCCGTCCATCAGCGGCACGACGACATAGTCGTGGCCGTGGCGGTGCCATCCGGTGTTGGCGCCCGGCGCGAAACGGTATTCGGTGACGATCACCCGCTCATTGTCGACGTGAACGGTGGCCTTGGCTGTTCCGGTCATGACCTCTCCCTTTTCTATCTCTTTTTTACGCAATTGCGGACGGAAAACCGCTTCACACTTTTCCTGGAATTGCTCCAGCAAAGAAGATGGAGAGCCGGGGCGTCAGGGCCAGAGCGCCATGAGACATGGCGCCAAAGAAAAGCCCGGCGCGATGGCCGGGCTTGTTCTTGAACTTTTTCGGATTGGCTCAGGCGAGGCTGCCGTTGATCCAGTGCGACAGCGCGGTCTTCGGCGCGGCGCCCACCTTCATGTCGGCGACTTCTCCGCCCTTGAAGATCATCAGCGTCGGGATCGAGCGCACGCCATACTGCGCGGCAAGCTCGGGATTCTCGTCGATGTTGAGCTTGGCGACCTTCACCTTCGAGCCGAGCTCCTTGGCGATTTCCTCCAGTGACGGGCCGATCATCTTGCAGGGACCGCACCACTCGGCCCAGAAATCCACCACGACCGGCTCCTTGGCGTTGAGCACATCGGCCTGGAAATTGCCCTTGTCGACCTTGACGGTGGCCATGCTGAAATCCTTTCCAAAACTCGGGTTGCACCAAATGTGGTGGTTATGGTGGCGATGTTCAAGCAGTTCTTGTGTCACGCTCCCGTGAGTCGGGCAAGGGCGTCGTCCATGGCCGCTGCCGGCAGCTCGATCAGGCGCGGCGCCTCGGTGAACAGCAGCGCAGCCGTCACCTCGCGGCCCGGATAGAGCGGCTTGAGCAGCGCGCGGTAGAGGGCAAGCTGCAGCACATAGGCCGGCGGCACCTCGGCCAGGTTCCTGGGCGCCGGGCGGTTGGTCTTGTAATCGACGATCGAAACCTTTTGCGAGGTGACTGCCAGCCGGTCGATCTTGCCGGAGATCGAGCGCAGCTTGCCCTTCACCGCGAGGCTGCCCATGATCGCGACTTCGGCGCGCGAGGACGGCGAGAACAGGGCGCCGAAGCGGTTGTCGGACAGGATAGACAGCACCGCCTCCAGCGCCTTGTCGCGCTCGCCCGCCGGCCAGTCGGCGCCGGCGCGCGCCAGGTAGCGCTCGGACGCGCCCCGCCTTTCCTCTTCCGCGATGCCGGGCAGCATCTGCAGCAGTTTGTGCAGGGCCAGGCCGCGCACAACCGCGAAACCGGGCTCGGCGGCGGCGTCGAGCACCGGCGAGCGCGTGTCGGGCACAGCTTCTTTCGCTTCGTCGATCAGCGCCGAGGCGCCGGAAGGCGAAAGCGGCCGCGGCAGCTCTTCATAGGGCGGCAGCGGCCGGAACAGGTTTTCTGGCAGCGGCGCGGTATGCTCGAACGGTCCTGTCTCGTCGGTGCCGGTCAGCGCTACCGGCGGCAGCCCGGTCATATGGAAGCGGTGCACGGCCGTCTCGGCCGTCGCGGGATGGCGGCGCTCGGAACTCTCGGGCGCGCCGGTCAATGCCCGGCTGACGATCGAATGCCAGGTGCCGGTGCCGGGCTGTCGCTTGCCGTGATAGCCGCAGACGATTAGCCGGTCCTCGGCGCGCGTCATGCCGACATAGAGCAGCCGCCGGTACTCGTCGTCGGCAAGCTCGCGCGCCCGGACGGAAGCCGCCCGCGAAACGCCATTGGCGACATCGCTGGCCGGGCGCCACAGATAGCCCTTGCCTTTCCAATGCAAGCCCGAGCTCTCGAACGGCATCAGCCGCGGCAGATGCTGGTCGCTGAATGGCGCCGAACCGCCATCGACCAGGAAGACAACCGGCGCCTCCAGGCCCTTGGCGGCATGCACGGTCATGACCCGCACCTCGTCGCGCGTCTGGTCCATCTCGCGCTTGATCTCGGGACCGGCATTTTCCAGCGTCGACAGGAAGGATTCCAGCCCCGGCAGGCCGGTGCGTTCCTCGGCCAGGCAGAAACTCAGGAATTCGTCGAGGATGTCGCCGGCTTCCGGCCCGAGCCGCGCCGTCATCTTGCGCCGCAGGCCGTCGCGCGCCAGCGCCGCGGCATAGAACTCGAACACCGGCTTGAACGCCACTTCGGTCGCCCAGGCGTCGAGCCGGCTAACGATAGCGGCCAGGGCTTCGTCGTCGGCTGCATGCTGCCGCAGCGAGGCAATCAGCGACCGGCCTTTCGGCCGCTCACCGGCAAGCGCCAGCAACTCTTCGGACACCTCGAAGATCGGGCTGCGCAGCACGGCTGCCAGGGAAAGATCGTCCTCAGGCTGGATGAGGAAATGTCCGAGCGCGATCAGGTCCTGCACGGCGATATGGCCGGGCAGGCTCAGCCTGTCGGCGCCGGCCACCGGGATCTGGCGGTTCTTCAGGCTGCGCGACAGCGCATGGACGAAGCGGTCGCGCTTGCGCACCAGGACGAGGATATCGCCGGCGGTCAGCTTCCTGCCCTTGCCTTCGATGACCTCGCCATTGCGCAGCCAGCTCTGGATGGTCGTCGCCACGTGCTCGGCCACGCGCACGGCGGGTGCGCTGGCGTGGTTGACCGGCAACGTCCAGTCATCCGGCTCCTCGACCATTTCGGCGCCGATCGACGGCCACACCTCGACATAACCCGGCGCGTCGGTGCGGATCGCCTTGTGGCTCAGCGGATCGGGATCGTGGCTGATGCCGCGCCTGACTCCCGGCTCGGCAAAGACGCGGTCGACCGCGGCCAGCACGTCGTCGCTCGAACGGAACGACCAGGTGAGCTTGAGATTGGCGAAGGCGGCTTCGGCGTCGCGCACGCGGCCGGCAAACAAAAGCCGGCTTTCGGCAAACGAATCCGGCGCCGCGCCCTGGAAGGAGTAGATCGACTGTTTCTCGTCGCCGACGGCAAAGACCGTTCGCCGCACCGCCTCGCGCTGGCCAAGGCCGGCAAAGAATTCTTCCGTCAGCTTCTTCACCACTTCCCACTGGTCCGGGCTGGTGTCCTGCGCCTCGTCGAGCAGGATATGGTCGATGCCCTGGTCGAGCTTGAATTGCACCCAAGGTCCGGCATCGGGCCGCGACAAGAGACCGACCGTGCGGGTGATCAGGTCGTTGAAATCGAGGAAGCCCCGCCCGCGCTTCAATCGCTCATAGCGCGCGATCAGCCAGCCGGCGACGGTGAGCGCCGCCGCTGTCCCTTCCAGCATGCGAAACAGCGCCAGCCGGTCGGTCACGTCGAGGATTGCCTTGGCCGTCGCCAGGTAGCGATCGGCCAAGTCCGGCAGCCGGTCGACCAGCGCCTTCTTGAAGATTTTGGGTGGCTCATAAGGGTCGCCGTCGGCCTTGAGAAAGGCCTTTGCCAGGAGCCGCAACCGGCGGATCGGATCGGCTTCGGCGAATGCGCCTCGTGCATAAGGGACGACATTGTTCAGCACCTGCCGAGCGTCGGTGGCTTCGGCGGCATGCGCGAATTCGGCGAACTGGCTGGGTGCGAAGCCAGGCAGCGGCCAGATGGAAGCGGCGATGTCTTCAGCCTTCTGTCCGGGCCTGAAGCCGAATTCGGCGAACAGCGGCCGGAAATCTCGATCCTTGCCGAGCTTGACGACGAAATCGCGCAGGTCGTCGCGTTTGCGGACGATTTCGGAAAGCAGTGAATCGAGCCCGAACTCGCCGCCGCGCTCCAGCACGGTGGCGAAGGCCTCCGCCAGGCCTTCGACGCCGGCGCCCGCGCCCGAGATCATGTCGCGGCGGGCATCGCCAAACAGCGAGGCCTCCATCTGCGGATCGAGCATGTCGAAATGGGCCGGGATGTTGGCTTCGAGCGGGAACTGGTGCAGCACCGATTCGCAGAAGGCGTGGATGGTCTGGATCTTCAGCCCGCCCGGCGTCTCGAGCGCCTCGGCGAACAGCCGGCGTGCACGCCGCATCATGTCGCGGTCGGCGCCGTGGCCGTCGAGCGCCGCGATCCGCGCGCCAAGCTCCGCATCGGGCAGCGCTGTCCATTCCGACAGGGTCGAGAACACGCGGTTCGACATATTGGCCGCGGCCGCGCGCGTATAGGTGAGGCACAGGATCTTCGATGGATCGGTGCCGTTGAGCAGGAGCCGGATGACGCGCTGTGCCAGCACATGCGTCTTGCCCGACCCCGCATTGGCCGACACCCAGGCGGAATTGGCCGGATCGGAAGCGCGCGCCTGGCTGGCGGCGGTGTCGGAGGGGATCGGATATTTCATCCTTCCGCCTCGTCTTCGCTGGCGCCGCCCGCCGACCATTCGAGCACGCGCGCCAGTTGGTCGTAGTCGCCGTCGGCTTCACCTTCGCGGAACGGCAGCGCGCGCGACAGATAGCCGGTCGCAGGATCCGCATAGTGGAACAGCAGCCGCTCCAGCCGCGCCCAGGCTTCCTCGGAGAGGTCGTTGGCGGTGCGGGGCTTGCGGTTGTATTCAAGGATCGATTCCTCGAACACCTCGCCATTCGGCTTCAGCCGTACGAAGGCAAGCTGCGATGGCTCGCGAATGCCGAGTTCCTTGAAGGCACCACGCCTGAGCAACGCCCCTTCCAACGCAAGCTGCGGCGACAACAGCGTGTGCGCCTGCGCTTTCGAGGGTGAGGAGCCCGTCTTGTAGTCGAGGATGTCGGCCATGCCGCCGGCAAGCAGGTCGACCCGGTCGGCATAGCCGGAAAGCGTAACGCCGGTGCGGCCGACCACCGTCTTGTCGGCGCGCTCCTCGGCGTAGCGCCTCGCGACTGCATCGGCGCGGCCATGCTCCCATTCGATAATGTTTTCGGCGAGCTTTTCGAAACGTGGCCACCAGACAGCTTCGATGTCCGGCGGAAGCTTTGCGTCGGCAAAGCAGATGCGGCCGGCCTCGATGAGGCTCTTCAGTGCGTCTGGCGCCCTTGGATCCTCGACCCGCCGCGAGAACAAATGCAGGATTTCGTGGAACAGCGTGCCGCGTTCGGCGGCGCCCGGATCGCGGATCAGCGGCTCGAGCGGCATCAGGCCGAGGATGCGCCGCGCATAGATCGCGTAGGGGTCGCGGCGCAGCGTCTCGATCTCGGTGACCGAGAAATGCCGCGGACGCAGGCTAAGCGGCGGCTTCGGCTGAGGGCGCGCCGCGAAATCCTTCTTCTCGCCGGCATCGAGCGCGCGCGCCCAGGCAAGCAGCGCGTTGCCGCGCCCGCGAAGCGCCGCCACGGCCTCCTTGCCGATGAAGGTCACGATACGCTGCAGCCAGCGCGACGGCACCGCCGGCGCGTCGCCCGAGCGTGCCGAACGCGTCAGCACCACGTCGCTGGCGCCCATCGCCATTTGGAAATCATGCGCGGCGAGGCCGATCCGCCGTTCCGGCGGCTCGAGATCGATGCCGGTCTTCATCAGCCGCGACATGAAGCGGTCGCTCTCTGGCTTGCGCGGCCAAACCCCTTCATTGAGACCGCCGATGACCAGCGTGTCGACGTTTTGCAATCGGGCTTCCAGCGCGCCCCAGATGGCGATGTTGCGGTCGGTGCCTTGTGCCGGCTTCACCGTCTCCGGCGCGATCAGCGCCTCCATCACGTCAGGCCATTCCAGGGCGGCGAAGGTGAAAGGCGAGGACACGGCCACCAGTCCGCGCAACTGCTCGGCGAGTTTCTCGCCGGCGTCGCCGGCATAGAGTTCCGTCAGACTGCCATCGGCAGCGCGGCCCAGATCCTCCAACGCGACCACGCTTGCACGCGTCAGCGTCGCGATCTCGGCGTCTTCCTCCTGGCGCATCGCGGTGAGCGGCGAGTGCGCATCTGTAAGGCGGCTAAGCACATCTTGTGCCTGCTCTATGCCGCGCACTGTCAGGCGCGAAAACCAGAAAGGCTGCCTTGTGTCGCCGCTCAGCTCCGCGAGCCGTGTCTCGAAAAGCCCGCCCAGCGATGCGACATCGGGTCGACCCGTGCCGCCGCGCAGCGCCACCAGCTCGATGAGTTCGGCCGCCTTGCGCACGCTCCGGCGTTCCAGACCGAGCCCGAGCAGCGGATGCTTGAGCAGCGCGAGCAGGCCCACCGGGTCGCCGGGCCGGAACGCGGCGTTCAGCGCGAGCCTGAGCAGGCTGGTGGCCGGCGTGTTGGTGAGCGGCGTGCCGCCGGAATCGTCCGCGATGACGCCGAAACGCAGGAGCTCGGCCGAAACCCGCCGCGCCAGCGCGCGGTCGCCGGTGACGAGCGCCGCGCGCTTGCCCGGCGTCTCGACGGCACGCTTCAATGCAATAGCGATTGCCGCCGCCTCGTCGCGTTCGTTCGCCGCTTCCACCAGCGTCACGCCGGCAAGCGCCTGCCCGACATCGTATGTCGTGAAGCGCGGCCGCGTCTCGGTCCAATATTCGGTGGTTTCGGCCGGCCGTAACGCCTCGCCGACAAGTGCCGCGCGCAGTGCGAGCGGAGATGGCGCCGCGACGATGTCCTCGACATCGCGACGTGGGATGCCGATGCCGCCGATCAGCTTGGCGAGCCCATATTGTGGGTGGCCGAGCGTTGCCGGACGGGCGCCGGGCGCCGTTATCGCCGCGAAGGATGCGTCGTCCAGCTCGCGGTCGAGCCCGGGCAAAACAACGGCGCCGTTGGGCAGGCCGGCGATCACGGCAAGCAGTTCGGCGGTGGCGGGTATAGATCCGGTCGAACCTGCCGCGATGACTGGCCCGGCCGGCGGATTGCGCTTCAGCCGCGCCGCTTCCAGGCGGATCAACGCGCTGCGATGCGCGGCGGGATTGGAGCGGTTGCGTTCCCTGAGCAATTCCGGCCAGTTGTCGGTGACGATGCCGAGGAAATCGAGCGTCACCTGCCACCAGCCGGCGAGGTTGCCGGTGACCAGTGTCGCGAGCTTCGCCCAGTCCGTGCCTTCGGTCTCGATCTCGTCCATCAGCCGGGCGAGGTCGCGCGCCAGCCAGATGGCGTCGGCAGCCGAGGTCGGCACGACGAACTCCTCGTTGAACCGATCCCGGACATGAGCCGGCAGGCTTTCCTTCCAGGCGCGCACCAAAGGCGCCAGCAAAAGCAGCCGCTCCTGCGCGGCGATCGGAGGCGCGAGCTCGATGGCAGGCGCCGCCTCGGCGTCGAAGGCAGCTTCGTCCTCGTCGAACTCGCCGAGCGGGCGCACCGCTGGCAGGATGGCCGATCGTTGGCCGAGCCTATCGACGAAAGCCCCGCGCAGCGCGCGCGCCGCACGACGGGTCGGCACGTAGATGGTGGCGTCGGCGAGCGCCAGCGGATCGCTCTCGAAGCGGAAGCCGGGGATCAGGCGCCCGTCGAGCAACGCCCCCGCCAGAGTCGGCAGGAACGGCGCTCCGGGTGGGATGGAGAGAACGCGGCGCGAGCCGCTCATACCGCTTTCGCTAAAGCGCCGGCGACCGCTGCCTCGGCCGCCGGTATGGCGTCCGGCGTGCCGACGGTGATCCAGCTTCCGTTCATCTTCATGCCGAACAGGCGGCCGGCGCCGATCGCCTTGTCGAAATAGAGATTGAGCGAATGCGAGCCAGCGGGTGCTTGCCTGAAGATGCGCGGATGGATGATCGCCGCGCCCGCATAGATCAGCCCCGCCGGGTCACCTTTCGAGCGCTGGAGCGCGCCGTCCGGCGCCGCCAGGAAATCGGTGCCGACGCAGTGCCCAGTCGCTGAGTCGAGATCGGTAAGCATCAGAAGAATATCCATTCTCGTAGCGTCCCATGCAAGGGCAAGGCGCTCGAGGCTGGGTTTACCTCTGTCGATCCAGAAAGTGTCGGCATTGATGATGTAGAAGGGCTCGCTCCCCAAAAGCGGCAGCGCCTTGACGATACCCCCCGCCGATTCCAGCAGCGTCTCGCGCTCGTCGGAGATGGCGACCTTCGGCACCTTGCGGCCGGCGACATGGGCGACGATCTGATCGGGCAGATAGTGCACGTTGACGACGGCCTTGGCGACACCGGCTGCCTCGAGGCTGTCCAGCCCCCAGTCGAGCAAGGTCTTGCCGGCGATCTTGACCAGCGGCTTCGGCATGGTGTCGGTGATCGGCCGCATGCGCTTGCCAAGCCCGGCCGCCAACACCATCGCGGTCGTCGGCTTCATGGCGAGCGTTCCTCGAGCAGGCCGTGGGCCATATAGAAATCCTTCAGCCCGCCAAGCGCCGGATGCGCCAGCGCCCGCCTCAGATAATCGCGGATGCGCGGCAGGTGTTTCAGATAGTAAGGCTTGCCGTCGCGCTTTTCGAGCCGCACGAAGATGCCGAGGATCTTGGAATTGCGCTGCGCCGCCATGATCGCATAGGCTTCGGCGAAGCCGGCCTCGTCGAAAGCGCCGGCGGCGCGCCGTGCCGCGACATAGGCCGCGACCGTCCGCCGCTCGACCTCGGGCGAGACGGTGACGCGGGCATCCATGGCGAGCGACGCGACGTCATAGGCGGCCGGGCCGATCAGCGCGTCCTGGACGTCGACGATGCCGAGCCGGTCGAGGCCGGAGCGCTCCGCGCGCCAGATGATGTTGGGCGAATGGAAGTCGCGCAGCATCAGCGTGTATTCGCTGCCCGCAAGGCGATCGAGAAGCGCATTCCATACCTTGTGGTAGCCTGCCCGCAATTCATCGCTTGCCGGCTCGCCGGTGATCCATGGCACATACCAGTCGACCAGCAGGTCGGCCTCGATCAGCATGGCTTCCCGATCGAAAGGTGGCACGTCGTGGACCACGCCGGGTGCTGCTTCCATGCGGTCGGGCCAGGCCTTGCCATGCATCATGGCCAGCAGCTCGGCCGCCGCTTCGTAACGTTCGGCGATGGGCTGGCCGTCGTGACCAAGAAAACCTTCCGAGCCGAGGTGTTCGATGAGCAGAAAGCCCTGGTCGAGGTCCTGGGCATGGATCACCGGCACGCTGACGCCGTTCGCAAGCAGCGCCCGGTCGATGGCGACGAAGGCGGTGACCGATTGGGCCGTATGGGCGATCACCGCATAGGGCTTGCCGTCGCGCACCGGCGGCCCGAGCACGAGGCGCGGCGAGTTCATCAGCACGCGCGGCGCCTGGCCAGGCAACGAGACGATTTCGTAAGAGCGGGCGGAGGCGTCGCCGACGAAATGGCGGCGGCTGGCTTCGCCCCATCCGGCGGAGGCCACGAAGTCGCGCATGGCCAGCGATCGCGCCACGCGCTCGAAGACCGGTCCCTGTCCCGACAATCTCGCCACGCGGCCTTCGCCGCGTTCGGCAAGATCGACCCACAGCGCGGTTCCCGGCAATCGGTCTCCGGCCCGTTCCGGCCATTCGACCAGCACCACGCCCTGCGCGAGCGCATCGTCGAGGCCGAGCTCGTCGAGTTCGTCCGGGGTGGACAGCCGGTAGAGGTCGAAATGATGGACCGGAACGCGCGTGTCGTAGCTCTGCACCAGCGTGAAGGTCGGGCTCGGAACTTCGAGATTGGTATCGTCGGCAAGCGCCCGGATCAGCGCGCGGGCCAGCGTCGATTTGCCGGCGCCGAGATCGCCGTTCAGCGCGATCGCATCGCCGGCGCGCACCGCCATCGCTAGATCCTCGCCAAGCCTTGCCGTTGCCGCCTCGTCGGCGAGAAAACGCTCAAGCACCGTCCCTGCCATGTGGCCGCGCTACTCGGCCGCGTCGCGGATGCCCGCCGGCGTATCCGGGATACCGGAAGGCTTGTCCGGGAAGGTGCAGATGACCGTGGTGCCCTTGTCCTGGCCGGTCTCGATGCGCACGGTTCCGCCGTGCAACTCGACGAAGCTCTTGACGATCGAGAGCCCCAGCCCTGCGCCGCGCCGCCGCCCGCCATTGGCGCGCGGCTCGAAGCGGCGGAAGACCGATTCCAGCACGTCCGGCGGCATGCCGGGGCCGTCATCATGCACCGAGAACTCGACGCTGTCTGCCAACCGACGGCATGTCAGCGTGATCGTGCTCGCCTCCGGCGCATAGTTCGCCGCGTTGCTGAGCAGGTTGTAGAGGATCTGGCGGATGCGGATTTCGTCGCCATGGAAGCTCGCCGGCGCCTTCGCCGCATCGATGTCGAGCTTGATCCGGTGCTCGTCCAGCCGGTCTGAGACCAGTTCGGCGGCCGCGGCGATCGTCCGGTCGATATTCATTTCGGAGATATCGAGCTGCATGATGCCGGCATCGACGGTCGCCAGGTCGAGAATATCGTTGACTATGGTGAGCAGCACCGATGATGACGAGCCGACATACTCGACATATTCGCGCTGCTTCGGCGTCAACGGCCCGGTCGAGGGCAGCGACAGAAGCTCGGTGAAGCCGATGATGTTGGTCAGCGGCGAGCGCAGCTCATAGGACACGTGTTGCACGAATTCGTTCTTCAGCTGGTCGGATTTCTCGAGCGCCTCGTTCCTGTCCTTCAGCGCCCGTTCGACATTGACGGTGTCGGTGACGTCGACGAAGGTGATCATTACCTGTCCGTTGGGCAGGTGGATCACCGCGTAGCTTAGCACCGTGCCGTTGACGAGCTCGATCTGGCCGCGGCGGTCGCGGCGCTCGTCGTCGAAGCCAGTGACCGCGGCGACGAAGCCGCCCCACGGGCTGTTCGCGGCCCGCTGGTCGCACAGATCGCGGATCGCCGAGACATGGACTTTGGGCGCGACCGCTTCCGGCGTCAGCCCCCACAGCGCGACGAAGGCCGGATTGGACAGGCGCAGCCGCCCGTCCGGACCGAACACGACCACGCCTTCGGCGAGGTTGTCCAGCGTCTCGCCCTGCACCCGCACGGCGGTCTGGTAGCGGCTTTCGAGGTCCATCTTCTCGGTCAGGTTCTCGAACACCCAGGTGACGCCGCCCTTCGGCTGCGGGTTCGCCACCACGCGGATCGTCTTGCCGTCCGGCAGGTGCCACCAGTGCTCCTGCGATTCGACGGCGCGATAGGCGCTGAGCAGGTTTTCCTTCCAGCGTCGCCATTCCGGCTGCTCGGCGATCTTGCCTTCGCTGCGCAGCCGGTCGAGCAGCAGCGTGTTGGAGGGAGCGCTGAGCAGGAAGCCGCTGTCGAGGCCCCAGAGCTTCTGGAACGCCTGGTTGAAGAATCGCAGTTTTTCCTCGGTGTCGAAGATCGCCACGGCGGTGTTCAACTGGTCGAGCGTGTCGGCGTGGCTGCGCACGGTCCGCTCATATTCGGCGCGGATCGTCTCGGCGGCGCTGGTGTCGCAAGCCAGCCCCGCCGAACCGTCGGCGCCGGCGAAGTCGGTCACCGCGAACATGCGGCGGTCGCCTTCGATGACGGTCGAAAGCGTCTGTTCGAAGACCGGACGCGACTTGTGCTGCTCGGCGATCTGCTCGCGCGCCTGGCCGCCGAGGAATTCCTTGGCGTCGCGCACGGCCGCGGCCGCGCTTTCCGCCTCCACCGCCTCGGCATAGGCGCGGTTGACCCATTGCAGGCGCCCGTCCGCGCCGCGCAGCCACGTCGGCATCTTCAGCGCGTCGAGCAGGCCGACCATGGTGTCGTAGTCGGCGCTGAGCCGCTGGTTTTCGATCTTAAGCCTGGCCTGGCTGCGCAGCGTCTCCGACAGCGAGACGAAGCGCACAAGCACATGCGCCGCGCTCTTGCGGCCATGCACTTCCAGCGGTGTGCCGGCCTGCGTCTCGATGACGAGATCGAAGGCCTTCGCCTGTTCGCGCAGCGCGGCAACCGCGTGCTCCAGCGCCGCCGCCGAGCGTGGCATCAGCCAGCGGCCGAAGGCCAGGAAAGCGGACCTGTCGTCCGGCGCGCCGCTTTCCAGCGGCAGGCTGCCGATGAGCTCGGGTTTCTTGTTGTCCGTGGTCCAGACGACCAGGCGCTGGTCGCGCAGATTGAGCAGCGCCTCGGAACGCTGCAGCGCCGCGTTGACGTCCGCGATGCGGGCCCTGAGCTGGACATTCTGCGAGGCGGTGCGCGCGCGCTCGCGGATCAGGAAGACGGCCGAGACCAGCGCCGCGCCCATGACGCCGACGAACATGGCGAGCTGCATGACCTCGACGGTGCTGACCGG
The DNA here is from genome assembly GCF_053714275.1 of Mesorhizobium sp. Arg314. Lineage (NCBI taxonomy): Bacteria > Pseudomonadati > Pseudomonadota > Alphaproteobacteria > Hyphomicrobiales > Phyllobacteriaceae > Mesorhizobium > Mesorhizobium sp. Arg314. The sequence continues at coordinate 37,912 of NZ_JBSKBP010000004.1, read as the reverse complement.
CGTTGCGGCCCTCCCCGGAATGCCTGTTTCGGCGCGTGCGGCAAAAGCGAGCAACGGGCCGGCAAGCGCCGAGGTGGCAAGAAGCAAGGCCAGCCGCATGCCGGCACCAAAGCCGCCGCTCTTCAGGGCAGGGCCTGCCTCGTTCGAATCCCTATGGCCGCCGGAAACGGCCTTTCCCGCGCTTGGCGGGTAATCCCCCGGCATGTCTTGGTCCTCTTCGCCGCTTGAATGCAAGACCGCCCTGAATGCGTCCCCGGCCCATCATGTCCCCGGACCGCGAATCACAACAATAACGCCTGCCGGAATCGGCGTGAAGAATCATGACGCAAAAAATAAAGCCGGGCGGAAAGTCAACCGCCCGGCTTCAATATATGGTAGATAATTTCGCTTTGGTTAATAGCGGTAGTGTTCCGGCTTAAACGGTCCCTGCGGCGTCACGCCGATATAGGCGGCCTGTTCGCCGGACAGTTCGGTGAGGCGCGCGCCGAGCTTGTCGAGATGCAGCCGCGCCACCTTCTCGTCGAGGTGCTTGGGCAGCACATAGACCTGGTTCTCGTATTGGCCGTGCTTGGAGAAAAGCTCGATCTGCGCCAGCACCTGGTTGGTGAACGAGGCCGACATGACGAAGCTCGGATGTCCGGTGGCGTTGCCGAGGTTGAGCAGGCGTCCCTCGGACAGGAGGATCATCCGCTTGCCGTCCGGGAAGGTGATCAGGTCGACCTGCGGCTTGACGTTGGTCCATTTCAGGTTGCGCAGCGACGCCACCTGAATCTCGTTGTCGAAGTGGCCGATATTGCCGACGATCACCATGTCCTTCATCGACCGCATGTGGTCGAGCGTGACGACGTCCTTGTTGCCGGTGGTGGTGATGACGATGTCGGCGGTGGGGGCAGCGTCTTCCAGCGTGACCACCTCATAGCCGTCCATCGCCGCCTGCAGCGCGCAGATCGGGTCGACTTCGGTGACTTTCACGCGGGCGCCGGCGCCGCGCAGCGAAGCCGACGAGCCCTTGCCGACGTCGCCATAGCCGCATACCACCGCGACCTTGCCGGCCATCATCGTGTCGGTGCCGCGGCGGATGCCGTCGACCAGCGATTCCTTGCAGCCATACTTGTTGTCGAACTTCGACTTGGTGACGGAATCGTTGACGTTGATCGCCGGGAAGGGCAGCAGGCCCTTCTTCTGCAACTGGTAGAGCCGGTTGACGCCGGTGGTCGTCTCCTCGGTGACGCCGCGGATCGCTTCCCGCTGCTTGGTGAAGAAGCCGGGCGAAGCCTTCATGCGCTTCTTGATCTGGGCGAACAGGATCTCTTCCTCCTCGCTGCCGGGGTTGGACAGCACGTCCTCGCCGGCCTCGACGCGGGCGCCGAGCAGGATGTACATGGTGGCGTCGCCGCCATCGTCCAGGATCATGTTGGAGGTGCCGCCGTCGGTCCACTGGAAGATGCGGTCGGTGTAGTTCCAGTAATCCTCGAGCGTCTCGCCCTTGATCGCGAACACCGGAATACCGGCCTCGGCGATCGCCGCGGCGGCGTGATCCTGCGTCGAGAAGATGTTGCAGGAGGCCCAGCGGATGTCGGCGCCCAGCGCCTTCAGCGTTTCGATCAGCACCGCCGTCTGGATCGTCATATGCAGCGAGCCGGTGATGCGCGCGCCCTTGAGCGGCTTCTTGTCGCCGAATTCCTCGCGGCAGGCCATCAGGCCCGGCATTTCGGTTTCGGCGATCTCGATCTCCTTGCGGCCCCAGCCGGCAAGCGAGATATCGGCGACCACATAGTCCTTGCTACCTGTCATGGCAGTGCTCCGGTGTGATTTATCTCAAAAACGCGCCGGCGCCGGGACGGCGCAGGGAGGGCGCGAATTGCCGGCCTGACTAGCAGATCGGCCGTCACACGACAATGGGATATAAAGAAATCTTTATGCGCGCATGTCCTGGGAGCGTGCGATGCGAAACTGGATGATTAGATTTCCTCGCCGAAACGCGAGGCGACCAGCTGCTCCAGCGCGTCCATGGCCGGCACGGCTTCCGGGCCGCTGGCGATGACGCGGATCGAATAGCCCGGGCTCGCCGCCAGCATCATCAGGCCCATGATCGAGGTGCCGCCGACCTTCACGCCGTCCTTCTCGACATGGATGGTGGCGTTGAAGCCGCTGGCGACCTGGACGAACTTGGCCGAAGCGCGCGCATGCAGGCCGCGCTGGTTGATGATCGGGAATTCCCGCACGACCTCATCCGTCGCCGATGCCGATGCGTTCATTTGCTGCTCAGGAGCTGGCTGGCGACGTTGATGTACTTGCGGCCCGCGGCCTGCGCTTCGTCGAGCGCGGCGGTCATGTTGTCGCCCTTGCGGATCGACGAGAGCTTGATCAGCATCGGCAGGTTCATGCCGGCGATGACCTCGGTGCGGCCGGATTCCATCACCGAGATGGCGAGGTTGGAGGGCGTGCCGCCGAACATGTCGGTGAGCACGATGACGCCCGTACCGGTGTCGACGCGCGCCACCGCGTCGACGATGTCGGCCCGGCGCTGCTCCATGTCGTCGTCGGCGCCGATCGCCACGGTTTCGAAATTGTCTTGCGGCCCGACGACATGCTCTACGGCATGCCGGAACTCGGTGGCGAGTTGACCGTGCGTCACGAGCACGAGTCCGATCATTCTCTGGTGGCTCCCGTCATCGCCGCTTCACTGGCGTATCTTATGTTCGCCGGCCATTCCAGGCGGCGGGAGCGCTATCTTGTCGACGCGCGGCCCGTTGACAAGCCCAAAATTGCGGCGGCCCGGGCCATTTTGACGCATCGCAGCAAAAAAAACGGGCGTGATCACGAAAAAGGCTGGATCGACAGTCGCGCCGTCACCATGGGCGCGGCGGCGATAACGTTTTGCCGGGCGACGTCGATGCGGGACAGCCGGCATCCGTCGATCGTTTCAGCGGATTCGTCTTGCAGACGCGCCATTTCGGCCGGTTCGACAAGCCGAACCACAAGGTCGATCACAGCGGCCGGCTCGAAAGCAAGCGGCCGCGGTCCGATGCCGTGCACCTCGGCGAGGCCGGCGATGCTTGTCGGCGCGCGGCACACCAGCCGGCCGCCATGAGCGGCCGCGAACAACTGGTCGTCGGCGACGAGCCGGGAAAACACCCCGCGAGCAAGGCAATGTTCGAGGAGCGCCAGCGCCAGCGTCGTCTTGCCGGCACCCGACGGCCCGGTGATCAGCACGCCATGCTCGCCGATCAGTATGGCCGTCCCATGAATGTTGCGGGGTTTCGCGGCGGAGTCTGGCATGTTCGGTCCGGCGATCAGCCTTCCGCTGGCAGCGTCACCACGAAGCGCGCGCCCTTGATCTCGCCGGGCTTGGTGCCGGGGATATTCTCGGCCGTCAGTGTGCCGCCATGCGCCTCGACGATCTGGCGGCTGATCGACAGCCCGAGGCCGGAGTTCTGGCCGAACGCCTCCCCGGCCGGCCGGTCGGTGTAGAAGCGCTCGAAGATGCGATCGATCTTCTCCGCCCGGATACCCGGACCGTTGTCGTCGACGGTGATGATGTTGAATTTGCCGGCGCGCGCCAGCGAAATGGTGATGTGGCCATGCTCGTCGGGCACGAAGGAGCGCGCGTTCTCGATCAGGTTGGTGATGACCTGGCCGATCCGCAGGTCATGGCCGACAACGAAATAGCCTTTGGCGCCGGCCGGCAGCTTGGCGACCTTGAGCTCGATCTCGACGGCCTTCTTGTTGCGCGTGGCTTCGCGCGAGACCGCGATGAGATCGGTCGTGAACTTCTTCAGATCGACGATTGCCGCATCCTCGCGTGCGAGCTCGGCATCGAGCCGCGAGGCGTCTGAGATGTCGGTGATCAGCCGGTCGAGCCGCCTCACATCGTGCTGGATGATTTCCATCAGCCGGCCGCGCGAGTTCTCGTTCTTCGCCAGGGGCAGAGTCTCGACCGCGCTGCGCAACGAAGTCAGCGGGTTCTTCAATTCGTGCGACACGTCGGCGGCAAAGCTTTCGATCGCCTCGATGCGTGCATAAAGCGCGTTGGTCATGTCGCGCACGGCAATGGACAAGTTGCCGATCTCGTCCTGCCGGTCGGAAAAATCCGGGATTTCCTCGCGGCTCTTGACGCCGCGCCGCACCCTGACGGCGGCAGCGGAAAGCCGCCGCAGCGGATTGGCGATGGTTGACGCCAAAAGCATCGACAGGATCGCGGTGACCAGAGCCGCCACCCCGAACACGCGCAGGATCGCCTTGCGCTCGGCGGCTACGATCTTGTCGATGTCGCCGCCTTCGGTGGACAACATCAGCACGCCGAGCACGGCGCGGAAGCGCTGGATCGGCACCGCGACGGAGACGATCTGCTCGCCCTGTTCGCTCACCCGCACGATGGTCGATGGACCGCCGGTCAGCGCCTTGACCACTTCCGGGAAGGCCGCGCCATTGCCGCCGGGCTGCTCGTGATAGACGGGCAAATCCTTGTTGCGGAAGAAGTCGAAGATGAACTTCTCGACCCGCTCCACAATGCCGGGCTGCTCGTCGTCGACGGGCGGCAGGTCGTAGCGCAGGATCTGGCCGCGCGAGTAGAGATGCCGGGAATCGAGCAGGAGGTTCGCGTCGCGGTCGTAGATGCGGGCGCGGGTGCGCGTCGGCGAGATCAGCCGTCGCAGCACCGGCGCCACTCGCTCGGGGTTGATCGGGAAGTCGAGATTGTCGAGCTGGTCCGACCCCGGCCCCAGGCTCTCGCCGGCCTGCAGCTCAAGCAGTTTTTCCGGATCGATGCTGATCGAATCGGTTTCCACCGTTGCCGAGGCCGCGATGGCTCCGGCGATGATCTCGCCCTGCGTCATCAGGCTCTCGACGCGGGCGTCGATCAGGCCGTCGCGGAAGGTGTTGAGGTAGAGGATGCCGGTGACCAGCACGGCGAGGCCGGCCAGGTTGAGGAACAGGATGCGCCGCGTCAGGCTGGAGAAGATGTGATGGCCGAGAAACCGGCGCATCGGCACCGTGAATCTCGACACGAAGGCGGGCACGATCCGCGGCGGACGCCTTGCCGCGCCCGTCCGTCTGCCTCGCTCTACTTCCACTGCCATCGAATAGCAGGCCCTGCTTAATTAGTGAGTAGGCAGTAGGCAGTAGGGAATAGAGAAATGGTTGACTGACCGCGGCTATGCATGAGTGGCCGCTCGCAGCATTCAAAACTGACTACCGACTATTCCCTACTGCCTACTCACTACTGCCTATTCATGCCTCGCGAAACCGGTATCCGACTCCGTAAAGGGTTTCGATCATCTCGAAGTCGTCGTCGACGGCCTTGAACTTCTTGCGCAGCCGCTTGATGTGGCTGTCGATGGTGCGATCGTCGACATAGACCTGTTCATCATAGGCCGAATCCATCAGCGCATCACGGCTTTTTACCACACCGGGGCGCTGCGCCAGCGAATGCAGGATGAGGAACTCGGTCACCGTCAGCGTCACCGGCTCGCCCTTCCACGTGCAGGTATGGCGTTCCTGGTCCATCACCAGTTGGCCGCGTTCGAGCGAGCGGGCCTGCTGGCTCGGCGCCTTGGCCGCCGCCTCGCGGGCGCTGGTCCGGCGCAGCACCGCGCGCACGCGCTCGACCAGCAGCCGCTGCGAGAACGGTTTGCGGATAAAGTCGTCGGCGCCCATCTTGAGCCCGAACAACTCGTCGATCTCGTCGTCCTTCGAGGTCAGGAAGATGACCGGCAGGTCCGACTTCTGGCGCATGCGGCGCAACAACTCCATGCCGTCCATGCGCGGCATCTTGATGTCGAGGATGGCGAGGTTCGGCGGCCGCGCCGCCAGGCCTTCCAGCGCCGACGCGCCGTCCGTGTAGGTTTCGACCCGATAGCCCTCGGACTCGAGCGCGATCGACACCGAGGTCAGAATGTTGCGGTCGTCGTCGACAAGCGCGATTGTTGCCATTTCAAGTGGCTCCCTCATGAGCTGTCCCTTCTGTCGTCGAGAAGGGGCTTTTGCAGGACAAATTGGGTACAAAATGTGGCACGGGCCCAGTCCGAAGTCACGGGCGGCCTGCCGCTACACACCATCGCACCCGTACCGGATCGGACGAAGCAAGCCTGCCGATCCTTTGGGCAACCTCTGTGGTTTTTTGCACATATAAACGATTTAAACAACTTTCAAATTTTTTAAATCGATTAATGATTTGATATCATTCGGCTTTTCTGTTTCTGAACCTGGCAACCCCGGCGCGGGCTCCGGGAAATCACCCGTCACATACGGCCAAATCCAGAGAGGAAATTTGATGTCGGAAGCCGGCAAACGCAACCCCGACTGCGCTATTGACGCGATCGGCCTGAAAACCACGGGCGTGGTGCGCTACAATTTCGGCGCGGCCGAACTCTATGAGGAAGCGATCCGGCGCGGCGAGGCGAGATTGACCGCGCAGGGCGCGCTGGTCGCCGAGACCGGCCAGCACACCGGGCGTTCGCCGAAGGACAAGTTCGTCGTGCGCGACGAGGCGACCGGCCCGCATGTCTGGTGGGATAACAACAAGGAGATTTCGCCGGCGCAGTTCGAGGCGCTGCTTGCCGATTTCAAGGCCCATGCAACCGGCAAGGACCTTTACGTTCAGGATCTCGTCGGCGGCGCCGACGCCGATCTCAAGCTGCCGACCCGGGTCGTCACCGAATTCGCCTGGCATTCGCTGTTCATCCGCAATCTTTTGATCCGACCGCAAGCCGCGGAGCTCGAGCGTTTCGTGCCGCAGATGACGATCATCGACCTGCCCTCCTTCCGCGCCGATCCGGCGCGCCACGGCACCCGCACCGAAACGGTGATCGCGGTCGATCTCACCCGCAAGATCGTGCTGATCGGCGGCACCTCCTATGCCGGCGAGATGAAGAAGTCGGTGTTCACCATGCTGAACTATCTGCTGCCGGCAAAGGGCGTGATGCCGATGCACTGCTCGGCCAATGAAGGGCCGGACGGCGACGCGGCCGTCTTCTTCGGCCTGTCCGGCACCGGCAAGACGACCCTTTCCGCGGATCCGTCGCGCACGCTGATCGGCGACGACGAGCACGGCTGGGGTCCGCACGGGATATTCAATTTCGAGGGTGGCTGCTACGCCAAGACGATCAGGCTTTCGGCCGAAGCCGAGCCGGAAATCTTCGCCACCACGCAGCGCTTCGGCACGGTGTTGGAGAATGTCGTGCTCGATGCCGGCCGCGTGCCGGATTTCAACGACGGCAGCCTCACCGAAAACACGCGCTGCGCCTACCCGCTGGACTTCATCCCCAATGCCTCGAAGGGCGGCCGCGCGGGTCACCCGAAGAACATCATCATGCTGACGGCCGATGCTTTCGGCGTCATGCCGCCGATCGCAAGGCTGACACCGGCGCAGGCGATGTACCACTTCCTGTCCGGCTATACCGCCAAGGTCGCCGGCACCGAAAAGGGCGTCACCGAACCGGAGGCGACGTTCTCGACCTGCTTCGGTGCCCCGTTCATGCCGCGCCATCCGTCCGAATACGGCAATCTGCTGCGCGAGCTGATCGCCAGCCATGGTGTCGACTGCTGGCTGGTCAACACCGGCTGGACCGGGGGCGCCTATGGCACCGGCCGCCGCATGCCGATCAAGGTGACGCGCGCCCTGCTGGGTGCCGCGCTCGACGGTTCGCTGAAGTCGGCCGAGTTCCGCACCGACGCCAATTTCGGCTTCGAGGTGCCGGTCGCGGTTCCGGGCGTCGACGGCGCCATTCTCGACCCGCGCTCGACCTGGGCGGACAAGGCCGGTTACGACCGCCAGGCCACGAAGCTGGTCAACATGTTCGCCGTCAATTTCGAGAAATTCGAACGCCACGTCGACGCGACCATCCTCGGAGCCGCGCCGCGGCTGCAGGAAGCGGCTGAATAGTCACCACCTCACGTCTTTCCTCCAAGGCCCGGCTTGCGCCTTGGGGGAAAGAGCAAGGACATTGACTTGACGCCCTTGGCTATGGCCCGGGGCGTTTTGCCCTTCCGGTGGCAAATTGGATTTATTTCCGGCTCACTGAGCGTATTGCTCGGGTCGGTGATTCGCCTTCAGGGACATGCGGCGTCCTGGCTGTTGACGGACGCCGCAATCCTCACTCGCATTGCCGATGACTAGCTCCGGAAAAAGGCCAGCAGATCAGCGTTGATAGTGTCCGCATGCGTCGTCGGCATCCCGTGCGGCAGGCCGGGATAGGACTTCAGAGAGCCATGCTTGAGGAGCTTCCAGGACACCGCGCCGGTCGTCGGGAACGGGCAAATCTGATCGTCTTCGCCATGCATGACCAGAACCGGGCATTCAATGACGGCGAGATCGTCGTAGAACTCCGTCTCGGAGAGCACACGAACGCACTCCCAATGGGCAATGGCGGCGCCCATCATACCCTGCCGCCACCAGTTCTGGCGGATGCCTTCAGAGACCACCGCTCCGGGGCGGTTGAAGCCGTAAAATGGAATGGTGATGTCCTGGTAAAACTGGGAGCGGTGATAGGCGGTGCCGTCACGGATGCTGTCGACCACCGCCTTTGGCACGCCGTTGGGATTGCGGGCCGACTGCATGAAGGTGGGCGGAATGGCGCTGATCAAGACAGCTTTGGAGACCTTGCCCTTGCCGTATTTAGCGACATACCGGGCCACCTCGCCGCCGCCGGTCGAGTGACCGATGTGGATAGCGTCTTTCAGGCCGAGCGCCTGCACGACCGCTTCGGCATCCGCAGCATAGGTATCCATGTCGTGGCCTTCCGCCGTCTGAGTCGAGCGGCCATGGCCACGGCGATCATGGGCGATCACCCGGAAGCCCTGAGCCAGGAAGAACATCATCTGGGAGTCCCAGTCGTCCGCCGACAGGGGCCAGCCATGGTGGAAGAACAGGGCTTGGCCTTTGCCCCAGTCCTTGTAGAAAATTTCGGTTCCGTCCTTGGTGGTAACGAAAGGCATGTTGATCTCCTTGGGTTCAATCTGGTTGAGCAATCATCTGCCCGGGATGACGCTAGGCCGATGCCCGTTCCGGCGACACTTAATCGTCGCTAAAGCGTGCTAAATCGCGCTTTCACACGGGATTAGGACGCAATATCCGTGCTAAACTCTGTGAGTATTGAAGGAGCGCAGGCAGAAATGGACGGGCAGATATTTCGCTTCGGCCCTTTCGAGATGCACCGCGAGCAGCGCCGCCTCTATCGCGACGGCAAGCTGTTGCAGTTGGGCAGCCGCGCCTTCGACATTCTTCAAATTCTAGTCATGCGAGCCGGCGAGGTTGTCAGCCACGAAGAGCTGACCGCGACCGTATGGCCAAATACCTTCGTCGCCGAGAACAATCTGCGCGTGAATATGACGGCCTTGCGAAAGGCGCTCGGGCCCGAGGGCTCGCCAACCAATGGCGTGATCGCTAACGTCCCAGGTCGCGGCTACAGCTTCACAGCTCCGGTAGCGCATCAGACGGTTAAGCATGCGCCAGCCCGCCACGACGACAGCGAGGGATTGCGGACCCTGCCAAGGCCACTAGGCGCAGTATTCGGGCGCGACACTGCGCTGGCCACGCTTGCCGGACAGTTGCCCACCAGGCGGCTCGTTACGATCACCGGAGCCGGCGGCATCGGTAAGACCACATTGGTCTTGGCCGCTTCCCATCATCTGAGAAACGCATACCCAGATGGTGTCATTTTGGTCGATCTAGCCCCGATCAATGATCCACAGTTGGTCGCGAGCGCGGTTGCGACCGCCCTCGGTCAGGCATTCCGCAACGAGAGCGTGGTGTCCGAGCTTACCGCTGTCATTGCTGACCGCCGTATTCTGATAATTCTGGATAGCTGCGAGCACGTTGTCGATGCCGTGGCCCTTCTGTCCGAGCAACTCCTGCAATCAACTTCGCGGCTGGGAATCATAGCCACGAGCCGGGAGGTGTTGCGCGCAGAGGGCGAGTGGGTCTTGCCACTCTCCCCGCTTGAACTCCCGGAAGAAGATGCCAATGTTTCTGCCAAGTCGGCTCTCTTGTTCCCCGCGATCCAACTCTTTGTTGACCGGGCATCAGCTGCCGGCGGCAGCTTCGTTTTTGACGATGCCAACGCGCCCTACATCGCCAACATATGCCGGCAGCTCGATGGCATCGCACTAGCGCTCGAACTGGCGGCGAGCCGTGTGGAAACCCTTGGACCGAAGGCCCTTGCCGCCTCGCTCAACGACCGCTTTCACGTTCTGACCCGGGGCCGGCGCACAGCGGTGCCGCGTCATCAAACGCTGCGTGCTACGCTCGACTGGAGCTATCGGCTTTTAACCGCGTCGGAGCAGCATGTGCTATGCCGCCTCTCAACGCTGGTTGGCCGTTTCACTTCGAAGGCCGCGATGACGATTGCAGCCGATAGTGCGATTTCTGATTTTGAAATCGAAGAGGCCTTGGCCAATTTGGTTGCCAAGTCCTTGATTTCAGTCGACGCCAACTATGATCACACGATCTTCCGCCTCGCAGATACAACGCGGGCCTATGCCGCTGAAAAGCTGGCGGAATCCGGAGATATCCAAAGGGTACAAAGAGCGCATGCGCGCTTCTTCCTAGAAGCGTTCGGCGAGGCTGAACGGGACTTTGAAAGCCTTTCTGCTATCGACTGGCTCAGGCTGTATGGCTGGCAGATTGACGATTTGCGGGCGGCTCTCGATTGGGCGTTCGCACCCGGTGGAGACAATGCGTTGGGCGTCGAGCTTACCGCCATCGCAATCCCGCTCTGGCACCAATTGTCCTTGCTGGACGAATGCCTGGGTCGCGTCGCGCAGGCCTTGAGCGCTCACTCGACGGAAGGCCGCGACAAGCGCCGTATGCAGCTGCAAGCGGCACTGGGCTGGCCGCAGATGGTTGCGGTTTCAGATTTCCCGAGCGGCGCGGACGCTTGGAAGGAAACGCTGGCGTTGGCGGAAACCCTTGGCGATATCGACTATCAGCTTCGGTCGCTTTGGGCACTTTGGGTCGATCGCACCAACAGCGCCGAGCCCCGCGAAGCGATGGTTATCGCTGACCGCTTCCGGAAACTTACCGAGTCTTCAGGAGAACGGAGTGACGACGCTGTCGCCGACCGCATGCAGGGGGCTACCTTTCACCTGTTGGGCCAGCAGCCTCAGGCGCAGGCGTTGCTGGAGAAGATGCTGGCCAGTTATGGCGAGCAATCGCAGAGAAGGCACATCATTCGCTTTCAGTATGATCAGCGACTCTTGGCCGAGGTGGCGCTGTCCCGTGTCCTTTGGCTACAGGGAGAATCGGAAGCATCTCTTGGCCTTGTCGAGAAGCTCATAGACCGAGCCAAGGTACTCAATCACGGCCCCACCTATGCGAATATTCTGGCCGAGGCCGCTTGCCCGATAGCCCTCATGGCAAACGATATTCCGCTTGCAGAGAGGTTCATAGTATTGCTGCGTACCGAAACGCGGGCACGGTCGATGGATGTTTGGCGGACCTACGCCGACGCTTTCGATGGCGAATTGCTCATCCGGCGCGGTGAGCCAAGACTTGGCCTCGCCATGATGTATCCAGCATTGACCAAGCTCCGCGCCACAGGCTTTGTCCTTTACGACATGGCGTTCCGGGGGATCGTCGCGGTCGGGCTAATGGCCATTGGCGACAACGTAGGAGCCGCTACCGAGCTCGATCTTGCTCTAGCCCAGTGCGCCAAAACTGGCGAAGGCTGGTGCTTACCGGAACTTCAACGTATTCGGGCGGAGCTTCATGCTGCTGTCCAGGAGCAACAGGCCGGAAAGGACCTTCTTCGGTCGGCCTCGGCATTGGCGTCTGCGCAAGGATCCGGGTTTTGGCTGGCTAGCGTTGAAGCATCGCCAGCGTGGTAATTCCCGCCAATTCAATCAACCGCGGCGCAAAGGGACCTAAGTCTCCCGCGGGATCAAAGGACATTTACTCCGCATCTTTGGCTTTGGCTTCTGCTTTGCAGTTGTAATCGGCGAAGTTATCGGTATTGCTCGCATGGCTAGCTGGTGGCCTGGTTGTTGTTGTCGACGCAATGCCGACGGTGGAACTGGCATTGGCGACTGGATGCAATTGACTATCTCAACCGGCTTGCGGCCGCCGCGTCATGATTGCGCGCATGAATACCGACGACAAGATCATCATCAGCGGCGAAGCGGTCATCCGTCCGGGAGACCTGCATGAGGATTTCATCCGCTCGTCCGGTCCCGGCGGCCAGAACGTCAACAAGGTGGCCACCGCCGTCCAGCTGCGCTTCGACGCGGCGAACGCGTCCGGCCTGTCCGAGCGCGTGCGCGTGCGCGCCATCAAGCTTGCCGGCCAGCGCGCCACCAAGGACGGCGTCATCGTCATCGAGGCCGGCCGCTTCCGCACCCAGGAGCAGAACCGCGCCGACGCGCGGGCGCGGCTGACGGCGTTGATCGCCAAGGCGGCCGAGCCACCGCCGCCGCTGCGCAAGAAGACCAGGCCGTCCAAAGGCGCCGTGGAGCGCCGTCTCAAGAGCAAGGCAGGCCGATCGACGGTGAAGCGGCTGCGTGGCCGGGTCGACAACGATTGAGAACGGTGCCCCAAAAAGGTACGGCGGCTTTCGGTCGCCGTTTTCTTTTGCCGGTGGCATGCTTGGGCCAGTAAACAGCATCGGTAAGTCAACCGGATAGATCCATGCTCGTCTTGCCCAAAGGCGTCCGCCACATGCCAGGTTACCTCGCGCGCCCCGCCCAGGAAGCGCTGGTCGAGGAGATCCGGCGCGTCGTGCAGGCAGCACCCCTCTACGTGCCGGCCATGCCGCGCACCGGCAAGGAGATGAGCGTGCGCATGACCAATTGCGGCGCGCTTGGCTGGGTGACCGACAAGGAGCGTGGCTACCGCTACCAGCCGGCGCATCCGGTGACGGGCGAGCCCTGGCCGCCGATCCCCGAGGCGCTGTTGCAATTATGGCGCGAGGTCTCGGCCTATCCGCATCCGCCCGAGGCCTGCCTGGTCAACTTCTATTCGGCGGATGCCAAAATGGGCCTGCACCAGGACCGCGACGAGAAGGATTTCGCCGCGCCCGTGGTGTCGGTCTCGCTGGGCGACGACTGCTTGTTCCGGGTCGGCCAGAGCACACGCGAAGGTGGCACGAAATCGTTCAGGCTGAAGAGCGGCGACGTCGTCGTGCTTGGCTGCGAAGGGCGCCTGAGCTTCCACGGTGTCGACCGCATCTATCCCTCGACGTCGGCCCTCCTGAAGAATGGCGGCCGCATCAATCTGACGCTGCGGCGGGTGACGGTGCCGGCACAGGCAGATCAGCCTGCCGGTGGCGGGTCGGGTCTGACATAGTCGTTGCGTAGATAGACGCGCAGGCGTCCCCATTCGACGAGCACACGATAACCTGCCAGTATGCGGTCGAATCCGAAATGCCCGACCAGCTGGCGCGTCCAGGGGCCGTCGTCGATCTTGGTGATGATGAGATCCGGACGGAGGCGCTCGAACTCCTGTCGCTTGCCTTCGGCGTAGCGCGTCATGATCGCCTGGTAATGCGCCGCGCCGATGGTGTCACCGTCAAGAACGGTCTGCTGGTACCGGGCCGCTGCAACCTGTCCAACCCAGTCAAGGGCTTCGGCCGAAACGAATCGCCCGCCGATCATGCGGCTCAGCGGGTGCGCGGTGTCCAGATCCGGGGTGATGATGGCAACGGTCGGTTCAAAGGTCGCCGCGCGAATGGTGGCCACCACTGCGCTGTTTGGCCTCTGAGTGGGCCAATTCAGAACAAAGGCGACCATGATCGCCAGCGACAGCAATGACGGCGGCGGAACCGCCAGGTAGGAGAGCAGTCCCGCCGACTGACGTTTCATCCTGGGTAAAGCAAGCAGGCAGAGATTGGCCGCGACCGCCAGGGAAAGCGCGGGATAGGCGTGATAAGGCCAACCTTTGGCCTGGTAGAACAGCGGCAACAACGCAGCTGCCGACGCTGCCAGCGCTACCGCGGCCAATTCCGGAAACCGCCCGACCGGCCAGGCCCATAGCGCGAGATACGCCAGAAAGAACCATGCGCAGCCGTAATATGTCATGACGTGCGCGGAGGCGCCGCCTTTTGCGTAGAGGTCCACCAGCAGAGGATAGACATCGCGCAGAAATTCCGGATGGATCAGGATCACCGCGGCCAGATAGGCGATGCAAATGCCGCCGATGACCCAGTGCTCCGGCGCGAAGATCGGTTTCAGGCTGCGCCGATGCGCCGCGACGAGCAACGACGAGGCCAGCACCATGACAGCGTAGTAAGGCTTGATCAGCAGCAGCACGCTTCCGCAAAGTCCGGCGAGCGCCGCAATGCCGAGGCCCGGCTCGGCCTCCGCGTCCTTGCGCGCCCGCCAGGCGTGGAGCGCCAGCAACGGCAGGAACAGCGCAACGCCGAGGTGCTCGCGCTCGCTGAAGACATTGCCGGGGAAGATCACCAACACCGCGAAGAAGGCCGGACCCAGCGCGAACAAGGTGGCCTTCTCCGGAAACCCCGCCCGCTTCACGATTACGCCGGAAAACCAAATGCCGATCAGTGCGGCCAGGTAAGTCCAGGCCTGCACGAGGATTTCCGGTGCCATGCCGAGAATTCTGGCCGCGGCCACCGGCGGCAGATAGAGCCATACGCTGAACGGGGGATTGACCTCGTGCACTTGTGTATAAAGCCGCTCACCTGAAAGCATCCGCTCGCAGACGATGATCAGCCAACTCGTGTCGGGGATCGTTCCCCACCGCACCTGCCAAAGAATCGCGATGGCCAGGAGAATCGTAAAAGTAGCGAGAGACCCTGCATACAGCGCTCGTGCCGGCGAGACGGAGGCGCCTGCATGGTCCTGCCTTGCGTCCGTCATCCCGACCTGCTCGGACATGCTCATCGGCTGGCCGCCACGAAAACGAAGTTTCGAAGAGTGACGAAATTCAGCGCCGGCACCAGAATGGCGGACAACGCCACCGGGACCGCGGGCGAAAATCCGGCGAGATCGGTAAGGATCGCAGCCAGCGCGAACGAAAGCAGGAACCCTATGGCGGTGGCGACCGCGAAGCGGGGGACTTCAAACCCGACCGCCCCCTCCGACATGAACGTCACGAACCGATGCCCGCAATAGGAGAACACGGCGCCGGTGCCGTAGCCGGCTATCGAGGCGATTGTCACCGGTATGTCGAAGCCATGACATAGCGCCAGGGTGAGCGCCGCATAGATCGATGTCGACAAGCCGCCGACCACCGCGAACCGCAGGATGCGCGCGGGCTCCGAACGACCCAACCCCCAGGACATGAAGCGTCCAACGGCGGAGGGCGCATCTTCGGCCCCGTCAAAGGTCGTCTCGCGGCGGGCCGTTTGTTGCATGGTCAGCCGAACCGGCGTTCGCGCGACGCCGGCGGCTTTCCCCTCGTCGCCTCGTCGCCGCTCATTGCGGCGATTGCTTCCTCGAAACCGGTCAGCCGGTCGATGACATAGAGCGGTCGCCGTTTCACCTCGGCGTGGATGCCGCCGACATAGAGGCCGATCACGCCGGTCATGAAGAGATTGATGCCCGACAGGAAGGAGATGATCACCACCGTCGACGTCCAGCCCTGAACCACTCCGGTCTCGAACAGCCAGGAAAACACGGCGAAAACGCCGAGCAGGGCGGCGATGCCCGATACGGCCAGCCCCGCCCAGAGCGCGAGCCGCAGCGGCTTGTCTGAAAAGCTGACGATGCCGTGCACCGCCAGCCGCACCATCTTCCAGAACGGGTATTTGGTTTCGCCGGCTGCCCGTACCGGCCGTTCGAATGCGACCGCGGCCTGCTTGAAGCCCATCCAGCCGAACATCCCGCGCACGAAGCGGTCTCGTTCCGGCATGCGTTTGAAGGTTTCGAGCGCCTTGCGCCCGACGAGGCGGAAGTCGCCGACATCGCGCGGGATGGTGACGGAGGTCATTTGCTCCAGCACGCGGTAGAACAGGCTGGCTGTCAGCCGTTTGAGCAGAGACTCGCCTTCGCGCTTGACGCGCCGGGCATAGACGATCTCGTAGCCTTCCTTCCATTTGGCTATGAGGTCGAGCACCACTTCAGGCGGGTCCTGCAGGTCGGCGTCCATGACGATGACGGCATCGCCTGCCGCGGCATCCATGCCGGCGGTGATCGCGATCTGGTGACCGAAATTGCGCGACAGCTCGATCAGCTTGAAGCGTGGATCCCCCGCGGCCATGCCGCGCAGGAAGATGACGCTGGTGTCGCGGCTGCCGTCGTCGACGAAGATGGCTTCGGCGCTCGCGTCCAGCGTGTCGATCAAGGCTGTGATCCGGCGGACCAGCAGCGGCAGCACCGCCTCTTCGTTGAAGATCGGAATGACCAGTGAATAGACCGGGGCCCCGCAGCCTTCGGCATTGCTCGCATCAATCACCGGTTGCCTCCCGACACCCGCTGGAGTTGGACGGAAAAACTAACAGGCATTGCCTAAGTTGCCGTTAACCCGGAGGTCTCGGCAAGGAACCGCGGCAGCCGGCGCTGACTGCGCGGCAACGCGATCTTAAGGGTGCGGGGCCTAAAGAAGCTCATGACCGAAGCCGCTCCGCAAATAGGCCGGATCAGGCCCCGAAGCCTCTCTGACGTGGCCGTCGTCACCGTGGCGGCGATCATCGCGCTCTACATGGCTGAGCTTTATCTGCGCAAATTGTGGACCCTTGGTCCGGATGGTCTGTCGGGCCTCTCAAAGACTTTGCCTTACTGGGACTTCAGCAATCTCTGGGGCGGTGGGCGCATGGCGCTCGACGCGCATGTCGGCCTCCTTTTCGACGCGGATGCCTACCGGGCAGCCTTACGCGGCATGTTCACGCCAAATCTTCCAAATCAGGAATGGAGCTATCCGCCGAGCATCCTGATGATTGGCGCGCCGCTCGCGGCCCTGCCGATATTCCCCGCCTATCTTGTCTGGACGTTTGGAACCATTCTGTGCCTCTGGCTGGCAGTCCGGCCGCTAAAGTTGGGAGGAGCGGCGGAACTGGCGATTGTTTTGAGCCCTGCCGTTATCTGGGACGCGGTTTTCGGTCAGAACGGCGCGCTGACGACTGCCTTGCTGATCGGAGGCCTGGCCCTGGCGCCTCGACGTCCGGTTTTGGCAGGGGTTTTGTTCGGCCTTCTGACGATCAAGCCGCACCTTGGCATCCTCGTCCCGTTCTGCCTGCTCGCCAGTGGTAATTGGCGAGCAATCGTCGCCGCCGTCGCGACCACCATCGCGATCGTCCTGGCGACCGGCCTGTGCTTCGGCTTCGATGTCTGGACACAATTTCTGACTCAGACCCGGCCGTTGATGACCGCGATTATGGAAGCGCCTTTTCCACAGCACTATCATGCCAACGCAATAACCGTGTTTTTCACGGCACGGGCGCTCGGCTTCGGTGTCACAGCCGCTTATGGCCTGCAGGCGATCGCGACGATTGCCGCCATCGCCGCTGTCGTCTGGCTCTGGTGGCCGGACCGTAGAGTGGAACATCGTGAAAGGGTGGTCCTGACCGCCGTTCTTGCGATCCTCGCGACACCCTATGGCTATACCTACGACACGATCGGAGCCACGGTCGCGGTCGCCCTGCTGTTCACCTCGGTTTCGCGGCCGCCCGGTCTCGTTCTCGCGGCCTGCTGGCTCTACGCGTTCTTCGCGCACATCCTCAACAATGCCGGTTTCCATGTCGGCGTCCTGATGCCGTCGTTTCTTGCCGGCTGGATGTTTTTCTCGATATGGGTGCGAAGCCGCGAGGCGGACATGCTTCCGGCGCCAGCCGCGCGTATTTGATTGAGGCCGTTGTTTCTCAGGCCTCGATCAAAGCTTCCTCAACGCCACTTCCTCGATCAGGTGATTGGCGCCCTTGCGCAGGATAAGATCGGCCCGCGCCCTGGTCGGCAGGATGTTCTCGCGCAGGTTCTTCAGGTTGATGTTGGCCCAGAGCCCTTCGGCGATGGCCCGGGCGGCATCCTGCGAAAGCTGCGAATAGCGGTGAAAGAAGGAGTCCGGATTGCGGAAGGCGGTCTCGCGCAGCCGCATGAAACGCTGGATGTACCATTGATGGATCAGCTTCTCGTCGGCATCGATATAGATGGCGAAATCGAAGAAGTCGGACAGGAACGGCACGATCTTGCCGTCCTTCGGCAGCTTGCCCGGCTGCAGCACGTTGATGCCTTCGAAGATCAATATGTCCGGACGGTCGATGGTGACGAACTCGCCGGGGATGACGTCATAGGTCAGGTGCGAATAGACCGGCGCGCGGACACTGCTTTGCGCCGACTTGATGCCGGACAGGAACCTGAGCAGCGCGCCGACGTCGTAGCTCTCGGGGAACCCCTTGCGCTCCATCAGATTTTCGCGACGAAGGATCTCGTTGGGCAACAGGAAGCCGTCGGTGGTGATGAGGTCGACCTTCGGGCTCGAAGGCCAGCGCGCCAGAAGCTCCTTCAGCACGCGCGCCGTGGTCGACTTGCCGACCGCGACCGAGCCTGCGATGCCGATGATGAAGGGTGTCTTGACGATGTCCTGCGCGTTGAAAAAGGCCTGGCGCTGCCGGAACAGCAACTGGCTTGCCTCGACATGCGCCGAAAGCAGCCGCGACAGCGACAGATAGATGCGCTTGACCTCTTCGAGATCGACCGGGTCGTTGAGCGAGCGCAGCCGGTCGATCTCGTCCTCGGTCAGCGTCAGCGGCGTATCGGCGCGGAACTGCGACCATTGCTCGGCGGAGAAGAATCGATAGGGGGAATACTTCTCGGTAGGAGCAAGTTGGTCCATCGAGTTTCCTGCCCTCCTAGAGCATGATGCCGAAAAATGTGAAGCGGTTTTCGGGCGACATCATGCTCTATCCGTCTCTTTCAACCCTTCGACCGGGATGCCTTTTCGGCGATGCCCGAACGGCCGGTACGGGCCTCGAGCTCCTTGAGCACGTCGTCCAGCGGAACACCTGCCATGCCGAGGACGACCAGCCAATGATATACAAGATCGGCGCTTTCCGAAACGAGGGCTTTTTTGTCCGCCCTGACAGCGGCAATTACCGTCTCCACAGCCTCCTCGCCGAGCTTCTGCGCCGCCTTGTCCATACCCTTGGCGAACAGTTTCGCCGTCCACGAGTCCGGATCGCCGGAATGGGCGCGCTGATGAATGATCGATTCCAGCTCGGCGAGCGAAAAGTCTGCCATAACAGCCGTTTAAGCCTCAGAGGCCGTCGAGTCCAGCCGCATCGGCAGGCCGGCCTTGGCCATATGCGCTTTCGCCTCGGCGATCGTGTAGGTGCCGAAATGGAAGATCGAGGCTGCAAGCACCGCGCCGGCATGGCCGTCGCGGATACCTTCGACAAGGTGATCGAGCGTTCCGACACCGCCGGAAGCGATCACCGGCACGCGCACCGCATCGGCGATCGCGCGGGTCAGCGCAATGTCGTAGCCGGCCTTGGTGCCGTCGCGGTCCATCGAGGTCAAAAGGATCTCGCCGGCGCCGCGCTCGACCATGCGTCTGGCGAATTCGACCGCGTCGATGCCTGTCTTCTCGCGCCCGCCATGGGTGAATATCTCCCAGCGGTCGGCCTCGCCGGCTGCCGACACCTTCTTGGCGTCGATGGCAACGACGATGCACTGGTTGCCGAACTTGTCGGCGGCTTCCGCGACGAAATCCGGGTTCTTCACCGCCGCCGTGTTGATCGACACCTTGTCGGCGCCGGCCAGAAGCAGCTTGCGAATGTCGGCCACCTGGCGCACGCCGCCGCCGACGGTGAGCGGCATGAAGCACTGCTCGGCCGTTCTGGCGACCACCTCGAAGATCGTCTCGCGATTGTCCGACGATGCGGTGATGTCGAGGAAGCAGAGCTCGTCGGCGCCCGCGGCATCATAAGCCTTGGCGGCTTCGACCGGGTCGCCGGCATCGACGAGGTCGACGAAATTGACGCCCTTGACCACGCGGCCGTTCTTGACGTCGAGGCAGGGGATGACGCGGGCCTTCAGCATCACTTGCCTTCCAGCGTCGAGAGCAGGTCGACCACGAGCTCGCCGACCAGCGGCGGCACGTCGCCCTTGGGGTCGAAGGCCGGATCGTAGGCGGAAATGGTCAGCCCGGCGATGCTGAGCGGGCCGGCGAGGCCGCACATCGCAGTGCGCACCTGTTCGGGGGCCGGGCCGCCTTGCGTGGTGTAGCGGTTGGCCTGCAGCTTCTCCGGGTCGTGCACGTCGAGGTCGACATGCATGTGGACACGCCTTGCGCCGTCGGCTTTCAGTCTCTGCGCCGCGCTCTTCCAGTCCGGACACTCCGTCCTGATGATCGGCAGCTTTTCCAACAGCTCTTTTTCCGCGCTGTCGAGGTCGCGCGCGTTGACCAAAACGCAGCGCGACGGATCGATCGGCTTGAAGCCGGGGATCCGGTTCGCCATCGGCCGCCAGCAAAGGCCGAGCACGGTGGCCAGCGCCATGCCGTCAAGGAAGCCGGAGGTCGAGGTCTCAGGCGTGTTGAGGTCGCCATGCTGGTCGGCCCAGATGATGGCGTCGGCGCCTGCGCCGGCCACCGCACCCGCGCTGGTCAGGCAGTTGCCGGCAAGCACGATCGGAAACCGCTTTTTGTCGAGCGCGATGCGGACCTGACCCGAAACGGCGTTGCAGACGGCAAATCCGGTGCTGATCTCGCGCTCTTCTTCATCCTCGACCACCTTGCCGATGTCATGCACATCGACGTCGTGACCGGCGAGCTTCAGCGCCTCGGCCAGCCCGCCCGAGATCATCGCGTCCGGGCCCTGGCCGCAGCCGCCGTGGAAATGGCCGCTGTCGTAGGATGCCAGGATGATCGAAATGTTCACGCTCTTGCCTCCGCCCTCTCGCCGCGCAGGATGGCCAGCGCCTCGGCCGGATCGATACGTCCGTCATATAGGGCGCGGCCGGAGATCGCGCCTTCGAGTTTCTTCGCATCGGGCATGGTCATGCGCACGATGTCGGCGATCGAAGCGAGGCCGCCGGATGCGATCACAGGAATGGACACCGCCTCGGCGAGGCTGATCGTCGAATCCCAGTTGATGCCGGAAAGCACGCCGTCGCGGTCGATATCGGTGTAGATGATGGCGGCCACGCCCGCGCCTTCGAATTTCTTGGCCAGCTCGATGACGCCGAGCTCGGAGGCCTCGGCCCAGCCTTCGACCGCGACCTTGCCGCCCTTGGCGTCGATGCCGACGGCGACCTTGCCCGGGAAAGCCTTGCAGGCTTCCTTGACCAGATCCGGCTCGCGCACCGCGACCGTGCCCAGGATGACGCGGGCCAGGCCGCGATCCAGCCAGTCCTCGATCTGCGGCAGGGTGCGGATGCCGCCGCCGAGCTGCACCGGGTTCTTCGTCGCCTTGAGGATGGCGCCGACCGCGGCGCTGTTGACGCTCTGGCCTTGGAAGGCGCCGTTGAGGTCGACGACGTGCAGCCATTCAAAGCCCTGTTCCTCGAAGGCCTTGGCCTGCGCGGCAGGGTCGTCGTTGTAGATGGTGGCGGTGGCCATGTCGCCGTGTTTCAGGCGCACGCATTGGCCGTCCTTGAGGTCTATTGCCGGAAACAGGATCACGATCAGGCGCCCTCGACGATGACGAAATGGCCGGTCGAAGCGGCGAGCCGGAATTTCGAGGCATGCTGATATTCAGGCGACTGATAGCATTCGATCGCCTTGTCGTAGGATTCGAACTCGACCAGCACGTGACGGTTGCCGGTCGGCCCTTCCGGATTGTCGTAACGACCTGCCCGGACCGGAAACTTTGCGCCGTATTTCGCGAAGGCGGCGGCATTCGCTTCGATGTACTGCTTGTAGAGGTCCGGATCGCGGACATCGATCATCGCCATCCAATAGCCCTTCTTGCTCATCTCTCAGGGCCTCCATTTCAGGAAATTGGTGATCAGCGCCAGGCCGAGCGCCTGGCTCTTTTCGGGATGGAACTGCGTGCCGGCGAGGTTGTCGCTGGCCACCGCGGCCGTCACCGCGCCGCCATAGTCGGCGGTCGCCACGATCTCGGCAGGGTTCTTCGCTTCCAGGTGATAGGAATGGACGAAATAGGCGTGCAGCCCCTTCGGGCCGGTCTCGATGCCGGAAAACAGCGGGTGCTTGCGGGCAAGCTCGATCGTGTTCCAGCCGATCTGCGGGATCTTCAGCGCCGGATCGGAGGGCTGGATCTCCTTGACGTCGCCGGCGATCCAGCCGAGGCCCTTGGTGACGGTCTTTTCGAGACCGCGTTCCGACATCAGCTGCATGCCGACGCAGATGCCGAGGAAAGGCCGCCCCTTGGCAATGGCGACTTCCTCCACCGCCTCCCACATGCCGGCCACCCCGTGCAGGCCGGCGGCGCAATCGGCATAGGCGCCGACGCCCGGCAGCACGATGCGGTCGGCATTGCGCACCCGTTCGGCGTCGGCCGTAAGCTCGATCGTCGCGGCAAGGCCCGCCTCATGCGCGGCGCGCTCGAAGGCCTTGGTGGCCGAGCGCAGATTGCCCGAACCGTAGTCGATAATGGCTACCCGCATGTCATGGCCTTCCAGGCGTATGGGTCAGCCCCAGCGCCATGCCGGTCTGCGGCGGACGTGCCAGCGACGCGTCCGGCACGATGCGCTGCAGGGGAGCCGGCTGGTCGTCGTCTTCGTCGGCCTCCAGCGCATGGCGCATCTCGGCATCGCCAAGATTGCCGGCCTCGACCACTCCCCATTCGCGCCAGCCGTGTCGGCGCAGCGCCGCGATGCGCAGGCCCTGGCCTTCGAACCCGATAGAGAGCGAGACCAGCAGCGACAACATCGATCCGGCCCATTCGAGCCCAAGCCTTTCGCCAACCGCCGACAGGATCGCCATGACGACGAAGGTCAACACCGCCTCGATCCACAGCCTGTTCCACGCGAGCCAGAGCGGAGCGACCAGGAAACCCAGCCAGGTGAAGCTGTCGCGCACGAAACGTACGTCCTCGGCTTTGTTGCCTGCCGGCGGCTCCATCACGACATAGGTCGCCATAGGGCTATCCTTTCAGGGATCCCTTGGTGGAAGGCACCGCGTCAGGCTGGCGCGGATCGGGCTCCAGCGCCGCGCGCAACGCCCGCGCCACCGCCTTGAAGCAGGTTTCGGCGATATGATGGTTGTTGGCGCCGTAATGGTTGGTCACATGCAGCGTGATACCGGCATTCTGCGCCAGCGCCTGGAAGAACTCGCGCACCAGTTCGGTGTCGAAGGTGCCGATCTTCGGCGACGAGAAGGCGACGTTCCAGACCAGAAAGGGCCGGCCGGAGACGTCGATCGCCGCCCTGGTCAGCGTCTCGTCCATGGCGAGGTCGATCGAGGCATAGCGCATGATGCCGCGCCGCTCGCCCAGCGCCTTGCTCAATGCCTGGCCGATAGCGATGCCGGTGTCCTCGACCGTGTGGTGGTCGTCGATATGCAGGTCGCCCTTGGCCTTTATGGTCATGTCGATCAGTGAATGCCGCGACAGCTGGTCGAGCATATGGTCGAAGAAGCCGACGCCGGTCGAAATGTCGGCTTTGCCCTTGCCGTCGACATGGACCGAAACCGAAATGTCGGTTTCCCTGGTCTTGCGGCTGACTTCGGCGGAACGCGTCATCGTTCTGTCCTTGTTGCCCCGCTCGGAGGCTTCGGGCTTGAAAACGAAAGCCTTCTATCAGCATGATCGGGCGATTGCCAGTTGCCATTCCGGTCGCTATCGGGCTTGGCTTGGGGCGGTTTGCAATCGTTAGCCTCATGCATACATATGGCCGATCCAACTCACTCGTACCGCGCCAATCGCCTTCAGGAGGGATAGCGCGAATCGGAGCCAAAATGTCGAATGAACTCACCATGCACGCCACGACCATCATCAGCGTGCGTAAGGGCAACAAGGTTGTGATCGCCGGCGACGGCCAGGTCAGCCTTGGCCAGACCATCATGAAGGGCAACGCCCGCAAGGTGCGCCGCATCGGCAAGGGCGGCAGCGTCATTGCCGGCTTCGCCGGCGCCACCGCCGATGCCTTCACCCTGCTGGAGCGGCTCGAAGCCAAGCTCGAGCAATACCCGGACCAGCTGACGCGCGCCTGCGTCGAGCTCGCCAAGGACTGGCGCACCGACCGCTATCTGCGCCGCCTGGAAGCCATGATGCTGGTCGCCGACAAGTCGGTGTCGCTGGCGCTGACCGGCAATGGCGACGTGCTCGAGCCCGAACATGGCGTCATGGCCATCGGCTCCGGCGGCAACTACGCGCTGGCCGCGGCCCGCGCGCTGATCGACACCGAAAAGGACGCCGAGGAGATCGCCCGCAAGGCCATGCAGATCGCGTCCGACATCTGCGTCTACACCAACAACAACTTCGTCGTCGAAACGCTCGATGCCGCCTGAACAGCTGGCCATGATCCCAAAAAGTGGGACCCGGTTTTTGGAAAAGATCATGGCCAACCAAGGAAATAACTACGATTTTCGGCCGGTCACGCCAAAGGACCTGCCGATGATCGCCGGCTGGCTCAGAGAGCCGCATGTCGCCGCATGGTGGGACGATCCGGAGAAGGAAATCGCCGGAATCGGCGAGCATATCGATTCGGTCTCGGTCGAGCCGCTGATCGTCGAACTTGACGGCAGGCCGATCGCCTACCTGCAGAGCTACGATCCGCATATGGAGGACGACCATCCCTATGCCGACCAGCCGTTCGGCACGCTGGGCGTCGATCTGTCGATCGGCCCGCCGGAGCTGGTCGGTATCGGTCATGGCTCGGCCATCCTGCGCCAGTTCGCCGAGGAGCTTTTCGAGGAAGGCGCGCCGCGCGTCATCATCGATCCGCATCCCGGCAATGGCCGCGCCATCCGCGCCTATGAGAAGGCCGGCTTCAGGCCGATCGGCCGCAGGCATTCGCAATATGGGGAGGTCGTGCTGATGGCCGTCGATGCGGCCGAAGGCGACGAAAATCTGGGGGACTGACCGAATGACCGCGCCTGAAGTGGACAAGACGCTTTCCGCCTATGAAGACAGCTGGCGCATGGGCCTTCTGCTTGTGCTCGCCTTGGTCATTTTCCAGGCCGGCGCCTTGTACGGCATGGGCCATCCGCCGATCTGCACCTGCGGTTACGTCAAGCTCTGGCACGGCGTGGTCAACAGCTCGGAGAATTCCCAGCACATCGCCGACTGGTACACCTTCTCGCACATCATCCACGGCTTCCTGTTCTATGCTCTGGCGAGGTTCCTCTTTCCGCGTTCGCCGATCGGGCTGAGGCTGGCCTTCGCGGTCCTCATCGAAGGCGGTTGGGAGCTTCTGGAAAACAGCCCCTTCATCATCGACCGCTACCGTGCCGGCACCATCTCGCTCAACTATTACGGCGACTCGATCATCAACTCGGTGTCCGACACGCTGTTCATGGCGCTGGGATTTGTGATGGCGCGAAAGCTACCTATATGGGTGATCGTCGCCCTGGCGCTCATCTTCGAGCTCGGCACGGGCTACCTCATCCGGGACAATCTGACGCTCAACGTGATCATGCTGCTGCATCCGTTCGAGTCCATCAAGCAGTGGCAAAGTGGAATTTGAGTCTTATGAGCAGCTTTTCTCCCCGTGAAATCGTTTCGGAACTCGACCGCTTCATCATCGGCCAGAAGGACGCCAAGCGCGCCGTGGCGATTGCCTTGCGCAACCGCTGGCGCCGCCAGCAACTGGAAGGCCAGATGCGCGAAGAGGTGATGCCGAAGAACATCCTGATGATCGGCCCGACCGGCGTCGGCAAGACCGAAATCTCGCGCCGCCTGGCGCGGCTCGCCGGCGCGCCCTTCGTCAAGGTCGAGGCGACCAAGTTCACCGAGGTCGGCTATGTCGGCCGCGATGTCGAGCAGATCGTGCGCGACCTCGTCGAGGTCGCCATCGGCTTGGCGCGCGAGAAGATGCGCGAGGACGTCAACGCGCGCGCCCAGGTCAACGCCGAGGAACGCGTGCTTGAAGCCCTTGTCGGCAAGACGGCGAGCCCGGCGACGCGCGACAGCTTCCGCAAGAAGCTGCGCGAGGGCGAGCTCGACGACAAGGAGATCGAGATCGAGGTGGCCGACACCGGCACCGGCGGCATGCCCGGCTTCGAGATTCCCGGCATGCCCGGCGCCAATGTCGGCGTGCTCAACATCAACGACATGCTGTCGAAGGCGATGGGCGGCCGCAAGACCAAGACCCGCAAGACCACGGTGCGCGATTCCTACGCGCTCCTGGTCAACGACGAATCCGACAAGCTGCTCGATCAGGACGAAGTGGTGCGCAGGGCGCTGGAATCAGCCGAGAACGACGGCATCGTCTTCCTCGACGAGATCGACAAGATCGCGGCCAGGAGCGACATTTCGGGCGGCCCGTCGCGCGAAGGCGTGCAGCGCGACCTGCTGCCGCTGGTCGAAGGCACGACTGTTGCGACCAAGTATGGGTCGATTAAAACCGACCATATCCTGTTCATCGCCTCGGGTGCGTTCCACGTCTCCAAGCCGTCGGACCTTCTGCCCGAGCTGCAGGGCCGCCTGCCGATCCGCGTCGAGCTGCGCGCGCTGGAGAAGTCTGATTTCGTGCGCATCCTCACCGAGACGGAGGCGAGCCTGATCAAGCAGTATATCGCGCTGATGAAGACCGAAGGCGTCGAGCTGACCTTCACCGACGACGCCATCGATTCTCTCGCCGGCATCGCCGTCGACCTCAACGCCAGCGTCGAGAATATCGGCGCGCGGCGCCTGCAGACGGTCATGGAGCGCGTGCTGGACGAGATCTCCTACGACGCGCCGGACCGCAATGGCACCGCCGTCACCATCGACGCCGCCTATGTCGAGAAGCATGTCGGCGACCTGTCGCGCAACACCGACCTGTCGCGGTTCATCCTTTAAGCCCGGTCTTGATTTCGGGCTGGCCTACAGGCCGGCCCGAAAACGCCCTCCCGATGCCCCGATTTCGGGCCGGCTTCAGGCCGGCCTGAAACGCCCTTCCAATGCCCCGATTTCGGGCCGGCTTCAGGCCGGCCGGAAACGCCCTTCCAACGCAAAGTGTGGCCAAATGGAAGCATCTGGTCGCCATTCTTGGCGGCAGGTAGCAGCCTGCTCTCGACTCTGCCGAGCGCTTTACCTAGGTTGCCGCACATTCAAAGGCGGCGGCGGATGAAGAAATACCTGTTTCTTTTTGTTGGTCTTGCACTGGCGGCGGCGGTGACGATCGCCGATGCCGCGACCATGGTGCCGCCGGGCAACCGCAACAGCGTGCAGCCGGATATTCCGGGCGCGTCCAGCCGGCGCACCCAGGCGACCAACACCACCTTCCAGGCCAAATACCGCAAGGTCTACGCGCTGCTGCAGAACGACGCCGACCTGCGCGCCAAGATCAGGAAGGCGGCGGCGGCCTACGGCATCGACCCCATGCATATCGTCGGCGCCATCGTCGGCGAGCACACCTACAATGTCGACGCCTATGACCGGCTGCAGACCTACTACGTCAAGGCGATCTCCTATTTGTCGAGCAAGCTTACCTTTGCCTATGACGGCGAGGACGTCGGCGATTTCATCAAGCGGCCGGAATTCCAGAAATGCGCCGCCATGGACGACAGCTACGATCTTTGGGAATGCCGTGAGCAAGTCTGGAATCATTCGTTCCGCGGCGAGACCGTCGGCGGTGAGGATTTCCCCAACGACCGCTTCGGAGCCACCTTCTTCCAGCCCTATTACGCCGGCCAGACTTTTGGCCTCGGCCAGCTCAACCCGCTGACGGCGCTGCAGATGAGCGACCTGGTGCACAAGGTCTCGGGCCTGCCCAAGCTGGATGTCAGCGATCCCAACGCGGTCTACAAGACCATCATGGACCCGGACCTGACGCTGCCTTACGTCGCTGCGACGATCAAGAAGTCCATCGACGCCTATCGCAGCATTGCCGGCTTCGACATCTCGCGCAATCCGGGTATCACCGCGACGCTCTACAATGTCGGCAATCCCGAGCAGCGCGCCAATGCGCTGAAGGCCGAAAACGACAAGCGCCGCGCCGCCGGCGAACCGGAAAAGCTGCCCGAGGAAAACTATTACGGCTGGCTGGTCAACGACAAGCTCGACGAGCTGAAGGCGCTGTTTTAGGGGCCAAGCTTTGAGAGCGGAGCCAGGTTGGAGTTCAGTTCGACCGCTTTTGCGCTGCCCCTCATTGCCCTGCCGGGCATTTCTCCCCGTAAATGGGGAGAAAGAGGCTGTGTCGACGCTTTCGCCGATCTCGAACGTTGCAGAATGGGCGCCGAGGGCCGACAGCCCCCTTCTCCCCGTGAACGGGGAGAAGATGCCGGTAGGCAGATGAGGGGCAGCGCCGAGATCGACAATTGGCACGACAGCTCACGCCGCCAGCAGCGACTTCAGCTTGACCGCTTGCGAGCCCAGCGCTTCCGGCGCCGGCGTCGCCCGCTTCGCAATCAGCATCTCCGCCAACCGGATGTCGCGCGCCACCGCATTGCCGGGGCCGATGCCGCTGGCGGCAACCAGCCTGCCGTCCTCGGCCAGATGGAACAGGACGAAGGCGCCGTCGTCGAGGTCGCGCCGGACGCTCATGCGACCTTCGTCCGAAAGCCCGGCGATCTGCAAGGTGAGGCCGTACTGATCCGACCAGAACCACGGCACTGCGGCATGCGCCTCATCGGCGCCCAGCATGTTCTTGGCGGCTAAGGCGCCCTGCTCCTGCGCGTTGCGCCAGGCTTCCAGACGCACGCGCCGTCCGCCATAGACCGCGAGCGGGAACGAGCAGCAATCGCCGGCGGCGAAGATATCCGGATCGGCGGTGCGCAAACGCTCGTCGACGGCGATGCCGTTGTCGATCGCCAGACCGGCTTCGGCGGCAAGCGCCGTCACCGGCACGGCGCCGATGCCGATCACCGCGAGATCGGCGGCGATCTCCTGCCCGTCGGCCAGCGTGATGGCGACTTCCGCGCCCTCGTCGGCAATCGCCGCGATGCCCTGGCCGGTGCGGATCGAAACGCCCTCGGCCTCATGCGCCTTGTGGATGATCTCCGCAATCTCGGCGGGCACGCCGCGCATCAGGATGCGCGGCTGCGCCTCGATGACCGTGACCGCGGCGCCGAGCTTTCGCGCCGACGCGGCAAGCTCGAGGCCGATGAAGCCGCCACCGATGATGGCGACGCGGTTTCCGGCGCCGAGATGGGCGCGGATGGCGAGCGCGTCGTTGAAGGTCCTCAAATAAACGCAGCGCGACCCGAGACCCGGCATCGGCAGCTTGCGCGGCACCGATCCGGTCGCCAGCAGCAGCTTGCCGTAGGAAACGGAAGAGCCGTCCGACAGTTGCACGGCTCGTGCGGCACGGTCGATCGCAACGGCCCGGACGGAATGGATGTGACGGATCGAGCGCTCGGCGAAAAGCTCGTCGGTGGCGATCGCCTTGATGGCCGGGGCCTCGCCGGTCATGGCTTCCTTCGATAGCGGCGGCCGCTCATAGGGCAGATGCGGCTCGTCGCCGACCAGCGTCACCGGCCCGTCGAAACCCAGATCGCGCAGCGCAAGTGCGGCGCGGCCGCCGCATTCGCCGGCGCCGATGATCACCATTCCTCCCGTCATTGCCGTCACCCGATCTGAATAAGGACTTTGCCGGCATCGACCCTGACCGGATAGGTCTTGAGGTTGACGCACACCGGCGCGCCACGCGCGTCGCCGGTCTTGTAGTTGAAGCGGCCATTGTGCTTCGGGCACTCGATGATGTCGTCCATCACCAGCCCGTCGGCCAGATGCACCTTTTCATGCGTGCACAGGCCGTCGGTCGCGAAATATTCGTCGTCCGGGCTGCGGTAGATGGCAAAGGTACGGCCGGCATGGTCGAACCGCATCACGTCCTCTTCATCGATGTCTCCGGCCGCACAGGCCTCGACCCAGTCGTTCATCTCGTCCTCCGGCAAATTGTCTTGAGCATCATTCCGCCGCGGCAGCCATCGGAATGTCGTTATGCAGTTCCTCGCGATAGGGCCGCGCCGTCGGCGGCAGCTCGCGCTTGATGAAATAGTCCTGGTTGCGCAGCTGGCGCACGAAGGCCGGGATCATTTCGCGATAGCCGGCCAGGATCGACGGCGTCGGCGCCGGCAGGTCGTGCTGGATCATTTCGTGCAGCTTCGGCAGCGCGTGATAGGGCACCATCGGGAACATGTGGTGCTCCACATGGTAGTTCATGTTCCAGTAGATGAAGCGGCTGATCGGATTCATGTAGACGGTGCGGCTGTTCAGTCGGTGATCGGTGACGTTCTCGGCCAGTCCGCCATGCTGCAACAGCCCGACCATCACATGATGCCAGGCGCCGTAGAGCCGGGGCAGGCCGACCAGCATCAGCGGCAGGAACGAGCCGGTATAGAGCGCCAGCGCGATCGTGGCCGTGTATATCGCCGTCCAGATGCGGGCGATACGGATCGCCTTCGGCTGTTCCTGCTCGGGAATGAAGGTCTTTTCGGCGGCGCTGACGACGCCGGCGGCATTGCGCAGCATGTCGGCCATCGCATGCCAGGCATCGAGGATGCCGAAGAAGTTGAGCACAACGCGCAGCAGGTCCGGCGGCCGCATGACGGCGATTTCGGGATCGCGGCCGACGATGATGGTGTCGGTGTGGTGGCGCGTGTGGCTCCAGCGCCATGTCACCGGATTGCGCATGATCATGAAGCAGGCGATCTGGTAGACGGCGTCGTTCATCCACTGCGTGCGGAACGCCGTGCCGTGGCCGCATTCATGCCAGCGCGAGTCCGTCGCCGAGCCGTAGAGTACACCATAGACGAAGAAGAACGGCACGCACCACCAGGTGCCCCAAAGCAGTGCGCCCGCCGCGCCGCTGAGCGCCATGGAGCCGAGCCAGATGGCGGTATCGCGGATCGCCGGTTGGTCCGAGCGCTGCATCAATTCCTTCATCTGCTTGCGCGGGATTTCGGTGTGGTACCACTCGGCCGCCGCCAGCCCGCTCTCGACAGCGCGTTTTGCGTCGCGGCCGATCAGGCTGTAGTCGCGTGGCGACGCCGCGGCAGACGTCATGGCCGTCATTGAGGTTCCTCCATCAGCATCTGGCGAGCGGCTCAGATAAGTCCGGGCTCGTCCATGACTGGTTTCCACTTCAACATACCGCCAGCCTATGATAGTCTCAACATCAGAAAGATAGTTTCTATCATTTTCTATCAGACTGAGATATGTTCATTCGGGTTAGCGATGGAGCATTCATGGCAAAGCGGCCGACCATTACCGATCTCGCCCGCGTTGCGGGCGTCAGTGTCGCCACCGTCGACAGAGTGCTGAACAGTCGCCTGCCGGTGCGCGAGGAGACGGCGCGCCGGGTCTATGAGGCCGCCACCGAGATCGGCTACCACGCGGCGGGTTTGATCAAGCAGCGCATGCGCCAGGAATTGCCGGAATATCGGCTCGGCTTCCTGCTGCTCAGGGGCAATGATGTCTTCTATGGCGATTTCGCCAGCGAGCTCGAGCTGGCGGTTGCACAGTCGCAACGATTCCGCGGCACTGCTGCGATCGACTTCGCCGCTTCGCTGGCGCCCGACGAGATCGCCGACCAGATGCGCAAGCTGGCTGCCAAATCGAGAGCCATCGCCGTCGTCGGTCCGGATCATCCGACGCTGACGGCGGTCGTGGAGGCGCTGAAGGCGAGGGGGCAGCCGGTCTTCTCGCTGCTGTCCGACTTTGCCGCCGGCATCCGCGAGGGTTACGTCGGTCTCGACAACCGCAAGGTCGGGCGCAGCGCGGCATGGATGATCGCCAAGGCGGCCAGGAAGCCCGGCAAGGTCGCGCTCTTCGTCGGCAGCCACCGCTTCCACGGCCATGAGCTGCGCGAGATCGGCTTCCGCTCCTATTTCCGCGAGCACGCGCCGGATTTCACCGTGATGGAGACGCTGGTCAACCTCGAAGCCAATGATGTGACGCACGATGCCATGCTCGATCTTCTGGCGCGCCATCCCGATCTTGCCGGCTGCTACGTCGCCGGCGGCGGAATGGAAGGCGCGGTCTCGGCGCTGAGGACGGCGAACCCGGTTGAGATGCCGGTCGTCATCTGCAACGAGATCAACGCCGTCTCTCGCGCAGCACTTGCCGACAACATCCTCACCATGGTGATCTCGACGCCGCTTGCCGCGCTCTGCCGGGAACTCGTCGGGCTGATGGCGCATGCCATCGAAAGCGGCGCCGCCAATGCGCCCGGACAGACCTTCCTGCCCTTCGACATCTATCTGCCGGAAAACATCTAGGCCCCAGCACAGAGATTTTGACCGGTCGGCTTTGCTTGCGTTGGCAGATGGCATGCCTTGGAGATTGGCCGAAACGCTCACCCCGTCGTCATGCTAGGGCGGAGCGGGAAGCGAAGCGTACCGCGTAGACCCTGGAATCCATGCCGTGGCCTTGATCGAAGGCGCTGCGGAGCAGAATTCTGCACCGCAGCAACGCTTCAACGGAAAATCTTGCACCAAGACAAACGGCAACCTTTCAAAATCCCTGTGTCGGGGAACTGACCCCCGGAGCGATGGAATCGATGTGAAAGAACCCATCAGGCTGATGGATTCTTTCATGGCGGTTCGCGGGGTTCGGGCACAGGTTTCGATGAGCGCGATCGAAAAACCGGCGGCCTCGGTTGGAATCGCCCTTGACGTCGCCAAGCGAAATGGAATAAATATTTCACTAGCTAGGCTTTTTGGTTCTTTCGTTCCGAGAGCGTCTGTTTGAACGGAGGATGAGGCGTTCCATCGCGTTGGTAACGCCATGCGGCCGCAGGGAGAGATTCCCCGGGCAAACCGGGGATTCCGGTTCAATGGGTGCAGCCGGACACCAAGTGGAGGAGAGATAAAATGAAGAAACTGCTTTTGGGCGTCGCGCTTTCGGCGCTGATGTGCTCATCCGCCTTCGCCGCCAAGATCGGCGTTTCGATGGCCAAGTTCGACGACAACTTCCTGACCGTGCTGCGCAACGGCATGATCGCGCAGGCCAAGGGCATGAGCGGCGTCGAGTTGCAGGTCGAGGACGCGCAGAACGACGTGGCCAAGCAGCTCGACCAGATCAAGAACTTTGCCGCATCGGGCGTCGACGCCATCATCGTCAATCCGGTCGATACCTCGGCCACCCAGGCGATGTCGGACGCGGCCGCCGCCGCCAAGATCCCGCTGGTCTATGTCAATCGCCAGCCGGTCAATGTCGACTCGCTGCCTGGCAACCAGGCCTTCGTCGCTTCGAACGAGTCCGAATCCGGCACGCTCGAGACCAAGGAAGCCTGCCGCCTGTTCAAGGAAGCCGGCAAGAAGGAAGCCAATGTCTATGTGATCATGGGCGAGCTTTCCAACCAGGCCGCGGTGCAGCGCACCAAGGACATCGAGGAAGTGATCGCCACCCCGGACTGCAGCTTCATCAAGATCATCGACAAGCAGACCTCGAACTGGGATCGTGACCAGGCGCAGAACCTGATGACCAACTGGCTGTCGTCCGGCAAGCCGTTCGACGGCGTCATCGCCAACAACGACGAAAGCGCCATCGGTGCCATCCAGGCGATGAAGGCCGCCAATGTCGACATGAAGTCGGTGGTCGTCGGCGGCGTCGACGCCACGCAGGACGCGCTGGCGGCGATGCAGGCCGGCGATCTCGATGTAACGGTGTTCCAGGACGCTGCCGGCCAGGGTGCCGGCGCGCTGGATGCGGCGCTGAAGCTCGCCAAGGGTGAGAAGGTCGAGCACAAGGTCTACGTGCCCTTCCAACTCGTCACGCCGGCGAACATCGACAAGTTCTTGAAGAAGAACTGAGGCCGCGCCGACGCAATTCCGGGAAAAGTGTGTAGCGGTTTTCCGTACGGGATTGCGTGAAGACAAACCGTGGGTTGGCGCCGCGACGCATCGGACTGGCTGAAATCGGCTCCCGATGAAGCGGCGCCGCTCTGTTCCTCTCCCGCCCCACCAGGCGGGAGAACGGGTGCGGTCATTCGGAGGAAGAAGACGTGTCACAGACATCGCATGGCATCGGCGGGCTGAGTTATGACGCCAAGAAGCGTCCATGGCCTGCCGAGTTCAACGTGTTCCTGGCGCTGGTCATTCTCGTCGCCGCCTTCGAACTGATCGGCCGCGTCTTCCTCGGCGACAGCTTCCTGTTCAACACCCGCGAGAACGTTTCAGGGCTGTTCAACGAGCAGCGCCTGCAGATCATCATTCTGCAGGTGTCGATCGTCGGCATCATCGCCATCGGCGTCACCCAGGTCATCATCTGCGGCGGCATCGACCTGTCCTCGGGCTCGATCGTCGGCGCCACCGCCATGATCGCCATGAGTTTCGCGCAGGTTGCCACCGTCAACGGCAATCCCAATCCCAAGGCGATGTTCATCGACTATGGACTGACCGACCTGCCGGTCATCGTGCCGCTGCTGGTCGCGGTCGGCTGCGGCCTGATCGGCGGCCTGATCAACGGCCTGTTGATCGCCTACACCCGCATTCCCCCTTTCATCGCCACGCTCGGCATGATGGTCACCGCACGCGGCATCGCCAAATGGTGGTCGAAGGGCCAGCCGATCTCGTTCCCGACCGACAGCTTCGCGGCCATCGGCAAGGGCCTGATGCCGGTCGTCATCTTCATCTCGCTGGCGATCCTGTTCCAGCTCATCCTGACCTACACGAAATACGGCAAGCACTGCTACGCCATCGGCTCGAACGAAGACGCCGCGCGCATGTCCGGTATCAAGATCGCCAACCACAAGGTGCTGGTCTATGCCATCGCCGGTATCTTGGCAGCGATCGCCGCCGTGGTGTTGTCCTCCAAGAACCTCACCGCCCAGGCCGGCATGGGCGTTATGTACGAGCTCGACGCCATCGCCATGGCGGTCATCGGCGGCGTTTCGCTGTCGGGCGGCCGCGGCTCCATCATCGGCACCGTGATCGGCTCGCTGATCTTCGGCGTCATCATTTCCGGCTTCACCTTCCTGCGCCTCGATGCCTATTATCAGGAAATGGTCAAGGGCGTGATCATCGTCGGCGCGGTCGTTCTCGATCAATGGCGCCAGCGTCGCCGGGCGATAGGAGCTTGAGCATGTCCGACATCGTTCTGAAGACCGAAAACCTCACCAAGCACTATGGCGGCGTGCACGCGCTGCAGGAGGCGAATTTCGAGCTGCGCAAGGGCGAGCATGTCGCCATCATGGGCGACAACGGCGCCGGCAAGTCGACCTTCGTGCGACAGATCACCGGCGTCGAGCAGCGCACCGAGGGCAAGATCTGGTTCGACGGCAAGGAAGTGAATTTCGCCGGCCCGATCGAGGCGCGCGAGGCGGGCATCGAGACCGTGTTCCAGAACCTCGCTCTGGCCGACGATCTCGACGTGCCGTCGAACCTGTTCCTCGGTCGCGAGAAGGTGCTGTTCAACCTCGGCCCATTTTCGATCCTCGACCGCAAGGCGATGCGCAAGGCGACCGAGGCGGCACTCGTTCGCACGGCGGTGAAGATCCCCAATCTGTCCAGCACCATCCGCCACATGTCGGGCGGCCAGCGCCAGTGCGTGGCGATCGCCAGGACGGCCACCTTCGCCTCCAAGCTGATCATCATGGACGAGCCGACGGCAGCCCTCGGCGTGCAGGAGACGGCGCAGGTCGAAAACATCATCCGCACGCTCAAGGAAAACGGCGAGCCGCTGATTCTGGTCAGCCACAACATGCGCCAGGTGTTCGACCTGGTCGACCGCATCGTCGTCTTCCGCCGCGGCAAGATCGTCGCCAATCTGCGCAAGCAGGACACCGACGGCAACGACATCGTCGCCTACATCACCGGCGCCAAGACCGGACAGGCGGAATTGCAGGCCGCCTGACGGGCGCCACGACGGGATCGAACAATCGTCCGCGCCGACAGGCGCGGACATGCCCATAAAACCCACCCTCGAAGGACATTCCATGACACTCCGCTTCGCTCTCCTCGGCGCCGGCCGTATCGGCAAGGTGCATGCCCGCGCCGTTGCCTCCAACCCACAGGCCAAGCTCGTGGCGGTGGCCGATGCCTT
Organism: Mesorhizobium sp. Arg314; assembly: GCF_053714275.1. NCBI lineage: Bacteria > Pseudomonadati > Pseudomonadota > Alphaproteobacteria > Hyphomicrobiales > Phyllobacteriaceae > Mesorhizobium > Mesorhizobium sp. Arg314. The sequence goes on along the minus strand of NZ_JBSKBP010000004.1, from coordinate 1,994 downwards.
CGAGAAGGCGGCGACTGAACTGGCCTCCGCCTATGGCGCCGAAGTGCGCACGATCGATGCCATCGAGAAGGCCAAGGACATCGATGCCGTCATCATCTGCACGCCGACCGACACCCATGCCGACCTGATCGAGCGCTTCGCCAAGGCCGGCAAGGCGATCTTCTGCGAAAAGCCGATCGATCTTTCCGTCGAGCGCGTCGAAAAATGCCTGGCCGTGGTCGAGAAGACCAATGCTGTGCTGATGGTCGGCTTCAACCGTCGCTTCGACCCGCATTTCGCCGCCGTCCGCAAGGCGATCGACGACGGCGCCATCGGCACGGTCGAAATGGTCACCATCACGTCGCGCGATCCGGCTGCCCCGCCGCTCGATTACATCGCCCGTTCCGGCGGCATTTTCCGCGACATGACCATCCACGATTTCGACATGGCGCGCTTCCTGCTCGGCGAGGAGCCGGTCGCCGTCAGCGCCCACGCCTCGGTGCTGGTCGACAAGAAGATCGGCGAAGCAGGCGATTTCGACTCGGTCAGCGTCATCCTCGAAACCGCGTCCGGCAAGCAGGCCGTCATCTCCAATTCGCGCCGCGCCACCTATGGCTACGACCAGCGCATCGAGGTGCATGGCTCGAAGGGCATGGTCGCGGCCGAGAACCAGCGGCCGGTGTCGATCGAGCTCGCCAACGAAAAGGGCTACACCCGGCCGCCGCTGCACGACTTCTTCATGACCCGTTACATCGACGCCTATGCCAACGAGATCGCCTCCTTCATCGCCGCCAAGAGCGCCGGCAAGAACGCTTCGCCAAGCGGCAAGGACGGGCTGATCGCGCTGAAGCTCGCCGACGCGGCGCTGAAATCGGCGACGACAGGCAAGACCGTCCGCGTCGATTGAACGTTTGAACACAGATTACAGGAGCACAGCGATGAACGGTTTGGCCGGTCGCAATTCACAAACGCGCGCCATCGTCACCGGCGGTGCGCAAGGCATCGGCTTCGCCGTTGCCGAGGCCTTGGCCGACGAGGGCTGCCGCGCGGTGGCGCTGATCGGCCGCTCGCAGGAGAAGGGCGACCAAGCGGTCGCAGCGCTCAGGAAGAGCGGGGTCGACGCCATCTTCATCAGCGCCGATGTCGCCAAGGTCGCCGACTGCAAGCGCGCGGTAGCAACCGCGATCGCCCATTTCGGCACGCTTAACGCGCTGGTCAATGCCGCTGCCACCTCGGCGCGCGGCTCGCTGGTCGAGACGTCGGAAGAGCTTTTCGACCAGATATTCGACACCAATGTGCGTGGGCCCTTCTTCCTGATGCAGGGTCTTGTCGCGCATCTCCTGGAGCGCAAGGCGCCAGGCTCGATCGTCAATGTGCTGTCGATGTCGGCGCATGCCGGCCAGTCCTTCCTGACGCCCTATTCGACAAGCAAGGGCGCGCTGATGACGCTGACCAAGAATGTCGCGAGCTCCTACCGGAAGAACCGCATCCGCTGCAACGCCGTGCTGCCCGGCTGGATGGACACCGAGGGCGAGGCGATCGTGCAGAAGAAGTGGCACGCAGCGCCCGACGACTGGTTGGAAAAGGCCGAAGCCGCGCAGCCGATGGGCCAGCTGGTCAAGCCTGCGCAACTCGCCCGGCTGATTACCTATATGCTCAGCCCGCAGGCCGGCGTCATGACGGGATCGCTTGTCGACTACGACCAGAACATCGCTGGGGTGGTCGGGGAGTAAGCGCAGGGGAGCCTAGCGGAGACGCCAGTCACTTCGTCATCCACGGGCGGAGCAAGGAGCGAAGCGACGCGGCGCCGACCCGAGGATCCATGCCGCGACTTCTAGGCGTCGCTGCGGTCCAGAATTCTTCTCCGCTGCGCTCGTCGGCCGGTGTCGCGGAATGGATCCCAGGGTCTTCGCGACGGAGCTGCGCTCCTTCGCCCTGGGATTGTTTGAGAAGGATCGGGTAGTTTGGCGGCCGGGACTGCGGCCCATCACAGCCGGCAGTCCCGGCGGCAGGCG